>JBMFVY010000025.1:0-35340 GCA_049965755.1 Phycisphaerae bacterium | reverse complement strand
GTGGAGGTTCGACTCCTCTCGCCCGCAGTTATCCCCCCCACCATCAATCAGGCCCCACCAAGCTCACTGTTCACAAGGTGGTACTGATATTGCCGAGTTGTCGGGTGCCTGTGACGGATTCTGCCAAGTGTGTCCCAGGCGCAAACCTTTGGTAAATTCGCCGACTTGCAGGAGGGGCTACGGGAATGCGCAAACCACGATTTGGGGCGGGGGCGCAGGTACGACACACTGCCGATGGGATAAACTCATCGGCTCGTGCCAGTATGCTCCGGATTATTCGTTGTTCGCAGCCATACCCCGTCGCCCGCCCCGCTGGCAGGAACTGTCACAGGGTCTCCCGGAATGCTTCAATGGTGAAAAATCAACGGCAGATCATTAAACAGGGTAACATATAAAAATACGCCGCCGATCAGAATCAACCCGACAATTTGAATGCCCGCCTGCACTTTCAGCGGAAGCGGCCGCCCCCGGATTTTTTCCAGCAGCAACATGACGAACAGTCCGCCGTCAAGAATGGGGAGCGGCAAAAAATTAATCACCGCCAGATTGACCGAGATCAAGCCCATAAAGTAAAGCAGGTACATGAATCCCTGCGACTCAAGCTGGTAACTCACGGCCGCGACGCCGAGCACACCATGCAGTTGATGCGGGGAAACGGTTCCGATGGTCAGACCGCGGAGGGTAAGGTAGGTGTTGGTGATCCAGCGGATGGTATGGTCGATGCCCATGGCCAACGCGGTGGCGAGACTGGATGTTTTCTGTAATTCTGTCAGCGGATTAAGCGGCAGAGAAAGGCCATAGCGAAACTGCTCTAATGCGGTGTAAATAGGGCCGGAATTTTTAACCAGTACCGGCGATTTGAGTCCGGCAACCCTGATGGCGATTTCGGCAGCGGGATGCTGGAGTGCGAAATTGTAAAGCTGGAGCCAATTTTTAACCGGTGAATATGCAGCAGGTGACGAGTGGGCGTTTGCCACGACGGCCACTCCGGTGAAGGTTTTACCGGTGAGATTGTTTGATCCGGTATCGGTATCCGATCGGCCGAAGATGTCGGTTCTATACGCCGGGGCCGCTTCAATTCCCAGGAACCCTTTTCCATTAAGCGCACCGATATGAACAGTAAGCGTGTGATCCAGGCCGTTGCGAAGGACTTGCATGCTGACGGATTGATTTGGATTACCGCTTATTAAGCGGCGAATCTGATGCCAATCGGGTTTAATGATGGTTCCGACTCTCAGAATTACATCGCCCGGTTTGAGGCCGGATTTTCGGGCGCTGGAAGTCGGTAGAATCGCTGAAATTTTCATCAACGGCTGATAACCGAGGATGGCGGGGATGTGTGTGATCCCGGGCAGGGGTATCAGCGTGGGGGCGACCTGTGCGGAATATTTCTCGCCGCTGGACGACATGAGCGTCAAGCGGAGCGGACTGCCGCCGCTGCGCTGCTCAAATTGATAAAGCTGTCCATAGGAAGAGATGGGATGTCCGTCAACAGCAATGATGGTACTGCCGGGTTTGACTTTTGTGAGGATGGGAGCGGCCCAGGGAAGATTCTTCAACTGCCGCGGCCTGACGTTGGGCACCTTGAGCGATTCGGGGGCGGCAACGCCGAACATCAGGAAGCCCGAGGATTTGGACATTTTGGGCACGACGTTAACGGAACGGTTTGGCCCCCCAGCCGCGGGGACATAAGTTAATTTGATAGGCTTGCCGGGCGTATCAAGAGCGGAAGCCATTTTCAAATCTGTAAATTCCAAAAATCCGAGCGGCTTGTGGTTGTTGACCTCAATAACGCGATCCCCAACCGTCAGGCCTGCCTTCATAGCCGGACTGTTATATTCCACACCGCCTATAACGGCCGGTTGAAATGGAACGCCGATCCGGAAGACGATGACAAAAATAATAAATGCCAGAATAAGATTCATCACCACGCCGGCTGAGATAACGATCATCCGCTGCCAGATGGGTTTATTGGCAAATGAGGCGGGATCGGAGCTTACCTTGGTCGGATCAAGATCATCCTGACCCAGCATCCGCACATAACCGCCGAAGGGCAGCCACGCGATGCGGTAATCGGTTTCGCCAAGAACTTGCGGTACGACCATTTTGGCGCTTTCCCCCTCCACCTGAACGGGAGGGCCGATGGGTACGCTGCCAAAACTGAATCCTTTTCCCTTCCTCCAGCCACAGAGTCGCGGTCCGATTCCCAGGGAGAACACATCGCAGCGTATTTTGAACGACTTGGCCGCGAGGAAATGCCCAAGTTCGTGAAAAAACACCAGCACACCGAAACCGATGATCACCAGCGCCACCTGGCCGACGCCATTAAAAAATCGAGTGAAAATATCGGCAGTCAGGAGGGGAACGAGCAGTGTCATAAGCGTGACGGCCCCTGTGAAGCGGGCCCGCCCGGTCATCCATCTGAACCTGCGATTATTCTTCTCCATAGGACGGAACCTCATCAAACCTGATCATTCTATCTACTCGACAGCCCGTGCAGCCTGCTGCCTGGCCCATTGATCGGCGTCGAGCAACTGCGGCAGCGTGGGCCGCTCAATAAATCCGGATTTCAGATGGGAATTCAGCACCTCATCAACAATGGCAACAATTCGGGAAAATGGAATCTTTCCCTGCCGAAATTCCCAATTGGCGACCTCGTTGGCGGCGTTGAGTACCGCCCCGCTGGTGCCCCCCCGCCGGATCACTTCATAACCGAGATTCAGGGCGGGATATCGGTCATTCGCGGGGGTAAAGTCCATGGTTTTTACGTTGTTCCAGTCGAGCCGGTTCGAGCAACCGTCATATCGATGCGGATGCGTCATGGCATATTGAATGGCGGTTCGCATATCAGGCGTTCCAAGCTGCGCGATAATGCTACCGTCAACAAATTCAATCATGCTGTGGATAATCGACTGAGGATGGATCACCACATCAATCTTATCGGCCGATAATCCGAAGAGCCAATGGGCCTCAATCAATTCGAGTGCTTTGTTCATGAGAGTTGCCGAATCGATGGTAATTTTGGGCCCCATATTCCAATTGGGATGATTCAATGCTTCTTTAACGGTCGCCTTGGCGAGCGAATCCGGCGACCAATCACGGAACGGCCCGCCGCTGGCGGTAAGGATAATGCGACGAATTTCAGCCGTGTGACCGCTACGAAGCGATTGAAAAATAGCGCTGTGTTCGGAATCGATGGGGATGATGCTGGAGCCATATTTTTTCGCCATCGGCATCACCAAGCCGCCAGCAACAACCAGTGCTTCCTTATTCGCCAGCGCGACGGTTTTCCCATGCCGCACGGCAGTTAAAACCGGCTTGAGCCCGACGGCTCCGACAACGGCGGCAATGATCATATCCACGTCGGGGCGGGCCGCCATACGATCGAGTGCTTCGCTCCCAAGTTCAACCTTCGTCCGCGAACGTTTAAGCCGCAAGCGCAGCTTGTTTACATCCTCCGCATCCGACGGATCAGAGAGAACCGCCACACGGGGTTTTACGGCCGCCGCCTGAGACGCGAGTTTTTCCCAATTACTGCCGGCCGCCAGCCCGACAACCTTAAAGCGGTTGCGGAGGTGGGTGGCCACCTCCAGAGCGTTGCAACCGATCGATCCGGTGGAGCCGAGAATCGCAATCCGGCAGATTTTATTTCCCTGTTTCGCGGGTCGAATTTTTTTATTCATCTTTGGCATTATGCTGATCGAGTTTCCGTTCCTCGCGTTCCACATACCCAGGCGACCGGGCGGATCGCATACCTACACTTAGTTCCACCATGCGACGGCGACTTTTCCGGCCGCCGCTATGAACTGAAGAGAAAGTGCGCCACATCCCCCTCCTGAAAAATATACGTTTTCCCTTCAGAACGAAGCCGTCCGGCGGCGCGTATGGCACTTTCAGTTTTGTACTTTACCAGATCATCCACCGAATAAATTTCAGCCCGGATAAAGCCTTTTTCAAAATCAGTATGGATCACTCCGGCAGCCTGCGGAGCGGTGGCTCCGACGGGTATGGTCCAGGCGCGTATCTCCTTGGGACCGGCGGTAAAGTAACTTTGGAGGCCGAGAATGCGGTACGCTTCGCGGGCCACTGCCGCCAAAGCGGGTTCTTTAAGCCCCATCGCGGAGAGCATTTCGGTGCGGTCTTCCGGTGCCATCTCGGCAAGTTCCGCTTCCAGGCGGGCACAAACGCAGACAACCGCCCCATTTTCAAGTTGGGCTCGCTGCCGCACTTTTTCCACATGGGGGCTCTTCCCGTGGAGATCATTTTCATCCACGTTGGCCACATAGAGCACCCTTTTGGCGGTAATCACTCCCATGGCGCGGATCAGGGGCCCATCCTCCGGTTTGAGGCCGGTAAGCTGCCGAACCGGAACCCCGCGTTTGAGTGCATCGATCATGCGGTCCATGAGGCTTACCTGCTCGAGGGCGATTTTGTCGCCGGATTTGGCCAGACGCCGGTGCTTATCGACGGATTTTTCAAGCATCTCCAGATCCGCGAGCATCAATTCGGTATCGATGGTTTCGATGTCGCGCTGCGGATCAACCGAGCCATCGACATGGAGGATATCGCCGGAATCGAAACATCGCACCACGTGGAGGATGGCATCCACCTCCCGGATATGCGATAAAAATTTATTACCTAATCCCTCCCCCGTGCTGGCCCCCTTCACCAGCCCGGCAATGTCCACAACCTTCAGCGAGGCGGGAATGATTTTTTCCGTGGGGATATGAGCATGAAGCACGGCCAATCGCGGATCCGGTACGCTCACGACGCCCACATTGGGCTCGATGGTGGCAAAGGGATAATTAGCCGCCAGAGCGCCGGCGCTGGTCAGCGCATTAAACAGGGTGGATTTACCGACGTTGGGCAACCCGACAACACCAACTTCCATTTATGCCTTTCTATTCTTCCGAACGGTTTGAGATGGATCATTCGCGCGGGGCAGGGCCTTATCCCGCACCAGCAGAGTTTTTAATTCCGTAAGCTCGGCGATGGCCCAGCGCACCCCCTCGCGACCGATGCCCGACGCTTTGACTCCCCCATACGGGAGTGCATCAATCCGGGTCGTCGGGACATCATTTACCACCACCGCCCCAACCTGGGCAGAGCGGAATACGCCGCGAACAAGAGATAGCTGGTCGCTGAAAATCCCCAACTGCAGGCCGAAACGGGAACGATTAATTTCACCAAGGGCGTCCGAGATATCGGAATACACATCTATAATGGCCACCGGACCGAACGCCTCATTCTGCACCACTTCGGCGGAAGCGGGAACATCCGTCAGAAGCGTCGGTGTGTAATAGGCCCCGGTTCGCTTACCGCCGATGAGCACTTTCGCGCCGGCCTCGACGGCGGATGCCACCCATTTTTCAATGCGGGTGGCGGCGGCTTCGTCAATCATCGGGCCGACGTCCGTTGCCGCCAAAGCGGGATCGCCCACTTTCAATTGCCGGGTTTTTTCTACGAGTCGCTCAATCGCCTTGCGGGCGATGCGACGATGCAGAAATATCCGTTGAACGCTTATGCAACTCTGGCCGGCGTACCCAAACGCTGCAGGCACGATACGGTCCACGGCGTCCGATACATCGGCATCGGCTTCGACGATCACCGCGGAATTTGAACCCAATTCCAAAATAACTTTTTTTCCCACCGCCTGACGCTGTATGTCGCAGCCCACCGCCACGGATCCGGTAAAAGACACGACACGCACACGATCCGCACCGGTGAGATACCGGGCGACATCGGCATCACATGGCAGGATGGCCCAGCTTTCGGGCGGAAGACCCGACCGCCGTAATCCCTCGCCAAGCATGAGCGATGTCAACGGTGTCCGCTCTGACGGTTTGAGGATAAATGAACAACCACACGCCATGGCTGGTGCTACTTTGTGCGCCACGAGATTGAGCGGAAAATTAAATGGCGTGATGAATACGCACGGGCCCGCTGGAACCCTTTCAACCGTGGCGTAATAGCCGAGAGATCGCTGGTCAATATCCGCTGTCGGTTGAAACCCCTCCACGCGAGTAGATTCCTCCACAGCGAGACGAAAAGTGGTCAGTGCCCGTTCAACCTCCCCCCGGGCCGTGGTGATGGGTTTACCCGCTTCCTGGCTGATGCAGCGGGCGAATTTTTCTCGATTTGCGGTGACATAATCGAGCATGTTCCGGCAAATAACCAGGCGTTGCCAGGAAGCGAGTTCAGAGAGTTTTTTCTGCCCCGTTTCAATCAGCGAGATTGCCTGCTGAGCGTGGCGCATCTGCGCCCAGCCCGCACGTCCGACGACCCGCGATGTCCCCGGAGCCGTGATGCCGACGCGCTGGGATGTTCGCAGCGGCTTTCCGGCAAGATAAATCGGCAGGTCAATCATGGAAATATATCTCAGGTACGATCAGCACCCGTCCGGCAATGATCAAGGTGTCGGAATCGGAAACATGCCACCGATCTGACACCGAACCAAATCAGTCAAGATTCATGGTAAGCAGAAATTCACGATTGGTGGCCTTTTTCTCCAATCGTGTTTTCAACATTTCAACGGCCTCAATCGGGTTCATGTCAGAGAGAATTTTCCTGAGGCGGTAAACCAAATCCAGCTCCCGCTTGTCGAGGAGCAATTCCTCTTTACGAGTGCCGCTGGCCGCGATGTTGATGGCCGGATAGGTGCGGCGTTCAACGAGGCGGCGATCAAGGTGAAGTTCGCTGTTGCCGGTACCCTTGAATTCTTCAAAGATAACCTCGTCCATCTTGGAACCGGTATCGACCAGCGCGGTTCCGATGATGGTGAGCGAACCGCCTTCCTCAATATTTCGGGCGGCGCCAAAAAACCGCTTGGGTTTCTGCAAGGCATTGGCATCGACACCTCCGGTGAGGATTTTGCCGGAATGGGGAACTTCCGTGTTGTAGGCGCGGGCAAGACGGGTGATGGAATCAAGCAGGATAACCACATCGCGACCGTATTCGACCAGGCGCTTGGCCTTTTCGATAACCATTTCCGCGACGCTGACGTGGCGGCTCGCCGGCTCATCAAATGTGGAACTGACGACTTCAGCCTGCGTCGCGCGCTGCATTTCGGTGACCTCTTCCGGCCGCTCGTCAATAAGCAGAACAATCAGATACGCTTCAGGATGATTGGTGGAGATGGCATTGGCAATCTTCTGGAGCAGAACGGTTTTACCCGTGCGCGGCGGGGCGACAATCAGCATGCGCTGCCCTTTGCCGATCGGGGTTACCAGATCAACAATGCGCATGTTCACTTCAGCGGGCGTTGTCTCCAAAAACAGCCGGGTGTTGGGATGCAGCGGGGTAAGGTCTTCGAAGTTGACCTTTTCGGTAAGCATGTTGGGGTCTTCAAAATTGATTGCCTCAACACGCAACAGCGCGAAGTATCGTTCGGATTCCTTGGGTGGACGTATCTGACCGGTGATCACGTTGCCGGTCTTCAAGCCAAAGCGTCGAATCTGTGACGGCGATACGTATATATCGTCCGGGCAGGGAAGATAGTTATATTCCGGCGAGCGGAGAAAACCGAATCCATCGGGGAGTATTTCGAGAACTCCCTCGCCGACCATCAATCCGTTATCGGTGATGCGTTTTTTGATGATTTTGAAGATTAAATCCTGCTTTTTCAGGCCGATGTATTCGTCAATACCCTCTTTTTTACAAATTTCATGCAATTCGTTGACGGTCATCTTCTGGAGATCAACGAGATGGAGTTCGCTTCGCTTGACCTGCTCATACTTGAGGTGCGTTTCATCGTCGTAGAGCTCTTCGTCGGGCATAACACTGCCATCGTTAACCGCGACGCCAACCATGGTGGAGCCATCTACGAAGGCGGCCTTCTTTGCCACGATTTCTTCGGTAGTCAGGGCCGCGGGTGTGGTCGGCGCGGGTTCCTGGCCGTTGGATTCCGGGGCAGGTGCCGACGCTGCCGCTTCAGCCGGAGGTGCCTCTGCGGGGGCGATGGCCACGGCCGATGGCTGGCCGGCGGATTCAGAACCGGGTGCCTCCGATTCCGGGATTAACGGGGTTTCAGCGGGGGGTGCCGATTTTTTAGATCGCGATGTGCGTGCCATGATGTTCATTCTCCATGAGGTTATACAGGTCAAACGGGTAATGGATCTGGCTTGATCTCGATACCCTTAAAAACTTCTTTACTTCTACTCGGACTGATCTGTGATGATCAGGCTGTGTGGTTCAGGATTCATGCCCCTTGTTGATCTAAAGGTGAATACGCCGACGGATTGCCCTACTGACGAGTATGTTATCGGCAAGATGGTAAAAATTCCAAAGGCAAAATTCCAAAATATCCCAAATGCTCAATGCAATCAGAAAGATTGCTCCCTCAACTCACCATGCCGCGTAACCCGTGACTTCGCTGGAAATCTCTGGTAATGCAGGTGAGAGCCCAGTTTACCTGCGCTGCGGTACGAGGCATATCGACCTCGTTACTCACAATATAATGCGATATTTCCACCTTCTTGTCCAGTGGATATTGAGCCGCTTCCCGCTTTTTCCATTCCGCTTCCGACCAGCCCCTGCTTTTTTGCACTCGCGAAAATCTGATCGCGTCACCACAATGGACAAATACGACCGCGTTGCAACGCCGATGCAGACCGGATTCGATTAATAAAGGAGAATCAAACACAACACCCGGCAGCTCGGCATTGTGCCTGAGCATTTCAATTCGCTGATCTCGATACGCCGCAACATAAGGGTGAACGAGTGCATTGAGGCGAGAGAGTTTCTGCGGATCGGAAAATACCATTGCTCCGAGACGGCGACGGTCAATCTCGCCACGATCATCCAGAATTGCTGAACCGAACGCAGCGATAATGGCAGCTTTAACATCAGCATCGTGCAGGGCTTCATGCGCGGCCTTATCGCTGTTGACAACTTCGCACCCGAGCTCGGCAAACATGTCCGCAACGGCGCTTTTGCCGCTTCCAATGCCACCGACAAGACCAATAATCGGCCACGGGTAACATCGGGCGATATTGTCTACCGGATCGATCATGGCAACCGCCCGTCCGGCATTTTGGCGGCCGACTTGAGCACCCGCTGGTGAGGCAGGACATAAAACACCAGCACATTTGCACCCAGCGTATGCCGAGCTCGAAATTTTACGACACGCCCTCTCAACTTCATCACATGATAGGGGCCGAGGAAGGCTGGAATCCGCTTCGCTTGTTTTCCCTGGAAGACTTCATCGAGAAGTACGGGGCGATTATTGCTCAGATTCATCATTTGCCGTCGGGTTTGCGCCGTCGGCGGTGTCGGGCAGAACATGTAATCCAAGCCGCTGTAATAAGCCACCAGCGCCCGGCGATCATCGCCAATGCCAATGTTGACAATCACCTTGCTGCGGGCATTTGTTTTGAGCCAGCGGGCACCATCTTCAATAAAGCGCATCCCGCGTTGTGGGGCATCCGCCAAATGAACCATACCAGGAATACAGATGACCGCGGTAAGAAGTATGCCCATTCGATTTGCATGGGCGGCATCGCGGAGCGGCTGCGGCAGCCGGCGCAATGCGTCCGGGCGTTTGGAGGTCCGTAACAATTCACCCCATCGGTGGACAACCCGATCCAGCCCGAGAGCGAGAATCGGCAGCAGCAGCAATACCAATACAAGCGTATGGCGGCCGTGCAGATAGCCGGCAATGTTCAGCAGCCAGATCATGACCGTGAACCAGAGTGCCGCCCAGCCGAGTACCGCGGGGCGCCAGCGTCTGCGGCCCCAGATGCGCGGTGCCAATGCCATGGCCAGAAGCAGAACTATACATGCGGCGGGACTGAGCGTTTCAAATATCTCCTGGCCGATTTTCATCCACATCCAAGGATGAAAAAAGGCCGAAGGGCCGATGAATGCCAAATCTGGGTGCCCGATCGTAGGAAGTGGTTTGAAAAGGTGTGACAATTGGGGATGCGAAATGGAGTGCGCACGCATTAACTCCAGCTTTTTTTTACGTGTAAATGCACCGATGGAGAGCATGTATGGAAGACCGACAATCAGATAACCTGCGATGAGCATTGCCGCCGAAACCAGAGCCGGAACCAGACCGCGTCGTTTGTTAAATGGGATCGGCGAATCAACCGCTTTCACTGCGCCGGAGGAAAATATCGCTGCACCATGGTAGATGGCAAGAGCCCAGAGCATGATTAAAACCGCAGCAACGCCCTCCGGGCGAGTAAGGTAGCTGAATCCGGAAAATATCCCCGCAGCAAACCAGTACCAGGGACGACAACGCAAACCGGTTTTCATGGCCGTCAGGATGGAAAGTCCCAGCAGGCTTAGAAAAAGCATATCCGATATGCCATCGGCACCGTAGGCCCCTGTTTTGCGCCCCAGCACCCAAATAATTGAGACGCAATAAGCGGCCCAGCGCGGGGCACCGAAACGACGGGAGAGCCAAAATATTTCAATAGCTATCAGCGCACCCGCCACTACACCGAGCGCCTGCATGGAATAGATCCACGCCATGCGTCGATCGGCGACCAGACGAACCATCACGATGTTATGAATCAACGTGCCGAGAATCGACTGCAGCGGATGGTACACCTCCTGCCGGACAGCACCCAACGGATTAATAAAAAACTCACGGCCTTGGGCGATGAATCTCATGGCGTCAGGGTTGACGACGGTTGTCAAAAAGGCCCGTTCGATTCGGATGACCAGCGCAAAGATCAGCAATGCGGTGAGCCCCAGCCACCGGGGTATGCCGGGTTGCGATGATTTCTTTACCGTCATCAAAACTTTTCCATCCCGGATTTCGCTCTCAATGACCGTTGACCAGCGAATAACCCGCAATCCCGGCGACTGCCGTGCAATCGCCGACCGTTCAGGGAGTTTATGACTGCGAGGCGGAGGATTCAACAAGCTGCTGCGCATCGGAACGGCGGGCGGGCGCATCGGTGGCCTCGGTTATTCTTGCTTTGCCGTCGAACTTCACCGACACCCTGCGGCTGACTCCCTGCTCCGGCATGGTAATTCCATAAAGGAGATCCGCCACCGCCATCATGCGTTTGTTGTGGGTGATGACTACAAACTGACTGTGATGCAGGAACTGCTGAATGATGGATGCAAATCGCCCGGTGTTGGCCTCATCCAGCGGCGCATCGACTTCATCCAGAATGCAGAAGGGAGACGGCCGGGACTTGAACACAGCCAGTACCAGGGCAATGGCGGTCAGAGCCTTTTCACCTCCGGACATGAGGGTGATGGACTGAAGTTCCTTACCCGGCGGACGAGCTAATATGTCGATGCCGGATTCGAGCACATCGTCAGGCATTTCGAGTACCACATCCGCCCTGCCACCGCCGAAGAGCAGTCGGAATGTTTCCTGAAATTCACGTCGGACGGCATCAAAAGTTTCAACAAACCGAGCTTTGGAATCCTGATTAATTTTGTCAATTAAGTCTTCAAGCTGCTTTTTAGCATCGAGGATGTCTGCCATTTGGGCGGTTAAAAACGCCTCGCGATTCTCAAGCGTTTCAAGTTCGGCCACTGCATCCAGATTGACATTGCCCAGCCGGGCAATTTTCGCCTTGAGTTCCGCAATCTCGCTGCGAACGAGATCCCAGTCGGTATCGGCGGGCGGGGTATAGCCCTGATGCGCTTCAATCAAGTTCACCGCCAGTTCTTCCGCCGTCCGCTCCACAAGTGTTTCCAGCCGGACGGACGCTTCATTCTGAGCCAGCGACAATTCATGCACGCGCCGCGACACTTCATCCAGTTCTTTCTGCAGAGCTGCCAGTGCGGATTGTGCCTCAGTCCGCTGGGCGGATATCTCTGCCAGCCGTTGGTTGCAGCCATTAACCATTTCACGGTGTCGATCCACATCCTCACGTATGGCCTCGGCATCGCGACCGAATTTTTCGGCCGCTTCAAGCGTCTCCGATGATTTCTGATCGATGGAGACGAGTTCCAGATCAACCTGATTGAGCCGGTCGGCCGATTCCTGCTGCTGCCGCCGGGCGGCGGTTAATTCGCGTGTAATCGCAGCGCGCTGTTCCTGCAGGCGCCCCATGTCCACACGAAGTGATGTGGCCTTTTCGGAGATTTTCGCCACGACCTGACGCTGCTCTTCGATCACGGCCGTCGATTCCAGAGCCGATGCTTCGGCAATCCTGGCCCGCTGTTCAATATCCGCGGCTTTGGCACGCATTTCCGTCTGTTGCTGGTCGCATTTCTGTGCCTGCTGTTCAAGACCGGATTGCTCCAGATCCAGGAGCGGCAGCTCGGCTGTCACGCGATCCAATTCCTGCCTGGCGGAATTGTATCGGGCGGTGACGCGCGCGAGGTTATTCTGGGTCTGGAGATGTTGATCGCGCTGCGCCTTGAGGCGGTTGGAAAACTCCGCCGCCTTCTGATCTACATCTGCGAGTTCCTGCTGCAACCGCCCCACTTCCTCTTCCGATTCGGTCACCTGCCGCGCCAGTTGGGTCAGTTCGCTGCGGCGGGCGATGGTGCCGGAAGCCTGTCCCCCACGGCCGGTGATAATCAGCCCATCCTGACGGATGAATTCCCCCCCCGGCAGCACATAATGAAATCCGGGATGCGACCGGCGGTGAGAGAAAGCGGCGGCAATATCCGATGCGACGAGCGTCCGCCGTAATAGAAATTCAATCAATGGCCGGAATTCAGGCTCGCATCGGGCATAGTCCGCAACGCTCGGCAGTTCACCCGCGGGGTCAACCGCCGCGCCGTGCGTCGCACCCAGAGCGAGAGCCGCATCATGGGTCGCTGAACCCGCAGGGATCTGATCCATTAACCATATGGAGATACGGCCGGAAAGTTGGCGAAGCTTTTCAAAATCGTCGCCGATATCATGGAAAGAATTAAAAACCAGGCTGCCCGCCTGATCTCCCAGCGCCGTTTCAACCAGCTTGGCGTGTTCCATGTCCGCATCGATCAGGTCTGAGAGGATGCCCCGAAGCTGCTGATAACCGCCGCCCGTTTCCCGGGCTTTAATAATTTCCCGGATCGGTGCCGCCATTCCCTCGCGGCGAGCCTGCAATTCCTGCAGAACATGCGTTCGTCCCAACAGAGCCGACCGCTGCTCCCGCGCGCGGGACAATTTCTCGGAGATTGCCATTTGCATCTGACTGTTGCTGGTGCGGTCCGCCTCCAGCGCGTTAATCCGGTCCAAATCGCTGCGTAATTCGGCCTCCAGTGCCGATTTTTCTGATTCCAGCGATGCAATTTCCGCCGCCGCTATGGACTGCCGCTGTGCGATGGCGTCGCGCTTCTGCCGAAGGCTGTCAATCTGCCGGGCGATGTTCTGACGCTGTCCATCAAGACTTGATATCTGGTTTTGGATGACCGCCGCCTGCCGAAGCAGATCAACGGCCTCAACTTTCATCTTTTCCGATTGATTGATGATATCCCGAAGATGGGCATTGTGAGTTTCAAGTTCGGCAGCTACTCCCTTCTGCTCCGCTTCTATCTGTGCCGACTGCGCCTCGGCGGACGCCATGGATCGGGTCTGCACCTCGACGGCGGCGGCAAGGCCGGTGATGCGTGCTTCGATATCTGAGCGACGTTCCAGGAGAATTCGCCGCTGTTCCTGCAGTTGCCGATGCTGACGATGTGAAAAGTCCGCCTGTTGCAGCAGAGACTGCCTGCGATTTTCCGTTTCGGATAACGCTTTTTCAGCCTGACGGACGGAATCCTGCACGGCGCTGAATTCAAGTTGCAGATCACTCAATACCGCCTGGCGGGATTCATGCGACCGGCGGGTGGCGGCGTGCAGGTCAACGGCGTCCGCATGATCGTTGTTGAGTTCCGTCAGACGATGGTGCATCTGATGGAATTCATACAGGGCTTCCGCCTGCCTGAGTTCGTTGAGCCGGGATTCATATTCCTTGTAATTCCGCGCTTTTCCCGCCTGAACCTTGATGCTGCGCAACTGCCTGTTTACTTCGTCGAGTACAAGCTGAGTTTGCGCCAGATTCTGATCCGTTTTTTCCAGTCGCCGAAGGGTTTCCTTTTTGCGGGCCTTGAATCGGGATATACCGGCCGCCTCTTCAAATATTTCGCGCCGGTCAACACTGTTGGCTTCCAGCAGAGCACTGATGCGCCCCTGCTCGATGAGTGAATAGGCGTCCACGCCCACGCCGGTATCAAGGAACATTTCACGAATGTCGCGCAGACGGGCATCGCGGTTGTTCACCAGGTATTCCGAAGTGCCGTCCCGATAGAGCCGCCGCGTAATCTTGACCTGCGGTTCATCCACCGGCAGGCGACGATCTTCATTGCTGAAAGTCAGCGACACTTCCGCCATGCCAAGCGG
Organism: Phycisphaerae bacterium; assembly: GCA_049965755.1. GTDB lineage: Bacteria > Planctomycetota > Phycisphaerae > WQYP01 > WQYP01 > JAJZGD01. The sequence goes on along the minus strand of JBMFVY010000025.1, from coordinate 21,053 downwards.
TTTTCGGGTAGAGGAACCATTAAAAATGACATCGAGCATGCCATCGCCGCGCAGGCTTTTGGCGGACATTTCGCCGAGCACCCATTTCACGGCGTCGACCACGTTGGATTTACCGCAGCCGTTGGGGCCGACGATCCCGGTAATGCCGGAGTCAAACTGAAATACGGTCGGATCTGCAAATGATTTGAAGCCTGCGAGTTCGAGGGATAATAATTTCACCGGCTGGACCTCCTTGTCTGTCGATCACCCTGGTAAAAAAGGCTTACGGGTTAGGTTCAATTCACACACCCGATTCCGTCGATCGGCGCACTTTAACGTGGATCGGGCGCAGAGTTTTTAACCATCGTGCACACCCAACCACAACCCGTAGTGGCCTTAGCGGCGAGATTATACCCGGATATGGGCCGCAAAGAAATTGATCCAATCCTGATTCCCATGCCCTTATTCCATAAGTGGATAGCGACACGCCGTGAATTTTTCAGATGCCCCGAAGTTGGAAGCCCGGACCATGTTTCAGAGCGCCAGAGGGCGGAGCAAGCGATTTGCCGCTCAGGGTAGCACGGCAATCACGGCGGACTCAGCAGACTTCAAAACAGTCGGACCAACAAAGCGACGCAACAGCGCTTAAGGTCGGAGATGGCGGTGTTGTTCAAACGCCCGGCGAAGGCGTATACTCCCAAATCTGGTTCGTAGCTTTAGGAGAATTGCGAAGCATGGCAGATGTTCAGATGTTACTTGATGAAGCTCAGCGGCTTGGAACTTTAATTGGCCGTCAGGAAGCGGTTAAAAAATTTCGCGAGGTGACCGCTCAAATTGATCTGGATGTAACCGCGAAAGGGTTGCTCTCTGAATTTGAGCAGTTGATGGAAACGCTGGCGATGAAAGAAGCGACCATGCAGCCCATTGAAGTCGCGGAGAAGCAGAAGTATCAATCGCTTCAACAGAGTATGGCGATTCATCCCCTGATTCAAAAATTGATGGCCGCTCAGGCGGATTACTCCGATTTGATGCGCAAAGTTCAGGAAGCCATCAACAAGGGCGTTTCGGAACCTGCAGGTGGGGACGATTCCAAGGCAGTCGCCGCAGCGTCTTCAAAAATCATTCTGGAGTAGGTGGCGCCCCCTCCATGCTGACGGCACTGTCGAGTGAGCCTCTTCAAGTTGACGTCTCGTATCTGCAAAAGGTGCAGATGAATCAGGGTTTCTCCGGGTTTACGCTCAAGCCCGCCCGGTGACCGAGAGGATGCAGTGGAAGTTGCAGCGGTTCAGGCGTCGGCTGGAATTTCCTCGGAAATAAAAGAACCTGACGTCCGCTGAGCGCAATCCCGGGGCCCGATTTCTGCAGCGCCCTGGCCTGAGAGCGGATGCTGGCGAGGCCGGCCAAAATCGAAATACGCTGGTTTTCCAGCTTTAACTTTTGCGATTGGGCCTGGGCCAGGTTCGCCATGTACACGTTCAGAGCGGCCTGGGTGCCATAGTCGTAATAGTTGTACTGGTACGCGTTGATCACCTGCTGTGCCTCCAGCGTTCCTATGGCATTCCTAATACTGGTAATTTGCGCGTCGGTCTGGCGAATTTGCTCCAATACAGATTTCAGTGCCAGCACCGTGCTGTCATAACTGGCTTGGAGCGCCTGCTTTTTCTGTTTGAATACCGCGAGCCTGATTGCCATGATTTTATAAATTTTGGCATCCACCCATGTTCCGCCCACCCGGTAAAGCCCCCGGCGGGCCATTCGTTTTTCCATTTCCCGGTCCGCAGACATAAAACTGCGACGCAGATTTTTGAACAGGATCGCCCGACGGTCACCCTTATATGCCCTCAGTGCAGCATAGATGTTATCGAGCACCTGACGATTACCGCTGTCAATGGCCAGTGCCCTGCTGAAGAGGAGTAACGCCCGCGGCTGGCGGTGAATCTCGAAGTTAATAACGGCCGAATTGTTCAGTGCCGTAATATTATGCGATGACAGTCGCCGTGCCGTTCTGAAATCCCGCCTCGCAACGAGCAGATGATTGAGCCGGAACTCGATGATCCCTTTTGTCGTCCACGCACTCACCGATGAGGTGAGCAACCGCGTTGCGGCATCTGCGGAGTGAAGCGATCGCGTCAGACGCCCCAGATGATAAAGTTTTATGGCCGTCCGTAATTCACGATCCACCTTCGTCCTGATAATCGCTAACTGGGAGCGCGATATCCAATGCATTCCCAGCTTAACCAAATTAAGTTTTTTATACTGCCGATATTTGATGAGTGCCTTTTGAGCCTTGGAGAGCGAAGCTGAATGGGGATTAGCGGCAATAAACTGCCTCAGCATAGCGATGATGTGCGGCAGGCTTGACGATCGTGATATCTCGTAATGAAGCAGTGTCCATTTGTGCCCCTTGGCCTGCGCAGAGTTCGGATTCGGCGCAAGGACTACGCCAGTCACTTCAGTAACGGGGACGGAGAACGATGACCCCTTATAAGGCTGGATAACGTACTTGTCGCCTTGGCGGTAAAAACTGCCGCTGATACTCCGGCCGTTTTTGAGTGTAATGATGTCAGCAGAAACCGACGCGGCTAATGTCAACGCCAACAAACCGAATATCGAAACGGTCCTCAGATGGCCTGATTGGATTCTCATCATGCACCACCCTGCAAGCATGAACGCAATGGCCGGGACCGCCGTTGATCGGTCTCGTCTTCGCTATCTCTCTCGCCCTATTTTAGCACCCGATACACGAATATCAACATTTGATTTTCGGCAAATACCCGGTCGAGGTTGGCGTTGCCATCAAGGTTAAATGAGATTTACCTCCGGCCGGTCATGGGTAGCTGCAGCGAATGGTGGACCGCAATCCGCCGCGCGGAGTCCATTGGCTGATAACGGTAAGGCGACGGGGCTTGAGCAATTTCAGCAATTCGTCAAAGATGACATTCGTAACATCTTCATAAAATATCCCGCGATTGCGATAGCTTTGCAAGTAAAGCTTCAGGCTTTTGAGTTCGACGCAGACTTGATTCGGGGTATAGATGAAGGTGAGGGTACCGAAATCCGGCTGGCCGGTTTTGGGGCATACCGAGGTGAATTCAGTCGCGACATGCTCGATCTCATAATCGCGATGGGGATGGGGATTCGGGAAAACTTCCAAACCGGTCGGAGGGGTTCCTGATGGTGTTTTTCGCTTCAAGTTTGTTTTTCCTGCTTCAAAATAACCCAATACATCTTACTTCTGGCCGCAAGGCAACGGCACCATCGGTGGCGCCCCCGCAGGGAACATTCTACGACAACATTTTGCCGTGCGGAGCCGTTTCATCAGGTTCCCCTGCGATTGCCGTAGATTAGAATATGCAATCTTGTCCCAAAACGATATTTTTTATTTTGGCACATTTTTGATATCCATTGCCCTTTCATTCTGATCTCCTCTTCGGTAATCCCTTCCGGCATCAGAATGATATCCTCCGGCGAAAGACCACCGATTTGATCGACAATGGCTTCGATCTCTGCAAGATCACCCGGTTGCGAAATCACAAACTTCCACTGCCGATCATGGATCATCGATGAGGATGCCCACCGTTTTAGTACCGGCCAATTCAGGCGCCGCGATTCATGGTGTTCCGCCCACTGCCCCGGCGTATCGGTCGGCGGGCGCGAATTGGCAAGCTTCGGGCTGATGCTGGCTAAATCAATCTCAACATCCTGCCAGAGTGTGCCGGCGGTCTCAACGGTGATATGCAACCCATGGGATTTCAATCCGTCAATGAGCTGCGGCAACTTCGGCTGGAGCATCGGCTCTCCGCCCGTTAAAACGACATGCCGCATCCCGGCGCGGAGCACCGCCTCAATGATGGCGTCAACGGTTAAATCCTCTCCCTCCGGTCGCCAAGATGCATAAGGCGTATCACACCAGGTGCAGCGGAGATTGCAACCGGAAGTGCGGACGAAAACGCTGGGCATGCCGACCAGTTTGCCTTCACCCTGAATACTGGTAAATATCTCCGCGATTTTCATGGGCAGTCGGTTTCACAATACATATGCAATGGGGTCCGCAATTCCCGCTTTGGCAAACGCCGCCAACCGGAGTTTGCAGGCATCGCACCGGCCGCAACTGTGGCGGTCGTCGGGCGGGTCGTAGCAGGATATTGTCTTGGAATAATCGACGCCGAGCCGTATTCCCGTTGCGATAATTTCGTCTTTTCTCATCTCAATGAGCGGAGCCCGGATTTGAATTCGCCTATGCTGCACCGACCCCGCCTTGGTGGCCACCCCGGCGAGGTTTTCGAATGCCGCGATAAATTCCGGGCGGCAGTCCGGATAGCCGGAGTAATCCACGGCATTGACGCCGATAAAAATTGCCTCCGCCTTGAGCACTTCCGCCCAACCCAGCGCGCAGGAGAGAAAAATGGTATTACGTGCCGGGACATAGGTAACGGGCACGTCTTCCGCGATTTCCTGATTGGACCGATCCTTCGGAACGGGTATGTCAGCCGTCAGGGCTGAACCGCCGAATTGCCGCAGATCCAGTTTCAGCGTCACATGGCGCCGGACCCCGGCCACCCGGGCAATCTCCGCCGCCGCTGTCAATTCCAATCGGTGCCGCTGGCCGTAGTCAAAACTCAGCGCGTAGCATTCAAATCCATCCGCGGCCGCGATGGCCAAGACGGTTGCAGAATCCAACCCGCCGCTTAGTAACACCACTGCCGATTTCAAACCACACTCCAAGATCACCTTACCGGGCAAAATGTTAACGTCGGTGATTGCAACTGACCACCGCCCCAGCGAAAAAAAATATCGGCAGGGTGGCTCGCTGCAAACGGAAATTCGTGTGGCGGCTTGACCGCGCCGGTAACGGCGTGGATGATGAAGGGGCCTGGAGAGATGGCTGAGTGGCTGAAGGCGCCGGTTTCGAAAACCGGTTCGTGCGCAAGTGCGACGTGGGTTCGAATCCCACTCTCTCCGTTCCGTCGGGCCGCCCCATCTGCCTGCCGTTGGTAATTCCCATGGCACCACCGTTTGCGAATCAAGCGGTTGGCTATAAGGAGCGACGCGTTCCCGGCAATGAAAACGGCGGCGAAAATTGCCCTGCGCGATATACTTCCTCCGGTATGAATAACGACTTCTCCGCCCTCGAATCTGATCCCCAGTATGCCTCATCGGAATTGAACGCTGCCGAGCTGACCACGCTGGACCATCGGCACGTCTGGCACCCCTTCACACCGATGTCGGCCTGGTTCAGCAAGAAAGATCCGCTGATCATCACGCACGGCCAAGATGAATATCTTTATGACATCCAGGGACGACGCTATATCGACGGCGTATCATCGCTGTGGTGCAATATTCACGGACACCGCGTGCCGGAACTGGATGCAGCTCTGCAACGCCAACTTTCCAAAATCGCACACACGACGCTGCTTGGGGCGTGCAATGTGCCGAGCATTCAACTGGCGGCGGAATTGACTCAAGTGGCCCCCGCAGGTCTGGAAAAAGTCTTCTATTCCGACAACGGGAGCACGGCAGTCGAAGTCGCCCTCAAAATGGCGTTCCAATACTGGCAGAACATCGGGCGCAGCGAAAAGACCGGCTTTCTCTCGATGACGGCGGCATACCACGGCGACACCCTCGGGGCGGTTTCTGTGGGCCATATCGATGCGTTTCATGCCCCCTACCGGGCTATGAATTTCCCCAGCTTGCGGGCGAATCTGCCTCAGGTTCCCGCTCGCTCCCCCGCCAACAGCAGCATCGATTCACATATTGTACCATTTTCGTTATTTACAGAATGGGACAATTATATCAGCAATATCATCGCAGCCAATGCCCGTCATTTGGCGGCCGTGGTTGTCGAACCGGTGGTGCAGGGGGCGGGCGGCATATTGATGCAGCCACGCGGCACCTTAAGCCGTCTGAGGAAGCTTTGCGATGAACATGAAGTGCTGCTGATCTGCGATGAGGTGATGACGGGTTTCGGTCGAACGGGTGCCCTGTTTGCATGCGACCATGAACAGATATCACCCGACTTTTTGTGTCTTTCCAAAGGCCTAACGGGCGGATACATGCCGCTTGGGGCCACCCTTACGCACCAGAAGATATTTGACGCCTTCTGCGGTGACCCGAATGCCGGACGAACGTTCTTCCATGGCCATACCTTCACCGGTCACCCGCTGGCCTGTGAAGTGGCAAGGGTGTCGCTGCAACTGATTTTGGAACGAGACCTCTCGCGCCGGGCAATGGAGATGAGTCGCTGGATTGCAGACGGTCTTAAGCCGCTGAGAGATCATCCAAATGTCGGCGACATCCGGATTACCGGTGGCATTGCCGCCGTCGAGATTGTGCAGCAACGAGACCCGTTAACCCCCTTCCCCTGGCAGTGGCGCGTCGGCGGGAAAATCTGCCGACGATTGCGGGCGCACGGCGTGCTGCTTCGGCCGCTGGGTGATGTGGTGGTCATCATGCCCCCATTGGCCGCCCATAAAGGGAGCGTCGATCAGATATGCGTGGGCTTGCAATCGGTGATGTCGCAATTTTCAGGCTTACTGACTGACCTTGGTTGATGGTGCGTGTCTTTAAGTTGGGGTTTGTTATGGATAAAAAGGGAATTTTTCAGGCGGATATGCCGGGATTGTTCATAACCGGAACCAGCACGGATATTGGCAAGTCAACTGTGGCAGCGGCACTGGCGGGTGCATTTCGCCGGTGCGGGGTGCGGGTGGGGGTTTGCAAGCCGATTGCGTCAGGTTGCCCGAAGTATCCCCATCGCGGAAGCAGCATGCACTTGGCCACGGCGGACCTCATGTCGCCGGACGCGGAGTTGGCCGCAGGCCGCGCCGGTCTGAAGTTAGATGAGGCACTCATGCCGATGATCAGCCCGGTTCGGTATGCAGCGCCCGTTTCACCGCACGTCGCAGCTCGCCTGGAGAGCCGACCGCCCGATTGGAACGCGATTAATCAGGCGATGGAATATTGGCGGGCAAATTCAGATTTTATTATTGTGGAAGGTGCAGGCGGTTGGTTGGTTCCGCTGGACGATGATTATTACACCATTGCCGATCTGGCCGCCGCCCTGCGATTGCCGACGATCATCGTCAACGGGGTCTATCTGGGCAGCATTAACCATACCTGGCTGACCGTGGAGAGTATTCGCGGTCGTGGACTTGAGGTGGTCGGCCTGGTGGCCAACCAGATACCGGAGCCGGTCGATTTCGCGGCACTGACTTCGATTGAGGAACTTCCGCTTGCTACCGGTGTACCCATGCTGGCCAAACTCCCCCACCATGCCAATGCGACGTTAACGCATATTCCCGATGAGTTTATCGATGCACTGGAGCCTTTTGCACGCCGCTGGTGGGAAAAGGTCAAACCGACGCGTCAGAATTGATACGTGTACTGGTTCAGCCTGAAAAGGAGAACGAGTCCCGGTGCCCAAGGGGCGACGGACGTCGCACGATTGCGTTGGCCGCGTCGTGCGAATTATTGGGCACGTGTAACGGGGGCGACGTTACGGCATACCCCATAGGGAGGTGATTTTTTTCATTGCTTCTTACGGCCAAATATCTGCGGCTGCGGAGGTCTGGATGTACAATGCGGTGGTGCTTCGATGCTTTGGAGGTTACATGCTGCGGGAAGAATTGCAGGGCAGATTAGATGCGATGGAATTTGTGCGGTTTTATGGTTTACATATAGAATCGCTGGAACCAAATCGGTGTATTACTCGAATAACGTATCAGAAAAAATTGGAACGTCCCGGTGGCCTTGTTGCCGGGCCCACCTTCATGATGACGGCGGATGTCACATTCTGGCTGGCACTTGTGGGCGAACTGGGAGTGGATACCCCCTTGGTGACGGCTAATCTTCAGAGCGCATTTCTCAATGCCTGCCGAGAGGAAGACATTATCTGCGAGGCGAAAGTATTGAAATTCGGTCGGCGCCTGATTTATGGAACCGCCGAATGCCGCAGCCCACGAGGTGATTTGTTCACCCACCATACCGTGACGTACGCACGGATTATCAGGGAGTAGCAGACGGAATTTCTCTGTTATGGGACGTATTCCTGTCCCAATTTGGCAAGATGATAGAGATGCAGAAGTCCGGCCGCCGCAGCAATCCTGACTTTTTCGGATGGATCGCGGAGCATGTGTACCAGGCGGGGTGCATTGTTGCCATCGGGTATCCACCCCAACGCGAGTGCGGCAAGCACACGATAATCGGCATTGGAGCTATGCGCGTAGTGCCGGGCAATTTTTTCTCCCTGCTCGCTGCCGCGCTGACCGAGGCCACGAGCGGCGATCAGCCGTCCTGCCGGTAGCGGATCATGGAGTCCGTTGAGAAGCACATTGGCAGCCAGCGGTGTTTCGAGGGACCGGCTGGTGTTGAGGGCGGCGAGATGGTCAATCGCATAGTGCGAATAGCTCAGAGCGATGATGCTCGATATCGCGCGGTGATAGCCGAGACGGGCCAGAGCGGAGGTAACCGCAAGGCGTACGGCGTGAATGGAATCATCGGAATCCGTGCGAAGCAGACCGATTGCGGTGGGATCGCCCAATCTGCCTAAAACCATGGCGGCATTCGCCCGCACGACGGGATTTTTAGAATGTAAAAGCATGGCCAGTTGCCCGACATATTGCGGATCACCTATCCGGGCCAAGGCATAGATAATACCGCACCGCACACTGGGGCCGCTGCCGGAGTAGAGCTGGATGAGTTGGGATCGAAAGCCATGCAGACGGCGGTTACCGATAACAATACAAGCGGTAAATCGGACGGCCGAGGAGCGATCGACCAGTGCTTTCTGAAGCACTTTAACGGCCATGGGTGCCGGAAGTTGTCCTGCAGATTCAACAGCCGCAGCGCGGATGGCCGGCGATGCACTGTGCATGCCGTCCATAATGACGCTCTCGGCGGGTGCAATGGATATCTGCCTGGTCGCCGTCGGCGTGGTTGCACACCCGGCAATGATCAGAGCAAATATCGCCGCTCCGCCAAGCAGTAATTTCCTGCGGATGATTTTCAATTTCATGACCGAACTCCACTTTTGAACCGTCAACCGGCTTATCTGCCCCGGTATTTAGCTTGGATCATACCGTTCTGCGCCGCTTCTTTCGGCGAATGAACCTATCTGCCAAAAATACCATCACCATCATACCCGCTGCCGCGAGCATGACACGTGGAAAAAGATACCCGCCTCGCTGGAAGACGGTCACGCGGCCGTCAAGGGGCATATCAGCTGCCGCCACGCCTGAAACAAAGGCGTGCCGTCCATGCTGACTGACGAGTTTGATAATCCGTCCCGACGGATTAATAAATCCACAATATCCACCATTGACACATCGGGCGATGCTGACGCGATTTTCAATGGCCCGCAACTGATCAAGCTGGAGATGCTGCTGCAGTTCCGCCCTTGACTGATACCAGCCGTCGTTGCTGATGACCACGAGAAAGTCGGCACCTTTCACATCCTTGTGCGGGCGACAGAAGGCGCGTGCCGGACCGGCCATTGCATCTTCGTAACAGATGGGGGAGGCGAATCGCCACGATCGGGCCCCGACATGAAGCGTAAAATGCCGCCAGGCCGTACCGGGAGTCAATGAATAATCGCCGTTGGGCCCGAACGGAGTGAAATAGGAGAGCAAATGATGCAGCCAAGGTGCGGAATGCTTAAATGGCAGATATTCGCCAAAGGGAACCAAATGTCGCTTGGCGTAGTAACGGTGATTTTCACCAAGATTCGGTGTGAAAAGTACGGCAATATTCTGCATGGCGGAAATTTTGCCAGCCTGATTAAACCGCACGCCCGAAGACCCTACCAGCAGAGCGGTATGGTACTTTTTAGCAAAGGCGGTGAGACGATGTGCGAATTGCTGATCCATGATCAGCATGCGGCGGCCATGGCCCTTGGCATACCACGCGGGTGATTGAGCGAGCCAAGATGGATTGAGAAATCCGGGGACCATAGTTTCAGGCCAGGCGATCAGATCCGGATGCAGTCGCTCTGCCTGCAGGCTGAGTTTGAAGTAGGAATTAAAAAGTCGCTTTTGGCTGCTGATTGAGTCATTCGATTTAACCGACTGCGGAATGTTCTGTTGCAGCACGGCTACTCGGGGCCCGCACCGAAACGATGGGTGTTTCAATTGCAGCAGGCCATAGCCGATCACCGCTCCCCAGAGAAGGATGATCAGAGCAACTCCGATCCACGTGGTAGCTCTCCGTGTTGAGGTGTTGCCGTTTGCGATACCGTCGAACACATCCGCTATGACAGCGGCGGTCATAACCGCGAGAAAACTCAAGCCGGATGCACCGAAAAGACTTGCGGCCTGGAGCACAATGAGTGACCCGGTGAGGGCCACACCAAGTGTAAACCAGGGAAAACCGGTGAAAAGGTGACCACGAAGATATTCGAGCGCCGTGAAAACAACCGGAGCCGAAAGCCAGATGGGAAGCCAGTTCATGCGTGCCAGAAGGTGAGTCAGCAGGAAGAACAGTGCAAGGAACAGGCCGCAATAAATGCTCAGGGCGATATAACCTGGCACGGTGATGCCCGAAAGCCAGTAAAGATTGAGAACATAATAGCTTGAGGTGAGCAACCAGATATACAGCAGATATTTTTTACTGACGCTCGACTGCCGAGCTGCCATGATCAACGGTGTTAAGGCAACGGGAGTAAGCCACCAGAATGAAATCGTGGGAAACACCATGGAGAGCATGAGCATGCTCAAAAACGGCAAAATCAGAGCTGACCATCTGCTGCGAGCCAGGAAAACCGAGGATGTTTTCGTCCCGGATTGAAGATCAATTTCATTCATGCAAGCGGCTCAGCCCTCCGTGCCTATCTGACCATGGCGTCAGGCAATCCACACTTGCGCCGGTTCATCGCACAATACGGGCGCTGCCACCCTTATATACGTGCATGAGTTCCGCATGGCTTATCTGACTTGTATCACCCCGTGTGGTTTGAAGCAATGCGCCGTGGGCGGCGCCCAAGTCGACGGCGTCCTGCGGGTTCATACCCGTCAACATTCCATAGGCCAATCCGGAACAGAACCCATCCCCTCCACCAACACGGTCTTCAATTTCCAGCCCGTCGAAGCGCCGCGAGCGGTAAAATTTACCGTTGTACCATAGGATAGCCGACCAGTTATTGATAAGGCCTGATTTGACCTCCCGCAGCGTGGTGCCGACCATTTTAATATTGGGGTAACGAGCTACGACCTGCTCCACCATCCGCTCGTAGGCCGCTGTGTCCAGTGCGGAGAGGTTTTCATCGACCCCCGCGACTTCAATCCCCAGCACCTTTTGAAAATCTTCTTCGTTGCCGATGAGACAATCAACCAAGCGTACCAGATCGGGCGTGACCTTTTGCGCTTCCTTTGCGGACCACAATTTGGAACGGAAGTTCAAATCGTATGAAATGGTAGTGCCCTGAGCCTTGGCGGCCAGCATAACTTCCTTCACCACCGCAGCGGTGCCTGCCGAGAGCGCCGCAAAAATGCCTCCGGTATGCAGCCACCGAACGCCGCTCTTGAAGAGTTCATCGATTTTCAGCATACCCGGCTGCATATTCATCGCAGCAGAATGTCCGCGATCGTACATGGTCACGGACGGCCGAACCCCCGTACCGACTTCGGTAAAATTCAGACCGATCCGATCTTTTTTCCCCACGCCATCATATGGGGCAATTACCACATGCGACATATCCATGCCGGCGCTGCGGCCGTGATTCAGGATGATGTGCCCCAGAGGATTGTCGACGATCCGACTTAAAAAGCCTGTGCGCAAGCCGAGACGGGCGAGTGCGTAGGCGACGTTGTATTCACCACCGCCAACCCAAACTTCCATAAGATTACTGAACTCGATACGACCATGTCCGGGCGGCGAGAGCCGAAGCATACATTCACCCAGACTGACCATATCCAATTTTGCATCTACGGCGGCTTTGATGGTCATAAAATTATTCCTCGTTATCTCCGCATCGATGATGCCGATCCGGATGTTCAGTCACCCTTCACCGTCGGCCGTCCTCAATTCACCGAAGCGGCAGTAGAATATCGCCCGATCAGACAGATGCCAAGCGCGGCATTTAGGGTACAAAACGACCGCTGGTGCTGACGTGATCGGCGGTTTGCAGGCTTTACGTCGGTTATTACGACGATGGTGACCGTGGACACGGGTAATATTTTTAGAGAGGTGAATCATGCAATCCAACAGGCTCCGGAACAATCCATCCCTGTCAAAAGGTGTCGAGTCGCCGGGACCGGTGAATCGTTACCGTGTCGGGGCGCCCCGTAAATCGCCGTCCGCCGACGTGCTGACCATCATCCCGGTACGCCAGACCCGCGATCGCAACGAATTAAAACGCGATTTTGAGCCGGCAGTTTTCGATACCATCCGTGCAGAGATGAATGACAATCATTTTTCAGCCGCCGAAGGGGAAATGCGCCATGTGCGGACGGCGGGCGGCAGGATCGGCCTTGTCGGTATGGGTAAGGATCATACCGATAGGTCCATGTACCGGTGGATCGGAGCCTGTGCGGTACAGATGGGGCGTGAGACAAAGGTGGAATCGGTAGTGATCGTGCGAGGTTCCATTGCGGAAGAGAGATGGCCGCAGGCCGCCGCCGATATCGCCGAGGGATCCGAGTTGGGCAGTTTCACATTCAGCCATTACAAACATAACTCCCAAAAAGATCGGAAGGCGCGCCCGCTGCATCTGCATTTTGCCACAGATTCCGCCGCCACACTGTTTAATACCGATCTGGAACAGGCTGTGACGACGGCGGCGGCCACCAATTTTGCGCGGCAACTCGCCAACCATCCACCGAATGTGATTCATCCCGGTTCGTTGGTGCAGATATGCCGCTCGGTGGCCCATCAACTGCACCTCAAATTTCGCGTCATTACGTTTGCCGAGGCCGACCGTCTTTCGATGGGAGGATTATGCAGCGTCGGACGCGGCAGTCCGCGCAGACCTGCCATCATTATTCTGGAACATGCTCCGGCGGTATCTCGTGTTAAACCGCCGATTGCGGTGGTGGGAAAAGCGGTCACTTTTGACACAGGAGGGATATCCATCAAACCAGCCGCCGACATGGGGGCCATGAAATACGACAAATGCGGAGGAATGGCAGCGATCGGTGTGGCGGTTGCCGCTGCAATGCTGAATCTACCGCAGCGCGTGGTTTGCGCTATTCCGACCGCTGAAAATATGCCCGACGGCGATGCCTATCGGCCCGGCGACATCATCCAGATGCACAACGGCAAAACAGTGGATGTAACCAATACGGACGCCGAGGGACGCCTGATTCTCGCCGATGCGATCAGTTACATCTGCGAAGAATACAAACCCAAATATCTGATTGATCTGGCCACGCTGACGGGAGGTATTGTAACAGCTCTGGGCGGGGTGTACGCGGGCCTGATGTCAAATCACGACGACCTGGCGGCCGAGTTGGTGGCGGCTGGCGAAAGGACTGACGAGTGGCTGTGGCGGCTTCCTCTGCAACGACGTTATCGCAAACTGCTGGACTCCCCGCACGCCGACATGGTCAACAGCGGCGGCCGCGAAGCGCAGGCGATTCAGGGCGGGATGTTTCTGCAGGAATTTGTTCCGGATTCCGTACCGTGGGCTCATCTGGATATCGCCGGCGTGGCGCACCCGCGGAAGGAATATCGCTATCTCAAGGGTGATCAGTCCAGCGGGTTCGGGGTACGGTTAATTGTGGAGCTTATTAAATCAGGCGCTAATCATCAGCGGAAATAAGTTATGCCGCGCAAGTGATAACGGCGGCTGACTCATAGGCATCTTATTCTTGTTCATCCAACCGCCGATGGTGAGATGGCGAAAATGCTTGCTGTTGATATCATAAAATGCCTGTTTAAGTTATGGTGTCCGGCAGACCGGTTTATCTAGGGGACTTTCACCCATGGCCAATCGCCGTCAATTTATTAAGACCAGCGCCGCTGCTGCGCTTTTATCTACACTCCCGGCTATTTCGGAGGCGGCGAGACTTAAATTCAAGTCACGTGCACTGCGTTCTACCAAAGTTGCAGGTGGGATTATCAAAGGAAAAGTCGGATCAGATGTCCTCAAGGTATGGAGCCCGGTGGCCGGAGTAATTCAGATTGATCTGAATCATAATGGGGTGAAAGACCCGCATACGCCAGTGATTGATCCTCACGCCCATCATACCGGCGATCCATCGAGTAAGGCACACGAGAGCGGCAACACCATCACGCTGCAGACAGATTCTCTGCGGCTGAAAATAATAAAAAGCCCCTTCAGGTTAACAGTGTTTAACAAAAACGGCGAAACGCTTCTGGATCAGAAGATGGGCAATGGATTTCGAGTTGATCCACATGATCAGGCGCGAAACGGATTTTCATTTTCGCACGGGGAGAACCTGCCGTTCTACGGTATCCACAACTCGGCCTGCTGGTCACAGCATCCATTGCCAGTACTGCGCGACGGTCAGGGTGTACAAGACGACACCTATCAGGTGGAGGCGTCGATTGAGGGAGGCGGCGGGGGGCCGTTTGCATGGACGACGAACGGCTTCGGGATCCTCGTGGATTGCGACGGCGGATTTTTTGAAATGAAGCGGTCGGAAATCGGCTTTTATTATGGCGATGCTCCAATGGCGAATTATGGTCGGCGTTATTTTCGCAACCACAGCCTGACCGTGTACATCATCGTCGGCACACCGTATGACATATTCCGTGGTTTTTCGGCAATTTCCGGCCGGATGCCCATGTTCCCCAAATGGGCGTACGGGTTTATCAATTCGCAGTGGGGCACCAATCAAGAGTTGCTCCGCGATTATCTCAAAACCTATCGTGCACGCGATATCTTTATTGACAATTTCACGCTGGATTTTGACTGGAAAGACTGGGGCGCCAGCCACTACGGCGAATTCCGCTGGAATCCCGTCAAGTATTCTCAGGCACTGTACCCCCCCACCAATCCGGATGCCCTGATCAATTGGACCCGGGCACTGAATGTAAAAATTTCCGGCATCATGAAACCACGTATCATCATCAGCACCATTAAAAATCAGCTCGAGCCGATGACAACGCAGGGAGCGTCGGCCCGGAAATTGAAGATTTTTACGCCCGGCGAAAAACCGTTCCCCGATTATTTTTCCGGGTTGCTGTCGCTGGATCTGAATTTTTACAAACCGATCTGCCGTGAGTGGTACTGGCGTGCCACATGGAAACATCGGTGTATGCAGCATGGTATCGTCGGCTTTTGGAACGACGAAGCGGACACCGGTATTTTGGGCAATTTCGAATTCCTTCACATGCAGCAGTCGCTTTACGAAGGGCAGCGGCGCGATCGGGCCAATCAGCGTATCTGGTCCATCAACCGTAATTTTTACATCGGATCGCAGCGTTACGCCTATGCCACCTGGTCGGGGGATATTAACACCGGATTCGAAGTGATGCGTCGCCAGACGATTGCCATGGTCAACACCATCAACCTCGGACAGGTTCGCTGGGGGCAGGATACCGGCGGTTTTATCGGTCATCCGACTCCGGAATGTTATACGCGATGGTTCCAGTTTACGGCGGTTTGTCCCACCCTGCGGACTCATTGCACCCTAGGTGAGCGCCGCCAGCCCTGGGTGTTTGGTGACCAGGCCTGTGAGACGGTGAAGTTTGCCATTCGACAGCGCTACCAGTGGTTTTTCTACGTATACGCTTTAGAACACACCTGCAGCACCTACGGCGGTGTGGGAATCGTCCGTCCGATGTTTTACGATTATCCAAACGACCCGCAAGTCCGCGGTATGAGTGAGCAATGGATGTTCGGCCCATGGATCATGGCGGCACCGGTGCTTGATGAGTTGGGAACGGGCAAAGGGCAAATGCTCTCGCGCCGAATCTATCTGCCGGCCGGCACGACCTGGATTGACTACTTCCGCGGTGACTCATACCAAGGAGGCCGCTGGATAGATTTTAAATTGAACAATGAATCATGGATGGACTGGCCTCTGTTCATCAAGCAGGGTGCTATTGTCCCGGTCGCTCCACCGACTCATGCGATTCATGTTGCCAAGCCTCAATACACATGGCTCGATATTTTCCCGTCACACGAAGAGACGCAAGGCGTCTTCTATGATGACGACGGCGAAACTTTTGACTATGAAAAAGGACGTTTTCATCGCCAAACCATCACCGCGCAAAGCAGTAGAGCGGGCGACGAGACGCAAATTACCATCAGCCGGAAATCGGGCGGATATGAATCAACCGTCAGGCATTTCATTATTCGCCTGCACGGACAAGCCGCGACTGACGTCCGACTCAGCGGTGCGGTGCGTGTGAAGAATGTTCTTGAACTGGAGAAACATTCGACGGCGTGGTTGGTAGATGAGGATGTCTATGGCCCGGTAACAGTAATTAAACTGCCAGCGGGATCCGACTATGACCAGACACTGACTGCGACCGGCAACTCGCCGATTAAGAAAGAGACGCAGATATTGCTCTCTACCGATGCGTCGCTGTCGGGCCCGGTCGCGCCGGATACCCCGCTGCAGAGCAATAATGGAATGTATGCATTGGCCAATGAATTCGGCCCGTTCGGAGACCTTCGCAATACCATTCAAACGAACCATAGCGGTTACACCGGAGCCGGGTTCATCGCCGGATTTAATAACGTCGACACCGCTGCAACCTATTACTTCAGCCGACCCGCCGCAGGAACCTATAAGGCCCAGTTCCGATTTGCGAATGGTTGGACGGATCAGATGAGAACATTGAATGTTTACATCAATGGTATCCGTTATGGAACGCTGGCAATTCCGGGCTTGGCGAGTTGGAATCAGTGGCAGGAGGCCACGATGTATGTACCCCTCGTGGCTGGTGCCAATACGATCATGGTGCGCCGTGACGAGGAAAACTCGGGGGAGGTGAATCTCGATACGGTGAAGATATCCATGCGGCCAATCGGTTAGAAGTTTGATATGCCGAGGTCAGCGAACGTTCGCGAGCAAAAGGAATCTTGGCTCGTCACCGCTCAGCGGCAAGTGGAATGTGACTGGTCTGGAGTATGAAAATCAGGTGCGCCGGTGCGCGTTCAGGGATAGTCCTGTCCTGCAGGTCGTACAACCAGCTCGCTTACCAATATGTGTGGCGGCCGGGTCACGATGTAGGCGATAGCATCCGCGACATCCTGTGGCTGGAGAAGCGATCCAAATTTGGCAATGGTGTCATAAAAATTTTCACGGTCATAACCCGCCACTGCCTGAAATTCGGATTCCACCACACCCGGCTTAACCGTAGAGACTCGAATGCGCTTCGGCGCCAGTTCCCGACGCAGAGCCTCGGCGATAGATGCCAACGCCCATTTGGTCGATCCGTAGAACCCGCTGAACGGAGAGATATTGTGGCCGGAAACAGATCCGAGCACCACGATATCGCCTGCCTTCTGTTCCACCATCCATTGGGCGCAGCGCCGCATGAGTCTTGCGGCTCCGAGCACATTGAGTTCATAAAGTTCGTCCCATTTGGATTCATCGCTGGTTAAAAGTCCGCCCGCAAGGCCCCGGCCGGCATTAACGACGGCAATATCAAGCCGCCCGGTCTTCCCGCGGCAGATTGCAAGGCACCGATCGATTTCCGCCGTTCTGGAGATATCCGCCGCTATCGGTAAAGCGATACCGCCTGAGCGAACAATTTCTTCCGCAGCCTGCCCGAGGGGTTCCTGACGGCGCGCCACCAGCAATACGGTGGCACCGCGGGCCGCAAGTTCGCCCGCCACCGCTCGGCCGATGCCGCTGCTGGCGCCGGTAATGAGGGCCGTTTTGTTCTTAAGTTCACTACTCAATGTTGCTCTCCAGCAAATAGCCGCCAATTTATCTGAGTAAGATTATAGCCACGAGCCGAACTCGGGTCTTTGCCACGGTGATAAAATTTGTGAGGCGTCCGGCGATGTCAGGCGATGCCGGCAAGTGGTACCACGCGAGCGGAGAGATCCGCCATCGTGTATTGCTTCTCCAATAAAAGTGGCAGAAGAACGCCATGATTATGTGATGAGTCCAGCAGAAACATATTTCGCCCGATGATTCCGTAGCCGCTCTCCTGGGCCTGATGGCCACAGATATAAATATCCGCCCACCATACTTTCGAGAGCTGATCCATCACCGTCTGCGACTGATTTCGTCCCCAGATAAGTTTGTAGACCGAACCGTTTCGCTGGTAATCTTCCTCGGTGAGTTGTCGCTGGAGGATAGAGGGGTCGAAGATTCGCAGGTCGCTCTCGGATGGAAGAGAGTGGGAAAACAGCAGGCCGGTGGCCGAGATCGCTGCCAGGGGCATGCTGACGACAAAATCACGAAAGGCGGCGGCAACGGCGGCCCCGCGGCCGCCATACCAGAGACCGTACGCCCGATTGAAGCGCTCTGTGAGATCATATCCATCCTTCATGATGGCAACGCCGGTAATCTGCGCCAGATCATGATTGGCCAGAAGAAAGTGTACCCGACCCGGAAAGTCCAGTGCCCATTGGCAGACTTCAACGAGAAGCTGCAGGCTCGTGTCCTCTCCGTCCGGGCCGAGCGGCCCCCCGTGAATAAGTTCCTGAAGAATCACATGACGATCAGGAAATGTGGAGAGATTGGCAAAATTCCTGATACGTTCAAAATTTCGCTGATGATTATGCAGATCACCGGTAATAATCACCTCGCCGATGCTGGGGAGATGCAGTTTATTACCGTTCCGCATCGGATGATTTCGATTATATTCAGCGGCGGCCAGTAGCAGATCAATAACTTGTTTTGAGGACACTGTTATAGTTCCCTTTTGGGTTGAAAAACCAACTTTGTATAAACCATGGCTTCTCCTGTTGGATAGCCTACGGATAGTTGAAGCATCAGGTACTGAATACGCGATTCCTTCCGGAAGTTGTTATGCGCTTCGATCCGCTCAGAGTCACGTTACCGTATCGGCCTCTTCCATGGACTGACCTGACTCGGGATCTTTGGCGGAGTTGCGCGTAAGTTGTACCGAGCTTCCCATGCTGAGGACAAACTGCAGGCGATTGTGCACCTCGTCCATCGACTTGGGACGATCTGAGGGACGGTTTTCAACGCATTCCAAAATAAGTCGCGAAAGTGGGACGGGTATGCGAGGATTGACCTCATGGGGCGGAACCAGAATTCGCGAATCGATACCACTTACCCCGGTACGCTTGCGCGGGATGACCGTCGGCACGTGCCGATCCGTTACGCACCAGTAAATAGTGGCACCGAAGTTGAAGATGTCAGTGGCCGGGGTTAATGGCCCCAAGGCGACCTGCTCCGGTGCAATATAATCCGGCGTACCCTGAATACGACTTTTAACCGTACCGATTGAGCAACTCTGACCGAAGTCGATAATTTTTGAAACATTCTGACTATCCACCAAGATATTATTCGGCTTGATATCGGCATGCACATAACCCATTTTGTGCAATGCAGCGAGGCCTTCGGCGACCTGACAGGATATCTCGAGAAGCGACTTGAGATCGACGGGACGCTCCACATCTAACGATGTGCCATCAAACATGTCCATGAGAAGATGGAGCTCATTGAGGGCAAGAAATTTTCGTTTGCGAATAAGACGGTGACTTTTACGCAGGACTGGATGGGTGAATTGACTGCTGATGGCGTATTCCTGTTCGGCCTGCTCGATGAATTTATCATCTTCCGGGGTTCGGCGAATAACCCTTTTGAGGGCGTAAAGCTGGCGCGTACGGGATTCACATACCGCATAGATGGTACTTCTGGCCCCATAGCCGAGGCACGAAAGCACCTCAAATTCTGGAATTTCCGGCAATATTTCCGTCGATGGTGCCATTAACGCTTCAACACCCCAAAGCCAGCCAACGTGTGGCCCGTAATTCACGGGCAATGTTCAAATAACGAGTCCGCAAACTTCCTTAACATTGTACCCAATTTCGTACTTCCGTCGAGGTTCACCGATGCGCATAGCCACCCGGTAAAACCGACGCGCATGAGTTTGCGGCCAGATAAGATCCTGGGAATCAGGACGCATATAGGAAATCAGCGGGCGAGGAGCGAATCGAGCCTTTTGGTCAACTGTCTTTCCGCATAAGTCGGTTTGATACCGCGTTGCAGTTCCCATTGGCAAACGACTCGCGAGTCGGGAATATCCAGTTTTCGCTGGAGACCTTTTATCAAGGCTACCGTCGAACGAAGCTGTCGGTTTGATATTGGCCGACGGGCAAAATTCCCTATTAGGCATATACCTACAGCGTTTTGATAGGGGTTGGGCGTTGAATGATAAAAATAAGGCCATGTATAGTAAGGCGCGGCAGGTTGTTGCGCACGCCAAGATGACCCAACCTCAATATGTCCGCTGGGGTATCCACTCGGGTTGTCGGCGTTATCAACGACAAAATGAAAGTCGACGCCCGCCCGCTGCGCCATCATCGATCCATTAACACCCCCAACCTGTCGGCCTGATGCCATTCCAGCCAAATTGCCGAACGACCGTCCCGACTGATATAAGATGATATAGTTCCATTGCGATCTATGCAATGAAACCATCGGCTTAATCAGGGAACCGATGGATTGGGTGGAAGTATCAGCCTGCATAAGCAGCGGCCTGACTGAGGCACTGGTCAACGGCTGATTTTGCATCAGGCTCAATGCGACGGCGCTGAGGGTTAACGAGGCGAGAAGGCTCACCATCACGGTGAAAACGCGCCGATGGCTTATGGGCTTCTTGGTGACAGAACCTGCTTTGGTATTCTTGGCAGCCATGGAATTCCCACGCCTAAATAATCCAACCTAATTAAATGTCGGGCAACGCAGCGAAAAACATTAGCAAAAGTTACATTTTTCGACTAATTAAAGGGCCTCTGCGTCGGCGTTGTCTCAATCGCGACCCCGTCTGTTCTTTTTTCAGGTTCCCGTCCAAGGCTGCCGTTTACGTCCAGCCATGACTTTCCTGAATTGGTTAGATTATACAATCCGCAAGACAAATTGCAACAAAAATCAATATTTTTGAGAGCCGGTTGCGATGTTGGCATTTCCGCATGGCGACGTGTCGGGCCGAGTTTGTGTAAATCGCTTTACACCAGAATC
>JBMFVY010000024.1:0-35657 GCA_049965755.1 Phycisphaerae bacterium | reverse complement strand
CTGCGATTCCGTCCGCTTCCGATCGGTAATATCACGCACAATACCGGTGAACTTTTTGCCGCCGTTGCCGCGCTGTTCGCCGACCGAAAGGAACATCGGGAATGTGCTTCCATCCTTACGTCGGCCGACGACCTCACGTCCGATTCCGATGATGCGCTTCTCTCCCGTCTTAAGGTAGTGATTGACGTAATGCGCATGTTCACTTCTGTAAGGTTCAGGCATGAGCATGGAAACGGGCTTGCCGAGAATCGCTTTCGCGCGGTAGCCGAAAAATTTTTCCGCCGCAGGATTGAAGGTTTCAATCAAACCCCGATCGTTGATGGTGATGATCCCGTCGACGGCGGTCTCGACAATCGCCTGCAACTGCGTTTTTGATCCATCCTGACGATTGATGATCTCCTCAATCCGCGTTTGCCAGAGGCTTACCAGAAGCCCCGGACCGGTTCGCGACGGTTGCTGAGCCAGCCAGAGTGCTTGCAAAGCTTGTTTTCGATGGGGCCAGGTGGCATGCCATTCCATAGACGGTTTCGATCCCGGACTTGGAGTTATTTTGCAAAGCCGGCGAAGCAGTTGCGGCAAGGTGGTCGTTTGGGTTGTGCCGCACGGTGCCCGGGATCGGGTGCGGGGTTCAGGGGTGGACTGCGAGGTCGCAGGCGCCGTCAATTTTATCTTGGTCTTCCGGGCGATGAGTATCTGCATGAGGCCGGCTGCATGTAGAATTTTCCCACATTGGGAAAAACTTACCCAATCAAGTCCGCCATCGCCGGGATTAATGGGATGAGTCTCGGTCATTAGCCTGCCCTGTTGATGATATCACCGCGTGCGAATATCAATTTCATGGCCGACCTCCGCTGAACGATAAATGCCGTCGATCATCTCTTGTATCGCGAGGCCCGCTTCGGCGGGGGCATCGAGCGGAGTGTCGTCAAGCACGGAAGTAACAAAACTTTCCAGTTTGGCTTTGAACAGGCCGTCGAAGTCCATCGGCGGAAGATAGGCGGGTGCGATATTCACCATGGTACCGACATGGTTGGTGAAGATTTGCGGCGGGTCCCAGTTGGCTCCGCCCTGCGTGCCGCTGAGCTGAAAATTCCACTGGTCCTTTTCAATATGGGCGATGAACGATGCCTCGATCTGCAGAATGGCGCCGTTTTCAAATCGAATCTGTCCGACGGCCATATCTTCGATATCGTATTGCCGCCAGTCCCAATCGGGCCACATGCAAGGGACATGATTCGGGCGATTGCCGTCAAACGTCCAGATATTTCCCGATGCGCTGACCGGGCGGGGTGAACCCATGACATAATGGGCCATTTCAAGCACGTGCACGCCGATATCGATCAGCGGCCCGCCCCCTTGAAGCTTTTTCTGGGCAAATACCCCCCAGTTGGGAACTCCCCGGCGTCTTAGCGCCTGGCACTTAACGTGCATGATCGAGCCGAACTGCCCCGCATCGGCCGCCCGCTTGAGCATCTGGGTAACAGGATGAAAACGGTATTGAAAACCAATAGCCAGCTTGCGTCCGGCGCTTTGTGCTGCATGAATCATTTCGACGCATTCTTTGGGCGTCAGCGCCATCGGTTTTTCGGTTAATACATGAGCGCCGGACTGCAGGGCGGCAATTGAAATGGGAGCGTGGTGGAGATTGGGCGTACATACGCATACCGCGTCGATTGAAACGTTCGCCAGCATATCGCGATAATCGGCGAAGACCTCGGGAATCTGATGCCGTTTCTGAAAGGCCGCCAATACATCCGGCAGGGTATCCACGGCGGCAACAACCTCAACACGGTCTAATTTGCCGACGGCCCGCATGTAATGTTCACTGATGCCGCCGCAACCGACCATCACAAGGCGCAGCTTTTTGGCCGCCTTTTCCCCTCGGGATGGATCTCGCTGAATCGACGGTTTGGCAATACTCATAGAAGCCCTTCTCCGGCAGAATGACCGCCGCAATCTCAAGGATTCTTTCGTTCCGTCTTCCGTGCCGATCGCTCGGCTTTCTACCTGCCGGCGCTTCGGAAACGCAGTCGCTTCAATTTGAGCGATGCACCTGTGCATAAAATGCAGTATTAAACACACTGCGATGCAATCGGTTCGCACCCGGCATCAGATAGCCGATCTGCACAACGCGTCGCTGAAACGCCCGCGCCGCCCGGCTTGCCCGATGCTTGAAGCCCCGCACGCTTACCACGGCGTCGTACGGGCTCTGCGCCGGTTCAATGGTAACACTTACGCCATGGGCCGCAATAAATCGCGCCGCACTCCGGGCGTACTGCGGCAGTGTCGTTACGATGACCAGATAATAATAGCCGTCACGGCGATTGACCTGAGATGACGGGTAAACACGTGCCCGATGCGTTTTCGGCGCCGGCGCCTGGACCACCTGTTGTGACGCAGGTATCGGGGTTGAAGCGGAATTGGAGTCTTCGGAATTGTCCGGCACCAGCCGGGGAGTGACTCCGCCGGGCATTACCACGGTCGCCGGTGGCGCGGTCCGCTTCCCTTTGCCTGAATGATGAAAAATAATCAGCATGATCATGATCATTACCAGAATCGCCGCCGCGACAAGTATTAACGGGCGGTAGCGGAGAAATAACTCCTGCGCTCTGGAGATCATCATCCCGCCGGAGGCGATATCACGCTGCGATGCCGCCGAGCCGAGAGCATTGGGGTCGGGCGGTGGTGCTGATGGTGCCGCTGACGTATCGGCGGATTTTTCGTCCGCTGCTCCTTTGCCCTGCGCGGGATTATTGCGCCCGGACCACCAGGAGGGAATCTTCAGCGGCGCCCCGGGCTTACGGGTTACCTTCAATGTGGACTTGTCCAGCAACTCGTACAGGGCCGCCGCATCTTTTTTCTTGTTCGAAGCCATGCGGTACCTCAGCAAAAAACAGCGTGTTCTTCAGCCCATCCTGTCCCGCCCCTGATATTAACGCAACACGGCGCCGGGCCACAAGCTCCCGCCCCTGATTTCCGTCTCGACCGCCGAATTCGCCTCAGGGGGCCGATATGATCGCCAGCCGGTCTTTTCTGCCGCCAAAGCCGCCGCCGGGTTTTTGTCACGCCCTCGGCACGGTGGCCAGTTGATCGCCCGCAATTTGTACCACACTCGGCAGACCGTTGAGCCGACTGCAATGAACGATGTCGCCAGAGAGTCCGGCAGCAACCAGATTTCGCCCGCCCTGTGCCTTACTTAACGCGGACTGTAGATCCGCCGCCGCTTGGCGAAATGCAAAACAGGCCGTCATCGCCATATCCGTCGCGCTCATCGCAGAGGCCGCGGCAAGGTTCTGCAATTCATTGATCACGGCACCGGCACCGAGAATATCTTCCAATGCGGGGTGGTTATCCGTTCCGGCACACAACAGCACAACATCCTCTCCGTTTCGCAGCAGTGCTTCGGCTGTCGCGCGGGCGTTAAGCAGTGAACCGGCAAAGAGGCGGCGGCTGCTTCTCGCCGCATGGATCGCCTTGGTGCCGTTGGTTGTGGCCATGAGGATGACCCGCCCACGCACGACCTCGGGTTGGAATTCCAGAGGCGAATTACCCAGATCAAAGCCCGGAATTTTCAGACACCCCTTTTCGCCGCACAAAAGGGCGTGCGGATATTCCCGGCGTGCGGCCAGAGCCTCATCGGCACCGGCAAAAAAGCGAATCTGCTGAGCGCCCGCGGCCATGGCCGTCGTTATCGTGCTGGTGGCACGAAGAACATCAAATACCACCACTTGACTCTCCCGCATGGTATCGGGATCGGCGTCGCTTGGCAGCAGCACCACACTTACCTTCATCATTCACTCCACGCAGCGTGTTCTGCAGCACATCATACTCGGGTTGCCGGTTCCCGGTCAGATCGCTGCCCCTGCCAGCCGACGCCGGGCGAATGGACGCCCCCATGCGGGAAACCGGCCACGGCAAAGCCCGATTGAGGCCGCCCGAAAAATGGTGATACCCAAAAAGCCAACAAGACCCATTCGGCGGATCGTTTGACCCCTTATGGTGCTGCCTGTATTCTCACGAATCTGTATAGGGTTAAGTGTTTTGTGTGTCGGTTAAGGATTCAGTGAACATGTCCTCCAATGCAGTTTCTCTCAAGATTTATTACGAAAATGAAGCTCCGCTTTCCGGCTTGGCCGGCAAAACGGTCGGCGTGCTGGGGTATGGCTCGCAGGGGCACGCCCATGCCCAAAATCTTCGCGACAGCGGCGTCAAGGTGATCGTTGCCAACCGCAAAGATTCCGCCAACGGCAAATTGGCGATCGAGCATGGTTTTGACCCGATGAGCATTCCTGATGTGGTCAAGGCGGCCGATCTTATCATTGTCACACTGCCCGATGAATTGCAGCCTGAGATTTACGAGAAGGAAATCGCTCCCAACCTGCGGGGCGGCAAGACCTTTGGTACCACGCACGGCTTGAATATTCACTTCAAGCAGATTGTTCCGCCACCAGATGTGGATGTGGTGATGATTGCCCCCAAAGGGCCCGGGCATCTGGTGCGAAGCGAGTATGTTAAAGGTGGCGGTGTGCCATGCCTGGTCGCGGTGGCTCAGGATGCGTCCGGCAAGGCTCTGCAGACGGCTCTGGCCTGGGGCAACGGCGTCGGCGGCGCCCGGGCGGGCATCATCCAAACCACGTTCAAGGATGAGTGCGAGACCGATCTCTTCGGCGAACAGGCCGTGCTCTGCGGCGGCCTCTCGGCGCTGATCAAGGCGGGTTTTGAAACGCTGGTGAAGAACGGCTACCCGCCGGAGATGGCGTATTTTGAATGCGTCCATGAGGTGAAGTTGATTGTCGACCTGATCTATCAGGGCGGGTTGAACTACATGCGTTACAGCATCAGCAATACCGCCGAATATGGCGACCTGACACGAGGCCCCCGCATCATCACCGAGCAGACCAAAAAGGAAATGCAGAAAATTCTCGATGAAATCACCTCCGGCCAATTTGCCCGCGAATGGATGGCGGAACACAAGGCCGGTAAGCCGAAATTTAACGCCCTCTACGAAGCGGATAAAAATTCGCAGGTTGAGGTGGTCGGCAAGCATTTGCGAAGGATGATGAAGTGGATTGCCGCCAAGGAAGTCTGAGGCCGCAGTTTGACGGCGGACCATCTGCCGCCCGTTTGAGATCAATAGGCTTGGTGGCGGAGGCGGTGCGGCGATGAGTGTTACTTTTACGGATGCCTTGGATCATGTGGCGATTGCCGCGGACGATACTGACGCCCTTGTGAAATGGTATCACCGGATGCTCGGCCTCGTGGTTAAAGCCCAAACCGAGCCGCAGCAACCTTCAGGCCAGCGAACCTATCTGGTCGGGCCGCCGACGGATGACGGGGTTCATCGCGGTATGATGCTGGAGATTATGCCGCGCAATGAGCACGTGCGTCGGCCGCGCGACAGCCATGATCCGGGCATCAGTCATGTGGCGTGGCGTGTGGTTGATTTTGATGCCGCGTATGCACATTTATCCGCCGGCGGCGTAGGATTTGTCGGGGCGGTGGTGCAGGCGGTCGGGGGCGGAAGATTGATATCCTTCGTGGATTGCGAAGGTAACTTGATGCAGATTGTAGAAAGATCGCGAGGCTGATGCTCATGAACTTCTCTTGCCGCAGACCCATTTCGGGACGTATCGGAAAATATTCTTCCGTACTTTGCATGCTGCTGATGTTTGTCGGCTGCATGTCCATTGCCGGTTGCGGCGACCGTGCCCTGCAGATATCGCTGGTGCCGGTAAGTCCTCGCATCAGGCCGCAGGTGGTGCATAAAACGCATCAATGGTTTAATTGCAATCGCGTGGCGATTGTGGATGTAAGCGGGATGTTGCTCGACGGATCGACGGCATCATGGCTGGGTTCGTCGCACAATCCGGTGAGCGATTTCGCTCAGACTCTTCACTCCATCGCCAAAGACCCGCGGGTCAAGGCGGTCGTGCTTCGGATGAATACGCCCGGCGGCACGGTAACCGCCAGCACCATCATGTATAACACCCTGAAACGATTTGAGCGAAAAACACATAAACCGGTCGTGGTCTCCATGATGGATGTGTGCGCCAGCGGCGGATATTACCTCTCATGTGCCGCCGATTACCAGATGGCTTATCCCACAACCATCACCGGCTCGGTTGGGGTGATTGTGCAATTGTTCAATTTCCGCCACACTCTCGAATACCTCGGTGTCACGGCGCCGGCATTCGCCAGCGGTCCGGATAAGGAGACCGGTTCACCCTTTTCCAAAATGACTCCGTCGCAGAAAAAGATTATTCAGGGCTTTGTCGGTGAATTTTTCGCCCGCTTTGTGCATGTGGTTAAATCTTCGCATCCGCAGGTTAATCCGAAGCTCTGGCCGATGCTCACCGATGGTCGCCCGCTGACGGGAATTGACGCCCTTCGGTACCACATGATTGACGCACTCGGCGGTCTGCATGCCGCCATCCGCAAAGCCAAGGCGCTTGCCCACATCAAGCACGCGACCATTGTTCTGTATAAACGTAACGGACATGACACCGGGTCGATTTACGCCAAAAGTGATCTCGGCGGCAAGGGCGGCAATTTTAATATGGTAAACGTCAATCTCTCGGGTGCCGCCATGTCCACCTTCCTGCATCCCAATTTCCTCTACATGTGGGAACAGTAATGTTCACAATGAGATTCCACGATTGCACGCGGCTTTCAGCCTCAGCTCAAGGGTAGCGCTCGAACCACCTGCTGCGCCCCTCTGCCGGGCGCAGTTCGACCGCGTGACCAGCGTTCAGCGGCTGGACGTATATGAAAACTGAACAAAACCGAAATAGAACGTTAAGATGACAGCGGTATGTTACCGGTGGTTATGAATCTGATGCCGCCTCAGAATGGGCGTTAAGCAGAAGGAGTTAAATGCAACGGCCATCCATATTGCGTTCCCGAACAGGGGCGCGGCTATCAGCTTGGAAATCAATGGTGTGCGCATTGGCGGTGGTATCTTGGTCGGTAGTCGCATGTGGCGCACCGCTGATGCATCAATTGCCCGACGGAAGAATCGTCGCACCAGTTGGAAAAACGATTCAGACGGCCAATTTCCCCGTCGGTGTGGTCCGGCAGCATGGCACGATTGTGGTGGAATCGGCCGGAGCGTCGGCGATTCAATCGCTGCAGGGGTATGACAAAAAATTGCAGCCGAATATGGTGCTGCATTTCCTCAAATATCAGCACCTGTGGCACAGTCTCAAACTTCCCAATGTGGTGGTGAATCAGAGCCTTTTTCAGAGCGTGGTTCGCGGGTCGTACGGCATGATCTACGCCGCCGGTGGAGTATCGGATAATTTGCTGGCGATCAAGGTGACTCAGGATGAACTCAAGATCGTCCGTGAATTTCCGTTAACCGGGCAAAGTTTTCCCCATGATCAATACCCGTATGCCTATCAAGGCCCTCCCGGGCCTCCCCTGTTTTATCCTGATTCGGCCGCCATCAGCGGCAAATATGCATTTGTCACGGGTTTGCTCAGCAACAGCCTTGCGCGGATCAACATGCGCTCCGGCGAGACGATCTACACCAATGCGGGTTCCTATCCGTACGAAGTTATTACCGCCGGGCGCTATGCCGTCGTGACCGACTGGGGCGCCGACTCAGTGCGCTTCATCGAAAAGAAAAATCTC
The DNA here is from genome assembly GCA_049965755.1 of Phycisphaerae bacterium. Lineage (GTDB taxonomy): Bacteria > Planctomycetota > Phycisphaerae > WQYP01 > WQYP01 > JAJZGD01. The sequence continues at coordinate 28,025 of JBMFVY010000024.1, read as the reverse complement.
AAGACCCGGGCGGTCGTTCGTCTCGGTCCGCCGACCGGTCCGCACAATCATCTGCCCGGCATCCATCCCACTGCTGTCGTGTACGATCACGCGGACCGTTCCGTATGGGTGGCCTGCGCCAATGCCGATACACTTTCGGAAATCAGCCTCAAAACCTTCAAAGCCACCCGCACCATTGCGGATATTCCCTTCCCCGGGGCGCTGCCCGGCACATTTCCCGACGCGCTGGCCGTCTGGCATAAACACCTTTTCGCCTGCAACGCAGGAAATGATGATGTGGCCGTATTTAATGCTTCCACCGGCAAACTGCTCGGCTTGATTCCCACCGGCTGGTATCCCACCGATGCCGTCATCAGTTACGGTCAGCTCCTCATCACCAGCGCCAAGGGGGTCGGATTCGGGCCCAATCCGGACGGCAAGTGGATCGGCGATTGCATGCCGGGTTCACTGCAGATGATTTCGCTGCGCCGGTTGAAGCGTCAGCTTCCCTCATGGACTCACGAAGCGCTCAGTGATCTGCGGATGACGGCGTCTGACCGCGCCCGTTTATCTGCCGCCAACCGCAGGGCGACCGCCTGGTTACATCAGCATATTCACCATGTGGTATTTATTCTGCGTGAAAACAAGACGTTTGATGAGAATTTCGGCACCTATGCGCGGGCCGGAAAATGGGCCGATCCGAAGCTTGATCTCTACGATGGGAAGGAACTTCCCAATGCCTACGCTCTGGCGAACCGTTTCGGCCTGATGGTGAATTATAAGGTGGACGGCGAAGTAACGGCCCAGGGGCACCAATGGACAACCTCCGGCGAGGATGGTGATTTCGTACAGCGCACCTGGCCCATGTATTATTCCGGCCGGGGACTTGTGGAAAATCCGGGCTGGACCCAGCCGCTCGTGGTCAGTGCGTTTAATTCGACGGACGGTTTCGGCGGGACAGATAACCCTTATGGAGATTATACCGACCTGAAAAAACTGGGCCGCTGGGCCAATCCGTGGATTTCCTATCCCAACGGCATGTTTATTTTTAATGCTCTGCTCGCGCATCATGTTTCATTTCAGGATTTCGGAGAATTCGTCTCGCGCAGCGAAATGGGTAATATTTCATCCGCGATGCACGCGCATCTGCAGGTGAATTTTCCCGGCTGGAATCGATTCTTTCTTGATACGTACCGCGCGAAAATTGTCAACGATTTCATCCGCACGCATGCCGGCCATATGCCCGCGCTCATGTACATCTGGCTGCCGGATGACCATACCGCCGGTCGGCAGGCCGGATACTACACCCCGGATTATTACGTAGCCAATAATGATGAAGCCACCGGCGAAATTGTATCCGCACTTTCGAAACTCAAATCGTGGCGGCATACCCTGGTTTTCGTCACCGAGGATGACGCCCAGTCCGGCGCCGATCATATCTCGGCTCATCGCAGCTTCGCGCTGGTCGTCGGCCCGTGGGTGAAACGCGGCATCCTGATCACTCACCCCTACTCCCAGATTAATATCCTCCGCACCATGGAGGCGATTACCGGTGTTCCGCCCATGTCGCAGTGGGATGCCGGCGCTCAGGTCATCAGCGGTATCTGGGCGCACACGCCCGACACGGCTCCCTATCATCTTCGTCCGATTCGCGTAAAAATGGCTCTTAATCCCGGCCATGTTTCCGCCGGGCTCATGGCACGGATGAAGGCCGGCCGTACCGGCCATTGGCTCTCGCCGCAGTGGCTTAAACTCCATCCGATCAAGAGCGGAAAGCTCTCGGAATACGGCCCCACGACGCTGCTTAAGGTTCCCGGTCCGGAACAATTGAAGCAGGAATGGATCGCATCCAAGGGCGAAGCTTCATATCGGCGGCTTCAGGCGTATATTAAATCGATGGCAAAGCGTCGTGGTGAAAGCATCTATCAGATTGTCGCCTCAGATGGGCAGTAAACAAAAAGCATCGGGGGCATCGGGTGAGTGAAACGCCGGCTATTGCATTTGCTGAATCAGATCCGCTGCTGGAGCAGCTCGATTCCGCTCCGATGACCCGCCTGCACAAACGCCTCGTTCTGGCGGCGGGGCTGGGTGTCTTCTTGGACGGCTATGATCTGGTGATCATCGGTATCGCCATGATTTTCATCCGTCGGCAGTGGCATATATCCCACGTCGAGAGCAGTATGCTCGGATCGGCCGCTCTGGCAGGGGCACTGATCGGCGCCCTCTCCGCCGGGCGGATTGCCGATCGATTCGGCCGCAAAGCCATTTACCTGATTGATCTGATCGCCTTCTTTGCGTCGGCGCTTATGTGTGCTCTGGCATGGAATATAGGGGTGCTCATCGCGTTTCGCCTGCTGCTGGGGATCGGTGTGGGGGCCGACTATCCGCTCTCCGCCACCTACCTGGCAGAATTTTCACCCAAAAAAAGCCGCGGTGCCGCCATCACGCTCATGTTCGGCCTCTGGTCGATCGGTGCCATCACCGCCGGATTCACCGGCCTGGCCCTCTGGCAGATCGGCCCGTCGAACTGGCGCTGGATGCTCGGCTTGGGGGCGCTGCCGGCCATATTGGTGATCTGGCTCCGCCGTGATCTGCCTGAATCGCCCCGCTGGTATCTGCGTCGCGGAAATGTCGCCGCCGCCGCAGCGGTCGTCAAACGCCTCCGGCCTACCATCTCTCAGGCCCAACTGGATCAGATTCTCGCCCATGAGCACGGCCGGTTAATCACGCCCGCCCCCTCCTGGAGAATATTATTTTCCCGCCATCTCATTCGCGCCACACTTCTGGCTTCCTTTCCATGGTTCATCATGGATCTCGTCGGTTATTATCTGACGATTTACCAGCCCACCATCCTCAAGCACCTCGGATTTGTCGGAGTCTGGGACCGCATTCTCGGCTCCACCGTATTGAGTTTTTCATTCCTTATCGGCTTTGTTCCGCTGGTTCTGCTGGTGGACCGCATCGGGCGGATCGTGCCGCAGATCATCGGTTTTATCGGCAGCGGTGTGTGTCTGGTCATCATCGGCGCCATTGCCGGCTCGGCAGCATCCAACGGCGGTAAATTCACCCCCGCCATGGTAGCCGTCGCCTTCGGGTGCATGCTGTTTTCCACGGCGTGTAATTCCTTCGGGCCGGGCAATACAACGTACATGATTCCGGCGGAAGTGTATCCCACGAGTGTGCGGGCAACGGGCCATGGATTTGCTACAGCGTTTTCGCGGTTCGGCGCCGTCATCAGCACGTTTTTTCTTCCCCTGCTGGAACTGCGAATCTCCAAGCCGCTGTTTTTTGATCTGCTCGGAGGATTGAGTCTTGTGGCCGCGTGGCTGACGTGGCAGTTCCGTATTGATTCACGCCAAAAGCCCCTTGCGCAAGAATAACGCAGGCGGATACCGAAAAACAACGGGCGAAGAGCCGGTTGATCGATCATTACACCGGGAATGGCGTTGCCAAGTCTCCGTGATTGCGGGTGTTGATCGCCCCAACTTGCTATCGCCGGCCTTGGAGTGGCTCCCTCTCTTCCGGGCTAAGGATGTTTCCACCGGCCGGGCTGAGGGGGTGGCGTGCTTCCCGGTGGGGACGCAGGCAGGGAAGAGTTGCATAGCAGTACCGCGCCGGCGATGGCCCCTATCCTCCTACACCACCAGTCGGGCAATCTCGGAGCTCCCATCAAATTGGGCCGTAAACATGGAATGATAAAGCCCCCTGTTCCTGAGTAGTTCGCCGTGCTGACCCTTTTCAACTATCTTCCCGGCGGCGAGCACCACGATGCAATCGGCGTGCATTACGGTGCTCAGACGGTGGGCAATGATGATGGTCGTGCGCCCCTTGGTCAGGATTTCCATCGACGCCTGGATGAGCTTTTCACTCAGCGAATCCAAAGCGCTCGTAGCCTCATCAAGGATCATGATCCGTGGATTGGCTAAAATGGCGCGAGCCAGAGAGATACGCTGCTTCTCCCCGCCGGAGAGCTTGTTGCCACGCTCACCGATCCTCGACAAATAGCCGTCCGGCAATGCAGTGATAAAATCGTGTGCGTTGGCCTGTTTCGCGGCCGCCACAATTTGGCCTTCCGCGGCATGTTTAAGCCCAAACGCGATGTTATCTACGATGGTGCCGTCAAATAGGTAAACATCCTGCGGCACGATTGCCAGTTGACGGCGATAATCGGCCAGCCGGATGTCCCGGATATCAATGTTGTCAAGGAGTATCTGTCCGCCGCCTACATCGTAGAAACGAGACAGGAGATTGGCGAGCGTGGACTTTCCGCTGCCGGAGGAACCCACCACCGCCACGACCGCCCCGGCGGCAATGCGCAGGTTGCACCCTATGATCACCGGTACGCCCGGTTGGTACGCAAAGCCAACGTTGCGAAATTCAATCGAGCCCCGACTACGCGCCACGCGGGAGGCATTTGGTCGGTCCGGCATATCCGGGGGCCGCCCAAGCACGTCGCAAACCCGATCTATGGCTCCCAGATTCTGCTGCACATTTTGCAGGGAATCAACAAGCTCAGTAATTGGATTCAGCAGCATCATGCTGTAGCCTTCGAACATCACCAGCTCTCCGATCTTGAGTTGGTCATGCAGCACCATGGAGCCACCGTACCACAAAATAAAAATTCCCACAGCGGGAACGAGCAGCGACCATCCCGTGCCCATCAGCCGGCCCTTTATGGAAGCGTAAAATTGCTTTCGCACCATTGTGTTCTGCAGCGTGCCGAAAGATTTGGCCTCGCTGCGCTCGCGTCGAAAGCCTCGCACGACCTGAATTCCGCAAAACATGTTGTTGATGCGGGCGCAGAGCAGACTTTTATCGTTCTGAATATCTTTCCAGAGAGGCCGAAGTCGTCGAAACACGAAAAAGTGAATTATTACCACAGCTGGAATCATGATGGCGGCAACCGTAAAAAGCTTCCAGTTGCTGATGACGAGAATCAACAGAATAAAGAGTATGCGGAACAGAGAACCGGTCGGTCCAATGATCGTATTATGAACCCCTCCGACAACTTGATCCGTGTCGCCCATCACCCGGCTGATGATGCCCCCGGTCTGGTATTCCGCGAGTTGGGGAAGCGACAGTATCGACAGATGCTCATACAACTTTTGGCGGATGCTCGCCGCCAGCCGGTAATTCAGGTGCACCTCGTTGAACGTGCGGATCCAGGAAATCACAATACCGGCCACATTGAGGATAATCATCCCAATCGCCAGCAATACCAGCCCATGCGCGGGCGATTCGGCTGCCCAGTGCGCTGCATGTCCCGCTGCGAGCCATTGCGGAATGGGGAGCGGCTTCTTTATAAATACATAGTCAATGGCCAGCATGAGTACATAGGGGGGGCCAGATCCACGAAGGCGGCAAATACTACGGCGGCGAGGATCACGGTGATGGTGTGGTAATATCCCCTGAGAATCAGCCGGTACTGGTTGAGCAACTGAAATCGCGACAATTTCAAGATCGGTATTTCTGGGTCCCTAATCCCATTTTGGCCGTCCGTCGCACGGGTTGGAGTGCCATTGACAAACCACCGACCCAGAAGGCCGCCTTTGAAGTCCGCAAGAAACGCCTTGAATTCCTGACGGCTGGTTGCCATGGGTTATTTTCTCGACAGGTTCCACTTCAACGGCAACACAATATTCAAGTATCTCACGGGACACCTCGCTGTACCACGAACGTCGGCGATTCCGTATCCATCCCGGGGGTTCGCTCCATCAGTAAGAAAAGTAGAGCAACTCCCATGCCATGTCCATATTTCTTGAAGCCAATCGTTTCCGCTGAAGTGGTTTTTCGCCTCAGGGCTCCTCATGTTGGCTGTCAATCCTCTTGGGCGAGGTGCAGGCGGTGAGCCGCTAAAAGTCGTGCTCCAGCGACTCGCCGCTGCACCTTTGAGAGCGAACCGGCAGCCGACGAATACCTTATTCCGGCAGAGATATTGCACGCACCAGGGCAGAACCATGGCAGATAGTCTGAATATGGAAAATTTGTCACGGTCAAAGTGCCGATTCCTCAATAAAAAACGCCAGATGCAATCGTGAAAGCTGAAAATTTGAGAAACCTGCTGTTGGCTCGCGAATTGCTACTCTTTTAATGCAGCGAGCGCCAGTGGGATGTCCTTTCGGTGCCGGACCAAGTGGAACAACCAGCGCAACGCCGGGCGGATAGCCGCAATGTTTTTTTGCCGGAAAGGCCAAGGGTAATGTCATGCGAACATTTTTAATATTTGTCGGGGTAGTAGTCACGGTTCTGATCGTGATCGGGATTTTTCGCGGGTGGTTTAACTTTTCAGGAACGACAACCTCACATCAGGTGGGAGTCAGTTTGACCGTCCACCCGGGCAAAATGGAGTCCGACAAGAACAAGGCGGCGAAAGTTGTGGGAATGCAAACACACACCGCTGCGGCGCCAAGCACGACGCCTTCCACCGATAACCACGCTGGAAGTGTCGATCGTTCGTCGCAATAGGTCAAAAGTTTCCTGCGAAGCAGGGCCGTTAACGTGTCGTACTCACGGCCTGGTGGTGAATCCATGTGAAAATGGCTGCAGTCAAGCAGCTTGCGCCAGTCGGGTCCCGTGGTCCGCTTTAAGCCTGCCGCTACTTTTGGGGGTGTCTACGAACTGGTTCGTGCGTCGTTGCTTCCCCCGGTGATCAGTCGGTCTCCATTAAGCTGCCGCCGGTTTAGCGGCCGCTCAATTTTCAAGCCCTGGCCCCCGTGATATTGTTCAGGCGAGGGTGTACGTCCCACGCTGCCATTGATCTGCAGGGTAATCTCCGAATTGGTCAAACACCACACCTCGCCTGATGGATTAAGTGCCACCACCCAAAGTAAGTGGTGCGCCTGGCCGTAGTCAATTACAGCTACGGCGTACCCCTCGCCACGAGAACATCGAATGTGGATGGTCGGATTTAATTGGTGAAACATAGATATTTTCTCTTTTCGAAAAGGCGGCGGCGTGGGCAGATGCTGACGTGTGTCTGTTCCGCTGGCATTTGACGATGACACCCGTCAACAAAACTTCCGGCAAATTTACTCATGGCCGCCGGCGGCACCTTCGCGCCGCCGGGAAATAAGTTTTCTGAGAACAACTACCGTCAGTTCAGAATTCGTGCGGATCATCAAGGTTCTTGTCGTCATAGGCTCCTCCGTGCTGTCCGAGGCTCATCAACGGCGATTCGGCGCCATGCCCCGGCACCGGAGGGCGGGAAACTGATCGGCCCTCACCGGGGTCCTTATCCGAATCAGACTCGTCGGGTGCGTAATCTTTTTCCGTTGGAGTGCACTCCGGTTTCGGCGTGGCCGGTTGCTCCCGGGCCGATTCGTCGCGACCGGTACCATTATCGCGGTTGCGTTTTGGATCGTCGCTGTCGCGGTTCCCGGAGGTTTGAGTACGCTCGTCGGATTTCGTGAAATCTGGTTTGTCTTCTTTCATAGCCTTACCCTTACTAAAGAACAGACGTCCCTTTCCCGGCGGATGGCGCGTGTATGAACATTCAAACCACGCCGCCATGTTGGGAATGGAACACAGCCGTATACAGTGCAATTGCCGTGCCGTGGGTATTGTTTCTTTCAGATCGATGTATTTGGTCGATGTGGTGAATTAGCCGCCAAGATACCTCTGTTGCATCGCATCAGGCCAATATGCCCGCGTCAATTTGTCCATAGCGGCCTAAATGCCGTCCAGTTGGTGCCGATCGCTCGCCGCCCCATCTAAACCACAAGACCGTATTGATAATAAATTGCCACGGGTGGCTTCAATGCTGGTCGACTCGCGTTCGCACCCACTTGGGCTCGCCTTCACTCTTGGCGTAAACCAAAGTGCCAGGTGTGGCCTGGTCTCTAAAAACGGTGATTCATCGGCATCTGGTGTGATTTGGCGGGTGGTTTGCCGAGCGTCAACCACGGCGCAGTGTCGGCCTCCGGCTGTGGTAGAAATCTGCGGACTTTATCTTGCCAGTCAGGCAAACGGGCCTGGGTGTCTAAGGAATTTGCACCGATTGGCCTCCCAATTGCATAGGAGGTGTGGCGGCCTGCGTTTCTTTATGGAATAAATCCGTGGACGCAGGGCCAGCATTTACACCCTCTTTTAAGGAGTAGTTTTGTGAACAACCATGTGGAAATCGATGAAAGTAAAGGAAGGTCGCGACCCGATGCGAACCATCATTTCGCCGTCGGGAGTCCGGGGCGATCTGCAATGGTTGCATCAGGGCAGGCGAGGAAGATGATCATGGCTGGGACATTCTTCGCCATTGCGGCGATGGCAGCAGTTCCCGCCGCGGTACAAGCGATGCCTGAATTGACTGTAACCATCGGAACAAGCAACCCGCAGACCTTCAATTCCGGCACTTCATTTCAATTGCAGAATGCGAGCAGCAATGGCGTGACGGTGAATGTTGCTGGTGCGTCAAGCGTCTACAGCAACTTGTCAGGTGGTAACAGTATCAACGCCAATGCGGTGAACATCACGAATACAACCGGGATGACTCAGACGTTGGCAATCGACATTCGGGATACCGGTTTCGTCGCCAGTGGATCGCTGAGCAACGAGTTGTATAACGCGCAGGAAAGTTTCGGTGGCGAAATTGGCGCGGGAGCCGCCACGTTCGTGTTCACCACCACGGCAACGCCGGACACCTCAAACGGTTCCTCCGCCCAAATTTCCTATTCCTCAGGCACCTACAACGCCAGCTCGACGCCGTTTTCGGTGGGTGCAAAAGTGTCTGCAAATACCCTTGTATTGTCACCGGGGGATTTGTTCACGATAGATTCAAAGGTTGTCCTCACGCTCTCTGCCAATGCGGTGGCGAATTTCGACATGCTCAATGACAATACCATTTCAACCGTGGTGCCCACGGGTATTGCTACGCCCGAGCCCGCGTCCTCCGCTCTCGCAATGGCCGGGATAGTACCATTGTTTTTCGTACGCCGCCGCAAATCGTGATCGGCTGTTTTGTCGCGTTAATGTGAATGGCGGGTATCTCTCGCCGATGAGTGACTTTAAGTGTTAATCCTTTTTTGAAAGATAGTGTTATGATGAAAAAATCACAAATGAAAATCCGGATCGCATCTCTTGTGGCCGCCGGTATGGTCGCACCTGCCGTTATGGCGGCGCCGACCTACCCATCTCTGTCGTCCCGCTATTCGGAAGGCTTTTATCTGTTTCAGGGGCAGAGTTCAAGTAGCGACGCGGTTACAGCCGGTGTTAACTCCGCGAGTGAATCGGGCCCGATGACGTTCTCAAGTTCGGCGTACGGCAGCATGAGCGTCTCCAGCGCCCAGGTTAACCTGGATGAGGTCGCCGGCAATACGCTGACGAAAAATTTCCAACTTGGCGGTATTAACAACATGGTTAACACCGGCAGCACCGTCGCAACGCTGAATTTATACGTGACGGCCTTCTTTACCACACCGCCGGTCGGGCCCAACAGCACCATTCAGGTCAGCCCACTTTCCGCGAGTCTGTCCTTTGGACAGCCGGGCCAGAGTGGCAGCCTGAGCTTTACGCAGTATGTCGATCCGTCCGGGACTGCGTTCGGTATGGTTGATCCGAGCAGCACCAAGACCATCTCGCTTACCTCAAGCACGTTGGTTAACACGGTGTCCGGCAGTACGGGTATTATAAACTTCATTCCCTCGCCCAATTATCCGGCGCAGCCATATTCGGTGACGGAGGAGTTTACCGTGGCGCTTGATCCTGGATCGGCCGCCACCATGACGTTCCTGAACAATACCATCGCCGGCAATAACCCAACCCCGGAGCCGGCTTCAATGGGATTGATGGGTCTGGCAGGAGCAGGCGTGCTTCTGCTGTGGCGTCGTCGGGCCTGATGTCCAATGAAAATAACAACCCCCGCCATCGGGCGGCGAGGTTTTCGGATACGCCCGGCCGAACAGGGAGCGGCCGGGCCCCTTAAGAAAAATTCGCGCGTGCCGGGCGCGGAATCGAATGGGAAAATGGCGCAGTGCTGAATGTGGGGAGGGGCATAGCAGCCGGAGGTGGCGAACGCCTGCAAGTTCGGGCGTGAGCGAGTGAAAGACAAACCACGTCGCTGTTGGGCGCCTCATAACTACCTCTGAGTTTCGACTGTTGAATCCCGGGTACCGATTTATCTTAAGCTCCGTTTGCTGAGACCACTGCTATTCCCCGTCGTGGGGATAGTGGTTCCACCTGTCTTTATTTTTATATGCTGCGGAATCGTTCCGCCTGAAAATCGGAAAGATCGCCAAGGCTGCCGGCAGTGTGATCAGCCCCATGTAGATGAAAATAGTCGAAGATTGCAGGTACTTTTGCAGGGGTATATAAATAATTCCCGCCACCAGCAAACCCACGGAAGAAGCAAATCCGGATGCGGCAATCACGCGTCCACGCTTGGCCGGAGTGGGACGGGTTTGAAAAAAACTGTTCAGCGGCACCATCATGAGTCCCCCGGCCACGCCCGCACAGGCCAGCATGGAGAGCAGGAATACAATTTTGCCGGGCCCCGGAAAAACCGGCGCCATTCCTGAGAGTGCCAGAAATACGGCCAGCGCCGCCGTGGCTCGGGGCGTAACCCACAAACCGTTATCTTTTGCGATGATCCTGCCGGCTGCCAGCGACCCAATGACCACGCCCAGCATTTCCGCCAGGGCGAGATAGCTGGTGGTGGCATCGCTTAATCCAAATTGCACCTTACCCATTTTATTGATGAAAAGTATCTGCAGGCCGGCAATGAACCAGAAATAGGCATAGGTGATGACGGAAGCGGTCAACAGGCGGTCGGTTCGTAAATCCCACAGGTCTTTGAGCGAACTCAAAGGTCCGAGCCAAGGAAACGGTTCTTTGGGATTACCTGCCGGTCGATAGGGAATCGCAAAACTCACAAGCAACCCGATAGTGGAAATCCCCACCAGTGAGCACGCCGCAACGAGCCGCCCCAGCGGCAGCCCATGCACAGTTCCCTTAAGATTCAGCGCCAGTCCTGCGCTGACAACACCAAGCAATATTCCAGCGGTGGTGGCCGATGTGAGCCGGGCGTTGGCATGAACCACATGACATTCCGGATAGACATCCGGGATGCAGCCGCTCAGGGCCGGGCCGAAAATGGTGGCTTGAACCGCCATCAAAAAAATGACGGCCACGATCAACGGCCAATTCAACGTCATAATGCCGACGCCGCCAAGGCCCAGAAAGATCAGTTCCATGATTTTTGAGGCAATAATGACTTGACGTCTGGGAAACCGATCTGCCAACCACCCCGCCGTCGCATAAAACAACAGAAAGGGAATGGTAAAGAGTATCGTAATCAGACCCGGCAGCCCGGTGTGATGATGGCTGAGGGCGAGCAGGCTTACCGCCTGCTTGTTGAAGTTGTCGTTAAAATTACCCAGCGTATAGGCAACCGCCATGGCAATGAAAAACATCCGTCCACGACGAATCTGCTCTGCCAAGGTGGTAGCCGGTGGGGCCGCCGGAGCTGACACGTGTTCCACAGCTCTTGCAGGCTCCGCCATGATGCATGTCCTAACCACTGATATCCGGCGTAGTTCCGCCGCCGGCCTGAGCTGAACTTAAGGGGGATGATCCCCGATACGTCACTTTCAGCTACTCTGCCGATTATAGTTGCTTATACGCATCTGGCCACGATAGTTGCCGATGTGAATTCGGACATTGCATCCGTCCCACTCTCAGTCGATGGTACAGATTCCCGCAGTCGTCGCTTGCGGCGCTTCTGTTGCCCGGATGGATTCTCAGCATTGGAGCCCGGTAATTACTGCCCGTCAACTTCCGCTTTTTTACCGTCCCCTTCATCGTCTTTATTCATGCCCATCGTCAGCGCCGTCAAACCGGCGACACCCCCGAGTTGCATGGATTCCAATGCGGTGCTTGGAACAATGACGATCTTGGCATTCTGCTTCAAACCCTCATAAAGCATGTTCATGGCCCGTAAATGAAAGGCGACTGGATTGTGCTGATACGTCTTTGCCGCCTCAAAAAATTTCTCCGCTATCTGTCGCTCTGAATCCCCCAAAATCACGCGTGCCTGCCGCTCCCTTTCCGCCTGGGCCTGCATCGACATTGCATTTTCAAGCGCCTGAGGAATTAACACATCCTTGACCTCCACCGAGATAATACCGATACCCCAGGGGTCGGCACGTTCGCTGAGAATTGTCTGCAGGAGGCCGCTGATTTTGTCCCGGCCCTCGAGCATGTCGGAAAGCATTGTTTTGCCGATCACATCGCGCAGGGCTGTTTGCGAAGCCCAATTTATGGCGAGTCTATAGTCGGCGACATCGAGGGCCGCCTTCTTCGGGTCCACCACCTTCCAATAAAGTACGGCATCTACATCCACGGGCACGGTGTCCTTGGTGAGCGTTTTTTCCGCCTTGAATCCGGTCGTGATGACGCGGGTGTCGATCCAATAGGGAATTGCATCAACAATCGGTATGATACAAAATAACCCGGGTCCCTTCAGGGCGTGGAATCTACCCAGCCGCAATACCAGCACTTTATCCCACTGTTCCGCAACCTTGACGGCGATGGAAACAATAATGGCAATCGCAATCGCAATAATGGCTATGCATACGCTTTCCGTGCGAGCGTTGAAATGGTAGGCGACGAACGCCGCTCCTCCACCCATGCCGAGAATAACAAAAAAAATCAATGTGGCGAAAGAATTGTTTGACTTCATTCGATAAATCCTTCATAACGATTAATTACGGTCACGGGCGGGCATCAGGACAAATGGCACCATTCGGAATCATTAGCGGGCCGTCCCAGCGACCTCAGGCTTTGCCGTCGCCGTCAGGGACAAAATCGTTCGCGACCCGGTTCGCAGTGGCGAGTGCAAAAGCTGGCGCCTGGAGCACATCTGGAACGCCGCCGACTGGATGTATTAGAACAGCCGAGGCAAGCTGGAGGGCAGCCACAGAAAAGGCCGGCGCATCAACGGCAACCATCAACGCGGAAGCCCGGTAGACGCAGCTTGCCGAGGATGCTCGCGCAGGCGACGGGTGGTCAATGAAAGGCCGATCAATCCGAAGCCCAGAACAGCCAGTGTCAAGGCGTCGGGTTCGGGTACCGCATTGTCGATGACGTTGCCATCGAGAGTTACCGCGCCGGTACTTGCCAGTGCACTGCCGTCGATGATGTTGGCGCCGGTATCCAGCGTGATGCTGTCGAGGGCAAGAATATGTCCTTCGAACACGCTGCCGGTACCGAGCGTTGCGGAACTGCCGACCTGCCAGAATATGTTGGGATCCTGGCCGCCGTTACTCATTTTTATGTCGGTACCGCTGCCAGTGGTAAGTGTGGTGCCTATCTGAAAAACGAACTGTGCATTGGGATTACCTTCGTCGTTGAGGGTCAACGTCCCCGCGGACAGCGCCGCCGACGAGGAGAATGCGTATACCCCCGGCGTGAGTGTCTGGCCACCCAAATCCTGCCCCGAAAGGTTCGTGGCGTTCGTCAGCCCTGCTGCGGTGTTGTAGGCACTGGTCAGCGCGGTTTGAGCTTGGGCGGCCACGGCGTCCCCTGCATGGGTGGCGTATGGTGGCGCGATGGTCACCGTGGAAAGGCCGGTAATGGCCGTACCCGGGCTTACACCCACATTTCCGCCACCGATGGTGGTGGTTCCGGTGTTGGTTACGGTACTACCGGCCAACACCGCAAAATTTCCGGCTGCGCCCAACACGACTGAGGCTTTTGCCACCAATGGGCACAACGCCAGTGCGATAGCGGCCAGAAGGAATGGTGTTTGATTCTTCACGTTACAGTTCTCCTGCAAAAAAGGAATTGGGCAAAGAGCGGGAAATTACAGCCAAAACGTCGGCCGCCCAGCGGTCCGTTATACGCATAGTTGACCCCGCTTCCCGCCCGCGCGGACCTGCGTAAGTAATTACATTGCAAAACGGGTGCCATCGTCGGCAATCGCCGGAGTTTACCTGTCCGTCTGCGGGCGGAATCGTAATAGGGGCAATAGCTGAGCGATAACGAATGCGGATTATCAGAATTCGGTACCGATTGCTTGTCGGCTGCCGATCGGCTCCAAGCCCGAAATATCTCCGTTTACAGATTAATGACGAACCCGTGCGGCCATTACGTCCGGTGGGCCAAAATGACCCGGACATAATGCCCGGCAGGTGTGGTCTCCGGGATAACCGTTCCTCCGTCGCTCATCAAAGCCGACAGCGAGGAAAACCCGATATCGCGGCACATCAGGCGGTTGATTCCGTTCGTAGCAAGACCAGCGATGGGGGGGCGCTTTGATTCAATTTACGTTGCAGGGTTCGCACACTGATTCCAATTGCCTGCGCCGCTTTGGTTTTATTATTGCCGAAACGCGACATCGCCTTTTCAATGGTTCTCTTTTCAAGTTGATCCAACGTGAGCAGCGGGCCGTCAACGTCGGTAGCACGGCGGTCGTGACGCGGTGGTGCGTCGCTTTGCAAAAGTTTCGGATCACTGCCGGGCGTGATGCCGTGTGCCGGTCCCGACGCACAATGGCTCGCGGTATGAAAGTCCTCCGGAAGATCGCCCAGGCTGATGACGGTCTTATCCCGGTCGGCGAGGACGATGATCTGCTCGATGACATTGAGCAACTGCCGGATGTTCCCCGGCCATGGGTAGTGTTGCAGGGCATCAAGCGCGTCGGCTGAAATGGAATCAACGGCCGAATTATTCTGTTGATTGATGCGGTGAATAAAAGTCGCTGTGAGCAACGGTATGTCTTCTGCACGTTCGCGGAGGGGCGGCATGATAATGTTGATGATATTCAGCCGGTAAAAAAGATCTTCTCTGAACTGGCCGCTGTTGATCATTGCCGGAAGATCGCGGCTTGTGGCGACAATTACGCGGGTGTCGACCTTGACCTCACGTTGGCCGCCCAGCGGCGTCACGATGCGATTTTCCAGGATGCGCAGGAGCTTTGCCTGCACCGGCAGGGCGCAATCTCCAATTTCATCAACAAATAAGGTTCCACCGTGGGCCGCCTCGAATCTCCCGGTCCGTTTATTCAAGGCACCGGTGAAAGCGCCCCTGTCATATCCAAAGAGTTCGCTTTCCACCAAAGCTTCAGGCATCGCCGCACAATTAATCGCGATAAAAGGGCCGTTCTTTCGGGCTGAGTTTCGGTGGATGGCCCGTGCCGCAAGATCCTTCCCGGTTCCTGATTCACCGGTTACCAGGACGGTGCTCTGGGCGGCACTGGACCGATATATCCTCTGCATAACGCTCTTCATGATCGGCGAAGCACCGATGAGACCGTCACTGGTGCCGTCGCCGGTGAAGGCGATATCTTTTATCTTCTGATCTTGCTGGCAAGCGTGGACCAACCGCATGAGATTTTGAAGAAGTCGTTTAGCTTCGGCAATGGTCTCAATTCCGTCCTCGTTGCCAAGTCCAGTCGTGCTGACCATTTCAAGAAGCGACATGACGGACTGCGATTCATTGATAACCGGCAGGGGCGTATCCGGAAAATGATTTTTCCAGTGCTTGACGATATCCAGCCGAGAGATTTCTCCCGAGACCACCCCGGCCACCACGCAGTCGATCCCGTCCTGCACAAAATTCAGCGCCTTCTCAACAGAATTGGTGGTTTTGACGTTATATCCGGCCTCAGTGAGAATCTGCTCGAGCGCAGATCTCTGTGTTGGATTGTCCTCGACTACCAGAATCTCGTATTGATCGGGGCTCATCATGTTGAGTTATCCTGAACGGTTGGCGCCATTGGCGCCGCACATTACAGCCAAGCATCCATTCAGAGGTCAGGGTAAAGACCCAGCCCATAAATTGACGCCAGATGTAATGCGGACGATACCGCTTTATGTCATATAAAGCAATCTTGATCTTTCGCGGGCCGGCGTGCTTGGTGAATAATCGGGCCTGCAATACGCTCCACCGCGCTCTGCGGCAACGAAGATGCACGACGGGCCGAAAACCTCCGCCGGGGAGTCTCTTCAAATAACGGAAGTTATTCTTTGGCATGAGCTTTTGCTTTCATCAATCGGAGGCGGGAGCGATATCTCGCATAATGGCGATATTTCCCCGGGCCGACGCCGCCATGAAAAAAAGGCAAGCTGCCCCGGCTGGGATTTTCCTTCGTCATTTGGAGCGGAAATCGGCCGTAGGCAGCTTGCCGAATGGTGTTTGCCGGTGCGTCGCAGGAAGTCGACCGACGCCGATCAGCGGACGGGTTTGAACAGCGGCTTGAGCTTGATGGTCTTCCACGTGCCGTGTTCGTCGACTTTAATCTGCACGGGCAGCAGCACATGATCGCTGGTGTTACATTTCCCCATTACCCGGATGATCATGCCGACATAAGGTGCCAGCGGTCTTGGGTTTGCGTCAAGGGTCCAAACATGGCCATGCACCAGAATACCGGCCGGTGCGCCGGACAGCAGGCAGTTTTTTCCGCAGGTTCGGCCGTGGGAACGGCCTTTGAGTCCTGCGGCGGAATAACAGTTAAGGTCCAGCAACTGGCCCTTGACGGTCACCGTCTTGAGCGACGCGAAGGCCCCGGCAGAGGCGATGCCGACAGTCAGTGCCGACAGAAAGCCTGAAATGATAATGCGGTTCATTTGACAACTCCATAAAGGAAACAACAGCGTTAAATGGCAGGCGGACGAACGTCCAAGGCAATGCCATAAAGCTCATTAAATTGGGGTGATCGACCGCCGCAGTCGGTTGTCCCGCCCGGGAGGGCGGGACAACCGATGCTGGTGGGTGTGGCGCGGCGGAGGACCTAAGGTGTTTACTGGTTACTCGTACCCACAACCGTAATTCTGGTGCGACCGGTTACCCATTGGCCATCACCGGTTTTGGCGAACGCCTTGATCAAATAGCCCCCTGGCTGGGTGGCGGAGAACTTGGCATATTGATCCCCACGCGAATCATCGGGCGTGAGTGTCGCCGTAGTCGGCGAGACCTTCCACTTAATACTGCTGTTGGTAAGGTCCATGGTGGTCGCATGAATCCACACTGATTCACCCACCTGTACAGAATTATGGTCAGAATGGATACTTATCTCCGGTGCATTGGCGCCTGAGTGGTACGATTGGGAACATCCGACCATACCGAGAGCCAATGTTGCGGACAACGCGGCAGCCATGGAAAAACTACGTATTCTAGAACTCATCTGGAGTACTCCTGTTAAAAAGAGAGAAATTAAATCCACCGGATCTTTATATGGAAAACCGTGATCCGGGATGTTTTTATGCAGCAGCCTCTGCGCTGTTGGTCAGGTGATGTCCGCTTACCCTAAAGAGCGATTCAAAACCGCCCAGGAATCACACCCATGAGCAGCAGCACGATGACGATGAGCAGCAGGACAACCATCCCGCCGGTCGGACCGTACCCCCACTTGTTGCTGTACCCCCAGGTAGGCAGAGCTGCGAGCAGCAGAAGAATCAACAGAGCGATAATGATCAGGCCCATGGTGTAGAACTCCTTGTAAGCGGCATCTTTCCGGGGCCGGCCGCACTTTTCGATGGTTGCATCGGCAGACCATTGCGACAGCATTCGCTGAATTCAGCAGGACGCCCCGATGGCTATGATTGCAATCGTCGTGCCAGGCTGATATTTCCACCTTTCGGCGGTATCGAGGGATTGATGCAGAGTTCACGATATTGTTTCGTCAGTTTGTCCGGGCCGTTGTGTCTTGTGCGGGCCATAATGACGCTTGGCGCTTTTGGCACAGGGGCCCGGGTGTCGGAGAGTCGGGCCGATCGCAGATATGAGCGGGTTCCTGCCGGCGGGAGTGCAGATTGCGAAAAACAATAAGTTTCGATTATAACGATCGGGGCACCGGATCGGTGCCTACAATAGTCATCGTGCGCGTATTGATACCGCATGACATGTCGTGCGATTAATGGCGCATGCCCTGTCGGCAGCGCGAAACGGATCGCTCCGATGCCCTTCAAGTCCGGGCAACCACCAGCCTGAACCAAATGCCTGCGGGCTTCTGCGGGTGACCCATTTCCCATGACAGGCGGTGCTTGCCGTCAGGGAAAAGGAGTGTTTACCATGATTAATAAGACCATTGTTCTACTTGTTGTGCCGCCGGTGGCGACGCCGGATCAAGGCCCCCAATCCTCGATCTCCATGGGGAGCGCCCGCGATTTTGCGGTTCTTGCCGGAAGTTCGGTTGCCAACACGGGCACCACCGTCGTACACGGCGGTGATGTAGGCACCAGCCCGGGCGATGAGGTGAGCGGTTTTCCGCCGGGCATGGTCCTCTCTCCCCACCGCATCCGCGGTGACGATGCTACCACGCAGAAGGCTCAATCAGATCTGATGACGGCGTACAGAATTGCGATGGCCACGGCTCCGACGCACGATCTGAGTGGTCAGAACCTCGGTGGACTGACCATCCTGCCGGGGGTGTACAATTTCTCTTCCGCCGCGGAACTCAACGGTACGCTGACGCTCAATAACCAGGGTGATCCCCATGCCCGATTTATTTTCAAAATAGGCACGACGCTGACAACCGCAGCCAATTCGGCGGTCATTACCATCGATGGCGGACCCGCTTCGGAGGCGAGGCGGGATGTCACCTGGCTGGTGGGTGGTTCGGCCACGTTGGGACAGGATAGTACCTTTGAGGGCGATATCCTGGCATCCACCGGCATTACGATGCAGGCCGATGCGTCCATCAGCGATGGAAGCGCCATGACTCAGCATGGCAAGGTGACGCTTAAATCGAATAAAATCAGCCGGGGTTAACGCTGCTGCACCGAGCTCATCCAATGCCGTCCCGGCCGGACGATTTGCCGGAAATATGCAGCGTCTTGCGGACTTCGCCCGCGTCAGCGGACCGCGGCGCCTCTTTCCAACCCGAAGATTCGAGCGACTCAACATCGCTCCAGAACTGATAACCAGTGCCAGCGGCCTTTGCCGCATACATGGCGGCATCGGCATGCCGACACAGAACGTCGGGGCTTGTTCCAGCTTGCGGGTAAAGGGCGATGCCGATGCTCAGCTTCAGCTTTGCGCGCAGGCCTGTTTGGCTGGCCGCACCCGCAGCGCGGGTGATCATTGATTTTGCAACCTTGGCAATGGCGGCCTCATCCTTGGCTTCCATCAACAGGCATTGGAACTCATCGCCACCGACGCGGGCGACCGTGTCCTCCTCTCTCACGGAGGCTTGGAGCCGATGCCCGACCAGATTCAGCACTCGATCGCCCACGTCATGGCCATGCACGTCGTTAATACTCTTGAAGGCATCAATGTCGATAAGCATCACCGCAAATGGCCGTTCATGGCGCCTCGCCTGTATGCAGGCTTTCTGGAGGCGGTCTCTGAATAGCGCGCGGTTGGGCAGCCCGGTCAAGTCGTCATGTAATGCTCTCTGCAGGTGTCTGTCGCATTGAGTTTCGCTGAGGGATAATTTATGCTCCAGCGTCCGGCATTTGACGATTTCCGCAAGCAAAACGGTCTGAACTAAACTTAAATCATCGAGACATTTGAGGAGCATATCGTCGATGCGCCGGCCCCAGATGATCGCGTCATGTCCGCCTTCCCGCGAGTCGCGCTCACGTAGTTTAACCTCTAATGCTTCATTTATTGCAGAAATGTCACGGGCACGAGCTTCCGTGCGCGTTTTGATCTGCTCATAGAGCTGAAATGCTTCAATTAATGTGACATTATGATCAAGTTGCTGCGGCGGCACTGCATCAGACATATGGACTTCCTGCGTATATGCAATCCGGGCGGATGAATCGGCGCTCGGACGATATTTCACAACCTGAACGTCGTCTCCCGCAATCCCCGTGCCGTTTACTACATAGCCCGCATTTTCCTGTGGGTGCTGCGTGTCGAAGGCAAAAACGGGGTTGCCGTCGGACAAAATGCCCGTGTCATTTTGTCCGTAGCGGCCTAAGTGCCGGCCAATTGGTGCCGGACTTTCGCCTCCCCATCCGAAAAATAATCGGGCGTTTCGATAATAAAATATTTCCGGTAATTTCAATTGCGTCGGTTCGCTGCCGCAGGTGTGTCAGATCACCCTGCGGGTATTCGCAATAGAAAAAATCAGGGAGAGTCAAGGCATAGAAACGGCCGGTTTAATCGCGATTCAGATGATTTGGACCGAAGCTAATTCGGCAGTGGCGTGCGGCAAAATATCGGCATCAGGCTGTGGAGGTAGAATCGGGCGTCTCTTCGTTTAGGCCCGCAAAAAACTCTCAGCCGGTGGGGCAATATTCGCCGCGTGGTACACCCTTTGCATATGAGGCAGATGGCACGCGTCTCTTTATGGATTGAATCTGTGGGACGCCGGGCTGCGTTAATTTCAAATTTTCAGGAGTTGTCTTGTGGATAATCGTAATGAAACCGAAGAGATAAAAAAGTCGAAAGACGATGCGAACTGTGACTCTATTACCGGCACGCCCGGTTCACACCCCGTCGGGACCGGTGTTGGAGCCGTGGCCGGTGGGGTGGTCGGCGGCGTGGCTGTTGGCGCTGCAGTCGGGACAGTCGCCGGCCCGGTGGGAACGGTCATCGGTGGAGTGACCGGTGCCGTTGTCGGTGGACTGGCCGGTGGCTTGGCGGGTAAAGCCGTTGCCGAGAAAATTGATCCGACCGTGGAACACGGGTACTGGCGTTCAGTTTTTGAGACACGGCCCTATTATAAGAAGGGGACCGGCTACGACCAGTATGCAGCAGCATACCAATATGGTTGGGAATCTCGCACAGGTAACGTTGACGGTACATTTGAGGAACATGAATCGAAACTCGCCCAGGATTGGAATTCCCACCATGGGACTTCGACATTAGTTTGGGAGCACGCGAAGCCGGCCGTTAAGGATTCCTGGCAACGCGCCGGTGAACGGAGAACCAAATCCGAAAAGCATTAAATTGGTTATGGGGGATCTCAGGTTGAGATCACGACCGAGTGGAGAGATGAGCGATGGGGTCGTTCATGCGTAAAAAGCTGAACGCCCCATTTTTTCCTTTTTTGCTTTCTGCGGCCCGGCCCGCCGGAGGAAATTAAAGCCTCACACGGTTTAGCCGCCACGACTCGCCGCAGAAATAGAGCGTTGTGGCGGCGCGCGTCAAGTCCTTCGACGACGCGGCAGGAGCGTCAACCCCGCCAAGGCGGCGAGCGCAACGGCCCCGGCAGCGGGTTCGGGCGTTGCCGCAGCCGATTGCAGATATTCAACAGGGAAAAATCCGGGGGTCACCAAGCCGTAATCGGAGGTCATCGTCAGTGGCACGGCGCCATCGGCGGTGGCGTAGAGCGTGCCGGAGTCAATGAGTGATGTGGGGGCCAGAAAGGCGTAGACATCATTTCCCGGCAGGACAATATTGCTGTCGGTGTGGACGTTGATGGTGCCGCCGGTGGTAGAGAGGACCTGCTGCATCAGGGCGGCTTCGTAGGTAGTGGAAGTGGAACTGATGCCGATTTTGAGGTCGTTAATCGACGAACCGCTCAGGTTGACAACGAACACCCATTGGTAACCGGGAAAGACATCGGAGTAGCCCGGCAGACCGCTGCTGCCGAGCAGGACGGCGGCGAGGGAATGGAACGGTGCGTTCAGGGCAAGCGTCGAGAATACCGGGGCATCAGCCTGCAGATTGGCGAGGATACCGTAGGGAGCTGCGACACCGCCGGCAAGGTCGGGGATATTGGGAGTTTGTGCACCGCCGACATATGGGTTATTGCCGACCGGTCCGGCGCTGTAGATGGGAAGCCCGCCGAAAACGTTTTTGATGGGGGTGATCTGACTGTTGGTAGCGATGAAGAATTTACCGTTGGTGGAGGCATCTCCTCCGCCAAGGGTATTAAATCCGCCATTGGATGCATTGATCGACGAGCCTGCCAAGACGATCGTGCCCCCGGCCCCGGCGCCGCCCGCCCCTCCAGCTCCGCCGCCGCCGCCCGCTCCGCCGAAGCCACCATTCCCGCCGTACCCACCCTGACCACCAGCGGCCGAGTTACTGCCACTTGCCGCAGCACTGCCCGGTTGTCCGGCCAGCCCCATGCCGATCGGCCCGGCGTATGATCCGCCCACACCGGCGGTGCCGGATTTACCAGCTGATCCCGTCGAGTAAACCGATCCGTTGACGGTGAGGCGACCGGCTGCGAAGAGCTCAATGGCGCCGCCACCGCCTCCGCCGTTGCCGCCCGATCCACCTGCTCCACCGGCTCCGCCAGAGCCGCCCAAGCCGCCTGCGCCACCATTACCGCCGGAGCCGCCGCCACCGAAGACCGATCCCGCTCCGCCACCGCCACCACCTCCCCCTCCGCCCACTCCGCCGGTGCCGCCACCGCCACCCCCTTGGCCGCCGCCACCACCGGCCCCACCCGCTCCGCCCGTCAGCAAGTTGAAGGAGGCAGGATTAACTCCATTGGCTCCACCGCTCCCGTCGCCGCCGTTAATGCCATTACCGCCATTAGCGCCATTGTTCCCGTTGTGGCCAAATTGACCCGGATTTAAAGAAAACCCTGCAGAGCCTCCTGCCCCGCCTTGCCCGGCTTGGCCGTTGACACCGGGCAGTCCGCCCTGACCGAACCCATCACCGCCGGCCCCGGCTGGCGCTGTGCCAGTCGCACCAAAAGCCGCCGAACCTGCCGAACCCGCGGTACCCGCAGCACCGTTCGAGCCGCCGGTTCCATCGAATCCGGCCCCGCTTTGGCCCGGCTGGCCTCCGCTACCGGAGGAATATGATCCGCCTCCTGCCCCGCCGCCGCCGCCATTTAATGCCCCGACCGCCGCCAGCGGTCCGACAGGAGGCGGACTGCCTCCAGTGCCCCCGGAACCACCGCCACCCCCGATGCCACCTGCCCCACCTCCGGGGCCGGCATAGGTGCCACTGGCTGAAAGATTGATGGTGACGCCCAATGCGACAGACATATCGTTATAGGATGAAATTACAATGGGCCTGGAGCCGGTGACGTTGATCACATCCCCGGCATTAAACGACACGTTCCCACTGAATGCGAACACCTCACCATCAGGCGTAGAGCCCGAGGTCATCACGCCCCCGGTAGCCGTACCGCCCGTCGTGGTCATCACGCCGGTGTTGGTATTAAAGGTATAGACGGTAGCCGATGAAGTATGAACGCCCATGGCCACGACTGCCGCAGCAGCCGCGAGCCCGACAACCCCACGATATTTCATAGAAATTCCTCCCAACGGTGCACGAGTTAAAGTCCCCACGGTGGTGCGTCCGAAACCCATTGATCCGGACAATCATTAGTTATAATCTGCGGATGCTGCGACCGCAAATTTTACCTGAAAAAATTATGGGCAGTCCGTCTTGGTTTCTTTTGGTGTCGGGAGTTCGCGGCGGTGGGATGTCGCCCTTTATCCGGTGCGGTGAGCGGCGAAGATTACGGTCAAAAAAAGCCAAAAACCACCAACTTGGCTGCAAAAAACATCCTCAATGCTGCGGGCTGCGGATGCTTCGCGAATAAACTATAATGCACCGGTGAGAGGTGAAACTGGGTTTAGGTTTGGTTACATGGACGAAACAGTCAAAAAACAGTTGCCCTGCGAGACGACGGCAGAGCCGGAATTTCCGCCCGCCGCCTTTGAATTTGTCCAGCGCGGCCTGGCGTACACCGTCATGAATGTCCACCCGAATTACGAATCGCTGGATCAGGATTCGCGTCATGTCAGCGGCCAGCAATTGGCGCATGGCCTGAAAGCCTACGCCATCAAACGCTACGGACATCTGGCACCGGCGGTACTGGCCCATTGGGGTGTGCACTGCACGCGCGATTTCGGCCGGATTGTCTACGCGATGATCGCGCATGGCGTTCTGCACAAAACGCCGACCGACTCGCTCGGCGATTTCAATGACGTTTTCGATTTTGAAACGGCGTTTCGGCCGCCGGATCGCCCAAAACCCAAGCCGGTCGCTGTTTTTAAGCTGGCAGGTGAATAAAACCTTCGGCGCCGTGCTTGGCGTAGCGTCCCTGCTTGCTCCTGTCACCGGGGCGCAGCGAGATACTGCTGGAGGCACCGTTGCGCGCAGTGCACCCGATCAGGCGAGAAATCCTACCGCCGCCTTGCTAACATCAGGCTTCGGGGAGCGCGATTGGGAGCGGTGTATGCATAATCCGTTTGTTACGTGCAGGGCGGTGTATCAACCTCATGTCGGCAAGTGAAACGGCCAAAGAGGCGAATCTTCAATCAGTTTCCACGATATGGGAATGGCTCCCTCCGCGGACCCGCATGGTTCTGCAGGACGCCATCCAATACGCCCGCGGCCAAACTGCCGTCGAGCCGCAGCATCTCCTTTTCGCCCTCCTCCGTGCACCCCGCAGCGGGGCCCAATACCTGCTCAGGCGGAGTGGGGCTGATCTAAAAGCGATGCAGGAACGGGTGGCGGAATTTGACCGCAGCGAGGCGGGTTCTGCCGACGACATTTATTATTCCTCATCCCTGATGCAAACGTTGGATCAGGCCCGCTCGCTCTCTGAATCACTCGGGCGGTCGTACATTTCCACTTCGCATCTGC
Source organism: Phycisphaerae bacterium (assembly GCA_049965755.1). Classification (GTDB taxonomy): domain Bacteria; phylum Planctomycetota; class Phycisphaerae; order WQYP01; family WQYP01; genus JAJZGD01. The sequence continues at coordinate 3,608 of JBMFVY010000024.1, read as the reverse complement.
TGATGGCGCTCGCCGCAAGCGATCTGCCCGTCGGCCGGTTGATGTGCGATCATGGCCTGACGCCGGCGCGGCTCAAGCGGTGCTGGCGGAAATGGCAGCGAGAATCCAATCTGCGCCGCCGGTGGGCGCTGGGGCTGGAAGCGGCCAGCGTGTTTCGGCCGGTGATGCCGCGGATTCCATCGTTTAAGACCGCTGCCGCACTGGCCGGTATTCCCTGGAAAGTTCTGGCCCGGAAAAGCCTGCTGCACCCCGGCTATCGCACCGATCCGTTCCGCATGTACCGCTATCTGCGTCAGGAAAGGCCCTTTGCACTTGATCCGCTGCTACCGGCGTTTGTCGCGGTCAATTACAAGGATGTGCAATTCATTATTAAAGACACGCGTTTCGGGCGGGCGCCGTTCATCTCCGACGGCTTTCCCGTCGCCGTGCGCCGCCAGCTTGGTGCACCGGAGGGCCACCGCGGACTGCCGGCCATGATGCTTTTTGCCGACCCTCCGCGCCATACGCGGATTCGCTCGGCATTCATGCGGGTATTCAATACTGTGCCCATGGAGCTCATCCGCAGTCGCCTGACGTTGACGATTCAGAAATTGCTCGATCGCATGGCCGTGATGGATCGGTTCGATGTTATCGAAGAATTTTCCGGTCCGCTTCCGACGATGGTGATTACCGGCATGATGGGATTGCCGGAAGGCGATGCACCCAAATTGGCGGCATGGTCGGACCGCATGGTTCCGGCGATCGGGATTCACTCTTCGCTGGAAGATCTGACTCGCGCCGACGCCGCCTACGCCGAATTCAGCGATTATCTGCAGCAGAAACTCGCCGAAAATCCGAAGGAGGGGATGCTCGGGGCGCTGCTCGACGGCGATGCCGCTGAACTGCCGCAGGAGGAATTCATCGCCAACTGCATGCTGTTGCTGATGGCCGGCCACGAAACCACCACCAGCCTGATAACCAATGGAATATTGTTGCTGTTGCGCCATCCGGATCAGCGGGCCGCTGCCCTGCGTGATGAAAAATCCATGGCCGCGGCCGTGGAGGAGATTCTGCGGTTTGAAAGCCCGGTGCAGTGGACGGGCCGGGTGGCCATGACGGATGTCACGTTGAACGGCCACACCATTTGCCGCGGCGACCTTGTACTGGCGGGTATCGGAGCGGCCAACCGGGACCCGGCGGTTTTCAGCGAGCCGGAGCGATTTAACGTTGAGCGCACGGAAAACCGCCACATCGCATTCGGATTCGGCATTCACTACTGCCTGGGTGCGATGCTGGCCAAGCTGGAAGCCCAAATTGCGCTGACCGGGTTTTTTCGCCGTTTTCCGCATGCCGCGATCGCGCAGGAGTCACTGCATTGGCAGCCCGGACTGGTGCTCCGCTGCCCCGAGAAATTAATCGTACGCCCCACGTAAGGCGCTGAATTTCCCGCCGTCCCGTCAATGAATCACCGGCATCCATGCCTCGGCCAAGGCGGCAAGACCGGGTGGCAGGAATCGGTGGTGTCCGCCGGTCGGCAGTTTTCGGCGTGGAGCAATCGGAGACTTTCGCCGATAATCTACGCAGGGCCCGGTCGGTCGGGCGCTGCGCGCCGGTGTGTCGGCGGCGGCGCAGGCGGCCGGTGGCACGATGGAAGCGACGACCTTGAAAATCATACTGGTGAATCAAACATTTTATCCCGATCTGGCCTCCACCGCCCAACACAGTTTTGATCTGTGCCGCTATCTCAGCCGCCAGGGGCACCAGGTAACCGTGGTTACCTCTCGCAGCTTATATGGTGAAGCCGGTGCCAAACTCCCGAGTCGTGAGACCGTTGAAGGGATCGACATCCATCGCGTGGGGCTGAGTTTATTTGGTAAAAAATCGATAGCCCTTCGGCTTATTGATTTCGGGCTCTTTTACGTTCTGGCCCTCCTGCGTGCCATCACGTTGCCGCGAGCGGATGTCATCATCGCGTTGACAACTCCCCCCTTCATTGCGACGGTCGGCTATCTCCGCAAGCTGCTGCGCGGCACGAAGTTCGTTTACTGGGTCATGGATCTCTACCCCGATACGCCCATCGCCTGCGGCATGATGCGGGGCGATTCCCTGCTGGCCAAGGCCCTTGGCGCGGTTAATAATTTCACCCTGCGGCATGCGGACTGCAATGTTCTGCTCGGCCGCTGCATGGAAAATCTGGTCATGGCCAAAGGGGCACCGGCGCAGCGCTGTGCGGTGATTCCCGTCTGGAATGTGGCTGAAGAAACGCAGATCAAGTCGCCGGAGCAGAGCAGTTATCGGAAAGAATGGCAGCTTGAGGGCAAATTCGTGGTGATGTATTCCGGCAATCTTGGAATCGGCCACGATGCGAAAACGCTTTATCTCGCGGCGGAAATGCTACGCGACCATCCGGATATCCGGTTTGTCTTTGTCGGTGGTGGAAAGCGGGCCGAAGAACTCAAAGCCTACGTGCAGGATAAAAAGCTCGACAATGTCCTCATCAAACCGTATCAACCGCGAGCGAAACTCTCCGACCTGCTCGCCTTGGGCAATGTGCACATGATCAGTCTTTTGGAAAGGGCCACGGGAGTGATGCTCCCTTCCAAGGTTTATGGCATTATGGGGGCAGGGCGGCCGGCAATTTTTGTCGGCAGTCCGCGTTCGGAAGTGGCCATGGTATTAACTGAAAACAATTGTGGCTTTGTGGTTAAAAACGATGATGTGGACGGACTGGCCGAACTGATAAAATCGCTTCCACAAGATCCGAATCTGGAACTGATGGGGCGTCGCGGTCAGGCCGCCAACGAGAGGCTGTATAAGGATACCCGGTGTCTGGAGGCCTGGAATGCCATGCTGCAAAAACTCATCCAGCCTCCGCTCGATCCCCAACTTCGCGGCCAGCAACCGGAAAAGCCGGTGCCCGAATCGGATGCAGTTAGTTGATGGACGCTTCGGACGGAATTTCAGTCGCCTAACCCGGGCGGGGATTTTTACGGCGGGCGGCAAAAAATTCCTTCAGAAGGCGTGCAGCGTCTTGAGCCTGAACACCTTCCAATATCTGCGGCCGATGATTGAAGCGCCCGTCGGCAGGGAGGTTGTAGAGCGACCCGACCGCCCCGGCTTTGGGGTCGCGGCACCCGAAGATAATCCGCCTGATTCGGGCATTAACCAGTGCACCGGCACACATGGGGCACGGTTCAAGGGTTACATAAAGATCGCAATCGATCAGTTGCCAGTTGCCGAGTTTTTCGCCCGCCATGCGTAAGGCGAGTATTTCCGCATGAGCCGTTGGATCATGAAGCAATTCTCGCTGGTTATGGGACTTCGCTACAACCATCGGCTCTGCGCCGGTGGGCAATCGCACAATAACTGCACCGACCGGCACTTCGCCAATCGATGCGGCGTACCTCGCCTCTTCCATGGCCAGATTCATGAAATATCGGTCAAGTTGCATCGTATCGGATGTATCAGCGGAGGCGGAATTTTCAGATAGTTTCACATCATCCGATGCAGTTTCGGTCGCTTTCATAGGGAAATAGCATACTCGCTGCACTAGAGCCGCTTGCGTTGTAAGGTTTTCCGAACGGCATGATATGAACAGATGTCGATATGTGGCTGTGTCCCGGGTCGGT
>JBMFVY010000023.1:0-36122 GCA_049965755.1 Phycisphaerae bacterium | reverse complement strand
GCTAACTACATGCAATTACGATACTTATGCCCCCAAAACCCGCAACCTCCCGGCGGTTCGTGAATAATCCGGGCTAAATCGGCATGGCGTGCACCGAATATGAAGACGTCTATTCCGGCGCATCGATTCCCTACAGCAGCAACGGTCTGTGGGTATTTCCGTTCGCACCCTATTTCACCCAATCCAGCAACCAATACGGTTATGTCAATAAAAATGGCCGCAATTGAAACTGTCATGATTTGTCCCTCCACGGCGACGATCCCTCCGTTTTCGGTAGACACACCGGGAGATTACGGAGTGATCGGCGGTCTCCATACCACGCGGGCCCTGGCCTTTCTCAAAGTCTTAAATCAGCAGAACCTGGCGACGGTGATGATCGAGGGAAGTTACTGTTTCAACGCTTGGCTCTCCGAGCGGGGAACTGCGGATATCTATTTTCCAGCCCTTTCCCCCGAACAGTCGTGGCCGCCCAGTGAGTCGTCGGTTGCCACCAGCACGGTTCCCCTGGTTGCGGATTCCTTCTGGACTGATTGCGATCCGCACGAGACCGATACGCCGCCGCAGCAGGGAATCTATGATGGACAAATTCCGATGAACTGGTCAGACTGGCATCTTTAGTCATCGCAGATGGGAAGGTGGTGCATGGAGCGCCACGGCAATGGGATCAAGTTGGTCTTCCTCGATGGTCATGTCCAACATGAAAGCCTCAACCATCTTTGGGACCTCAACTGGGCGTACGGTTGGAAAATCCACGCGCCGATGCCGAGCTACATCACGACACTACCCTGAGCGTGCATGTCGTTTCTCCGCCTGAAACCGCGACCAACTGATCCGGTAACAGACAGTCAACGCCCGGTACGCAAACCAACACCTTCAAATCTGGTTGGAAGTAACGCAACGCTGAAGTCAATCGGCATCGAAACCACCGGGTCTCGATCGCTCGCAAACGCTGCGATATCGAGGTTTTGAACCACGAAACGATCCAACTTAACGACGCGGCCCCGCTTACCACATTAAAATTAGCGGGATGTCGTCAGATCAACGCGTCATTCGTATGGTCGTGCGTTTCTTTGCGAAATTCAACGATCCGCCGCTTCAAATGTTCTGCCAGTGCTTCATAACCCGGCTTGCCATAGAGATCGTTGAGCTCTTTGGGATCTTCCTTCAAGTCGTAAAGCTCGAACTGATCCGGCAGTTCTGGATACTGCGGTATGGCGTAGAAATGCATCAGCTTGTAACGTTCCGTGCGAACGCCGCGATGGGGGCGCACGTGTTCGTCATATGGATATGAGAAATATTCATAGTACCAGTCTTTTCGCCAATCGGTCGGAGACTTACCCTGCAGCAACGGAACCAAGCTCTTCCCCTGCGCATTCTCCGGAATCTTAACTCCCGCCAACTCCATCATGGTCGGCATCGTATCAAGATTGAGAACCATCAAATCGCAGACGCTTCCCGCTTTCACCAGCCGCGGATAGCGAACCATCAGGGCAACCCGGATCGAAGGCTCATACATGAAGCGCTTGTCGTACATGCGCCATTCACCGAGGAAAAAGCCATGATCGGAGCTGAGAATGATGGCGGTATCATCGAGCGTGCCGGTTTTCTCCAGTACATCCAGCACACGACCCACATTGTAATCGTTGTCTACAACTCCGGCGTAATGATCCTTGACCAATTCCTCCAATGTCCGCGGGTCAACATAGCCGTTCACCGTGGTACCGATTTTGTTCCGAGCATTAGCGATGGCGCAATTCCGGGGTTTGCCGGGATATGGAGGATCCTTCAGATCGTCATTGAAAGTTTCCGGCGTGGGAATCTTGACGCCATTGTACAAATCCAGAAGTCGCCGGGGGCGGTAGAACGGTGCGTGCGGCGCATTGAACCATACAAAAGCACAGTACGGCTTTTCACGCTTTTTCCCGATCCACTCGACGGCGCGGGTCGTGATCAGATCATCCACATATTCGTCGTATTGCTTGGGCGACGACCATACTCCCTTGATACCTTCCCGGAGAATCGGCTTGTGGTAATCCCATATCCAACCTCGGAATCCGAAGTAGTAATCCCAATATCGATCTTCCACATTCACATTGGCTCGACCGAACATCCCGACCTCATAACCGGCCTTGCGCAGCAAGTCGGAAATCACCGGTATATCTTCAGGAATAACCTGCCCTGGAAGGTCTAATTCACCGGTGGTGCCTTGGTTAGACACGATACCGGTGACATGAGAGTAAAGTCCCGTAAGAGTAATCGCCCGTGAAGGTGCACATAGTGCATTGACGGTAAACGAATTTCGAAATGTCATCCCCTCACGCGCAATACGATCCATATTCGGCGTTTGAATAATCGGATTGCCCATGCAGCTGTATTCATCCCAGCGTACACCTTCACCGAGGAAGAACACAAAATTGGGGCGGCGGGGTGACTGGCTCGGATCGGCCTCAGCGTTTTCCGATGCGACAGCGTTTTCCGATGCGACTTGGCTCAGGGTCATCGCGCCCAAAGCGCCGACACCGGCTTTCAGAAATGCGCGGCGTGATTCGTCTGTCTGATGCTGGTTGTTCATCGCTTAATCCTTTCTTCATTTTGTGACCATCCAAAGCCTTTCGGCCCGCTGGGCCCAGAGCAGGGCCAACATGAGAACGAATTATAACATATCTCCTTGCTAAAACAAGTCGCTCTCGCACAACACACAAAATTCGGCTTCGTACCAAACCGCCATACCGGTCTCGCATCTACACCTCCGGCCGGTTTTGGACGACCGTGGCCTATTAATCGATGAATGTTCTGGCAATCTGATGTCAAAAATAAAAGCATCACCGGGCCTCCGCTTCCCGGCTCGCGGCAGTGAAAAGACATATCTAAATGCGCCCGACAGGGATCGAACCTGTGACCTGCGGTTTAGGAAACCGCCGCTCTATCCAACTGAGCTACGGGCGCATCACACTCCTGCCGGTGCTGATGCGTGTGATCGTCTGGGAAGTATAACGTCCGCCGGACAACCGGGCCACGCATGCAACTCCCTACGGCGTGCCGAACGGCAGTGCCAGAATCCGCAGCGGAATGGGGGTGATTTTGGGATTGCTGATCGGCCCATGAACATGCAGTTGCAGCAACTGCGATCGCGCCATGCCAACAATGAGTCCCAGCACCGGAATCTCCGTGCCGGAGGGGGACTGCGTGATGAGTTCCAGATCGACATGTTGATCCGTCAAATTCAATGAGCCCCGGCCCAGCAGATCAACCCCCGGGCTATGGAGCTGAATCTTGCTGAAATTTACCATATGACCCTTGATGAGATAGACGAGTTTCGCCCGATTAAACGCCGAGCTTACCGGCAGTCGAAGCGTTGCGATTTGAAGCAGTCCCATGGAAAGAGGCACATTATAGATATTCGCCTTGGTGATCAGTAGATCTCCATAACCATGGCTGCTGCTGAGCTTGCCCAGAAGCTGAGAAAAATGCAGGCTCGCATTGACCACGCCGGAACTTACCCGCGGCAGGTCGGTGGTCGATTTGGCCGTTAGCGTCGTCGGCATTGTCGCCGACGGACCGGGCATCGGATGGTTTTTAAGCAGTGCGGCAAGCTGCGCGTCGGAGAGATTGAAGTCGGCCGCAAGCGATACCTGCGGTTTGAAATGCAGCAACGCATGGCCGCTCAACACACCGCCGGCAACACTTCCGGAAATATGGTTAATGGTGACGGTATTATTTACTCGATCACCTGTTAATTCACCTTTCAACGCACGCACCGTGCGCCCGGCAACCAAGACATGCTTCAAGTGAAATTCACCGGCAAGATTCGGCACCGTCTCATGGGCGTCGAGATCACCGGCCACGGTGACAATCCCGCTTCCGATAGCCGCTTCCAGCGTATGGTGGAGAAGGAAATGATGCAGCGCAAGTGACCCGACAAATTTCCATCCGGGCCCGGATTTCTCGATGCGCCGTTCGAGGTCGGTAAAGTAAAGTTCGAAAGCGCCGCGGGGATGTAACTGTTCTATGAGTTTTCGCAGCGCCGGGGGAAGCAGAGCAATCCACTTGCGTGACACTCGGGGGGATTTGGCCGTGGCCTGGAGCTTAAGCGATCCGGTGGCCGGTATGAACACACCCGATGTGGAGACGGCAATCGGGCCTGCGTCCGCCGTCAGCGAGGTGATCTGTACCTTCCCTTTTGCCACGTCGACGCTGCCGGAGAGATGTCGAATGGGAGCGGGAAAAGCCTTGGGAGAAAGCGTCATGTCACGAGGGGAAAGCTCAACGGACAGGCGGTGGATGTTGCTCCAGAGCGATGCGCGGCCGTGACGGGGGATCGACATCGCCAATTGAAACCTGCCGCTCAGGTCGCCTGCGGGGCGATATTTACTCCACAGATTGCGGTAGGGAGCCTTGATCTGCGCCGGCGGCTTGGGCGTGATGGTCAGACCGCTCCACAAAGCATGGGCTTGTACCTCAACCGGCAGATGTGCCGGCTCATCAACCGTAACAGCGGCCTGAACTGAACTTGCTCGGCTTCCGGCGATGCGGCCTGTGATTGATTGAATGATGAAATGCCGCGGTGCAATCGTCGCCTTTGCCGCCACATCCGTCAGCGGCCACGGCAGAAGCTTGGGTGTCAGCGTCGTGCCGGCCAAAGTAAGCGTTCCGCTCACACTCGGACCATTGTCGGCGCCGCGGGTGATCATCGCACTGACATTCACAAATCCGCCGTGGGCATGAAATGGCTTGAGGGCGTGCTCAAAAGAACGCGGCAGGCTGTAAAGCATCGCAGAGTTCACCGGCAGGTGGACGGCCGTAAGTTTAACGTGAGGCTTCATGGCCGAGAGTCGGCCGGAACGATAATCCACATCTCCCGTAAAGGTGATCGACCCATGCCTGCCGACCGGGGCGGTGAGCTTGATGATTTTTGTCATCCGGTCGGAAAAAATCAGTTCGCCGTGAACGTGATGCATGACATAAGGAAAATCGTGGTAGTACCCCGTAACATCTTGCGGAAAAATATGTAGAACAATCTGTGGGCTGGAATTTTCACCGGCCGGTCGCGTGACGTCGGCCTGAAATGCGCCGTAACCTACGGGCGTGAATTTATTCCATATGGGCTTAATATTGCGCGGCAGGCAGGCGGCCAGCCGCCTGTCAAAATAGCCTCGCGGTGAACTGATCTGCAGATCGATGGGCCCGCCCGATTCGTCAATGGATACAAGTCCATTGAGACTGACGGGAAATGTTTCTGCAACGGCATGCACATGGACAAAATGAATATGATGGGCTGTAAACCGGATAATACCGTGCACATCGTGGAGTGGATACGGAAAATGAACGTAGCGGGCGGCGAGGTTCAGACAGTGGATAATCCCTGCAACATGAACATCACCCCCCTTGAGGGACCGCGACACGCTGACGGTCACATTCAGCAATCCACTGGGGCGAAGGCGGTAAAAGATGCCGTCGACGATTCTGAAACTCGACGTGCGAAATATCGCGGGATAACGCGGGGGGAGATTCAGATCCGGCAGCCTGACCGTTACATCAAATGGATCGCCGTGTCCCAATCCGTGGAAATGCGCCTGCGGGACCATAAATTTCCAACCGAGCGCCCGTCCCTGAAGATTTTCAATAGAAAGGATATGGTCGCTGAAGAGCACCTTGCCCGTCAGTCTATTGATCGGAATCGGAGAAGAACCAAGACGCCGGCTGTGATAGGGGATGGCAAGCGAAACACCCGCCAACCGGGCCGCGATGTCCATCGGGGCATGCGGGCCGATACGAAAATGAATGTGTTCTATCTGTCCGCGCAGGCCCAGGTTCCGCCACAAATGCTGCAGGGCGGGGGGCAGGCTCCGCCTCAACGTGCTGCTCAGCCGCAGCCGCGCAATGCGGGCGTCGAATGTGCGGGTGGCGATGTTCCAACTGCCATCCAGATTAAGTCCGGGCTGGCCGTTGATGGATTCCTGTTGAATACTCACCCCATAGAGCACCCGGGAATGATGCAGAGGGCGAAGCACTCCGTCGATCACACTCTCTCCAGCCAGCGAATAAATGCCTTTGCGTATCACACCCCAGCGCACCACCGCGCCGGTGAGGGTGATAGATGGAAGATGGATCATATGAATTGGAGACGGTGGCGCGGTGGGGCCGCTTGGTGACGTTGTGGGTGGGGACTGCACACGCTCGCTACGGTGGGGGTGGCGCAAGAAATTCTCATAGTTCCATCGCCGGCTATCCAAGTCCTCCACAAGATTCAATACCGGATGCACAGCGCGGATATGCGACGCCGAGAGTTTCCCACTCACCAAGCTCAGCCAGTTGAAATCAACGCGCACCGTATCAGCCGAAAAGAGTTCGGTTTTTGATCGCCCGATATCCGTAACCAGCCGTACGCCGGATAATTGAAGCACTCCGGAAAATGAGAGTTGTGCAGACTTCACCGTCACCCGCCCGTCCAGAGCGTTCGACAGCAATATCTCAGCCATGCCCGCCAGTCGCCGCGAACTGGTCATATAAACTACGCCGCCGATGATCCCGGCCAAAAGCAGCAATGCCGCCATTCCCACCCATCTTCGGGTAGAACCGATAAAGGTGGATTGCGGCGCCCGGTGCGCATGACCGATCGAGCGGGTTTTCCACCACCTCGCCGGATTGCCCCTTGGATAATGCCGCAACGAGTCCATGTCGCTCCTACATTGCTTCCATGTCGTTATCTTACCCGCCAGACCGATTCGCGCCGAAACACCTCGTCTGACATGCGGAAATAAACTGCCCCAATCCCACAGCCGCCAATATGCCGATCAGCGGAATCATCGGCACTCGGTAGCGGACGCTACCCAGAAAGATGGCGTGCATGGCCGTCAGATATAAAATCGGAACCAGTGTGATCCCCAGCAGCACATTGGAACGGTCCTTCCAAAGCCGACGCACCCCGAATATGGCGAGCAGATACTCCAGAACGTACCAGAGCGTCAGGATGACGTTAACCCGAATATTGCGAAAACCCTTTGCGTGAAGCCAGGGAGACCAGGTTCGGCCGATTTTAATCACCGCCAGCCTGAGAATCCGTATCGGATGATGCTCAATGATCCGAAATGACATGGCGGTCCATCGATTGTCCCGTTGGCTTTCGTTGAGTTTCTTCATATACGCGGGCCATTTGATATCCGATTGCCGCGGACCGCCGGTCGCACCATGATAGACGGATTCATAAAGACTGATCCCCTCCAATGTTGAAAATCGGAAAAAATTACTGTGAAACAATTCCCAGTTTCGAATCCACCATGGCATCATTCCCGCCACGATGATCAGCAGGATTACCAGCGATTGAACCATCCGACGCCGACGCTGCGTGCTGATGGCCATAAAAATGTACCAGAGCAACAGCGGAAAAATACACAGGGCAATTTCTGCCCGGATGTAGATACACAGAGCAAAAAGAATGGCAAATGCGCACGCGTATCCCCACTTTCGATCCCGTTCGCATAATCGGACAAAAACCAGCAGGGTGAATACAAATATGGCGGTGAACGGTATCTCGCTGAGATATGATGCCGAGAATCCGATCAGCAGCGGATCGAATGCCGTCAGCGCAGCCGCAAGCAGGCCCACCATCGGATCCATCCGACTTCCGATCCGCCACACCAGATATATCATCCACCCACTCAGGATGGCTTGGCAGATTAATATCCCCATCTCACGGCCGCCGTCCAGCAGCAGTACTCCCGCGATAAAGATTGGATATCCGGGAAGACGTTTGGCGTACATGCCGGTGACCCGGTAAGGGCGCCCATGTTCCAAGCATTTTGCCAGGTGCAGATAATCCAGAGAATCAGGGAAGGTAAGTGGATGCACCAACGCGAGCAGAATTCGTATCAGCACTCCGGCGAGAATAATCATCAGCAGCACGCTGAACGGAAATGTCCGGGTTTTTAATACCGGCGTGATGGATATCTGCTCACTCATTGAAGCCCCTTAAGCCGAATTCGTCGCGATGCGGGTATAAACCGAACCACATCGCGCTCAATCCGAACTGTTTTATCCCCCTCCAATTCGATGATCAAACCTGATTTTTGCCGCATAATACGGCGGCGAATGTCGTCTAATTTATTGAAACTCAACCGATCCGCCGCTACACCCTGGGCGATCAGCCAGCGCCGAATAAATGCCGTCAGAACGGCCGGATCAGCCGACCGCAGAATCTCCCGGCGCAGCGACCGCGTAGGTTTGCTGAGCGTTCGGATTCCCAGCTCGGCGGTCAACTGCTTCACCTGCCTGCCGATGAAACGATCAATTCGGCGCATCTGCAAAGCGGTCGTCGCCAGAATAGACGCAATTTGCGGCTGACATGCGGCAATGGCCGGCAAAATCCGGGTTCGAATCTGATTTCGTAAATGCCGCAGATCTGAATTGGACGAATCTTCCCGCCAATTTAGATGGTGCTCATGCAGGTAATTCAGCAGCCGCCGCTTTTCAATTTTCAGCAGGGGACGCACCACCCGCAGTGAACCGGCCCGGCGTACCAGCGCCATGGCCCCAAGCCCGCGAGTTCCCGCCCCGCGCATCAATCGCAGCAGAACCGTCTCCGCCTGATCATCCGCGTGATGGGCGGTCACCACGCAGGTGCACCGATAGCGTGCTGCCACCGCCTGGAACTTTTGCCATCGTAGCTGCCGAAGTTCGTTTTCGCTTCTCGTATGGCGGCTCGGTCGCAGGGTGGCGACGGTAAGGGGAATGTGGAGTTCGGCCGCCAATTGACGCACCAATGCCGCGTCCAACTCGTTTTCCTCGGGCCGGGTGCGGTGGTTAATGTGCACCAAGCGCAACGTCCACCGCCAGTGGTTGGATCGCGAAACGTGCGCCAGCAGATGAGTCAGTGCCACGCTGTCGGCCCCGCCGGAGCAGGCAATCAGCAGATGCTCACGTTTCCGGAACAGCCGCGACTTGTGCAGTTGCTGGTCAAGTTGTTGGATTAGTCCGGTAGGCCGTGGCATAATATCTGTATGCAGACTCCTTCCCAGCATGGTAACCAAAAAACCCGCGTCATGCCTGCCGCGCTCGTCATGCTGCTCGCGGCCGTCGTCGGCGGCGGAAGCTGTGCGGTCGCTCAGAGCCTTCAAAGCCTGCTGAACCATGCACCGGTTACCACGGCCCCGGCATCCAAGTTTGCACCCAAACCGCACCTGCACCCATTTGCCAAAAGTTCCGCGGGTGCCTCCGCTGTCCGCACCGGTTGGGTGAAATTAAGCACCGGTCGGATTCTTCGCGGCAGCATATGGACAACGCAGCAGACGCCGTTTCGTATCTGGCTCAAAGGTATCAAACAGTATCGCGACATCGATATACGCCTCGTCCGCAAGATCACCGGCAAAATCCGCTACGCCCGGCAGATTCGACAGTACAAATTTCAACAGATGGGCAGCGATATCAAACTTTACACCGGACGTACTCGACCGCGGATCGGCTATCAGTTTACGTTTCACCTCATCAACGGAAAAACCGTCACAGGTACCGTCATCGCCCCGATCTATATACGCACGCATGGAGGCAAACAATACTTTTACCTGCTCAAGAAACGTATCGAGGGAAAACTGGGGCAGAAGACGGATTCAATTCCGTATGTTAAATCGATCCACTTTACAGTTACGCCGGCATACCGCCGCTATGCCAAAGCCGTGACGCATCATTTGCCGCTGGTAAATTGGCGTCAATTATTCGCCGCAGCGCACGGGCGCTGACGCACAATCATCGGCTCGGTTCCGCGAAACTGGTTATCCCCGATTTGAATACGACCTGTCCGTTGGCGACAACAATTTCCTCATTGATAAAGTATTCTACGGCACGGCTGAGGATATTGGCTTCCGCCGTGAGGCCGCGCTCGCGTACATCGGCGGCAGTATCTTTGCCGACATGAATGTGAAAGACATCCTGCAGAATGATCGGACCCTGATCCAGGTCTTTGGTTACAAAATGGGCGGTGCATCCGGTTACCCGAACGCCGCTCTCAAATGCCTGACGATACGGATTGGCACCCGGAAAGTGGGGGAGTAGCGATGGATGGATATTAATAATGCGATTTTCAAACGCACGGACAATATTTTCCGGCAGTATCTGCATGTACCGGGCCAGCACCACCAGATCCGGCTGAAGCTGTGCGAGCCTCTCCGTCAACCAGTTAAAATGCCTATGCTTTTCCTCCGCTGAATTTCCCGAAGGAAAAAACTCGAAAGAAAACCCGAATTTGGCCGCCAGTGGTTGCAGATCCTTATGATTGGCCAGTACGGCCGTGCAGTTGGCGGCAAGCTCACCGGAGGTCAGCCGGGCACCCAGTTCGCGCAGACAGTGGGGTTCACGGCTCGCGAGGATCACCATACGCTTCTTCTGCCGCTGGCGGCGATTGGCAACCCGCACATCCATTCCCAGCTCTCGCCCGAGCGCTTGGAGTTCCCGCGTTAGTTCGGTGCTGGATATCGTAGCCCCCTCCAGACATACGAGCATGTCCATGACAAACAGCCCGCGCACCACCTGCTGGTGGGTATCCTCGATGTTAAGTCCGTGGGCGGCCATGTACGTGGCAAACTTTGCCACCACACCTTTCTGGTCACGCCCCTGAACACTGATAACAAGATAACCTGACGGTTCGGTATTCATTTCTCCTCCTGTTCATCGGCCCTTTGGCCGAAGAAATTCACTGAAAGTAATTCGCTATAACCTCGCCTACCGCTGATGGTGAGCATCCCGGGCCAATGCGGCGGCGCCGATCATTCCGGCATCATTTCCCAGCTTGGCCAGAACCATTTCCATTTTGGTTTCCGTCATCTTCCAGTTCAGCGCGGCAAAATGCTTCTTGACCCGCTCCAGCAGAAAGTCCCCGGCTCCGGCCATACCACCCGCGAGCGCCAGCATCTGCGGATCCAGCCAGCGGGCGGCGTTGACGCACGCCAGGGCGAGATATCGGCACGCCCGATCCCAAACCTCATCAGCGAGTTCGTCGCCCATTTTGGCATGCTCCGTAACCTCACGCGAACCGATCGTCACGCCCGCATCGAGCAATGCCCGAAGCGACGATGCGCGGCTCGGAGCGACGGCCAGAAGATGCTGGGCATATTTCCCGGTGCGGCTCGCGGATGCATAGAGCTCCAGACATCCCCGCTGTCCGCATCCACACACTTCACCATCCGGATTGACGATCATGTGGCCGATTTCCGCCGCCGAATCGCTCACTCCCCTTATCAATCGGCCATGATAGATAATGCCCCCGCCCACGCCGGTTCCCAGCGTAATTAAAATAAAATTCGTGATCTTTTCATCGGCGCCCGCCCCGGCCGTAAATTCGCCATACGCTGCCGACTTGGCGTCATTTTCCAGAAATGCCGGTCGCTTCAGCGCCTGACTGATCATGTCGCGTACCGGAACATGGTGCCAACCCGGCAGGTTGGCCGTCCGGATGACAATCCCCTGTTCCGATGACAGCGGTCCGGGCGAAGCGATTCCGACTGCCTCAATGTCCCGCATCTGCAGACGCCCCTCCGTGACCGCTTGCTTTGCCGCATGACTCATCCGCTCAATGACCTGCTGCGGCCCCGAACCGGTCGCCACCGATGCCTTGGATACAATCTTGCCTGTCTCGGTTATCACCCCGGCCTTAATATTCGTACCGCCGAGATCAATACCGATATATCGCTTTTCCATAACGCCCGTGCCTCCGGCTGGAATCAAAGCAGATATATTACACGAATCAGGCTGGTCGGCTGCTTTTTAATCATGCGCCGGCCGGGACACCGGTCGAATGGGTGCCGCGTGTGCCGCCCGCATTGAGCTCAAATTCCAAATCAAACGGCCGTTTTAAGGCTGATCCAAAAGCATGATGGAGACTCTGCCTCAATCGCTGTAAAATAATTCAGATGAAAACGGTCGCTTTCCAAAAGTGTATCAATCCACGCTGCGGGGCTACATTCGATGTGGGCCAGACCCTCACAGGATGTTCGCAATGCGGCGATCTGCTCGATATTGATTACAACTGGTCCAATACGGCAGTACCCAAAAGTCTCCGCGAGTTTCAAAACCGATGGGAGAATCGCCGATTCCCGCTCGATTTTTCCGGTGTCTGGCGGTTTCGAGACCTTCTCCCCTTTGCCGCCGATGCCATGATCTGCACCATCGGTGAAGGCCAAACCTTTCTCCAAAATGCCGTTTGCCTGGGTAATCACATCGGCATGTGGCCGGGCCAGCTCTGGTTGCAGTATGAAGGGATGAATCCTTCCGGCAGTTTCAAAGATAACGGCATGACAGCCGCTTTCACCCACGCCCGCCTCGTCGGTGCGCGACGCGTGGCATGTGCCAGTACCGGCAACACCTCCGCCTCTTTGGCTCTGTATGCCTCATCTAACGGCTTTCAGGGGATCGTTTTCATCGGGTCCGGCAAGATTGCTTTCGGCAAGCTCTCGCAGGCACTCGATTACGGCGCCAGAACCCTGCAGATCGATGGCGACTTTGACACCTGCCTAATGCGAGTGCGCGAGGTTGCCAAACAGCTCGGCCTGTATCTGATGAACAGCGTCAACCCCTTCCGGCTTGAAGGGCAGAAATCGATCATGTACCGCATTCTTGAATCGCTCAGTTGGGAACCGCCGGAGTGGATCATCGTGCCGGGAGGCAATCTGGGAAATTGCTCCGCGTTTGGCAAGGCGTTCAGTGAACTCAAAACCCTTGGCCTCATCAAGCGAATTCCGCGCCTTGCCGTGATTAACGCTCAGGGCGCCAATACCCTGCATCAGCTATACACAGCCGGCTTGCGGTGGAACGCCGGCATCATCGATGATTCCCGCATCGGGGCGTATTACGCGGACATGGATGCCAAAGGGATACATCCCCATACCGTGGCGTCTGCCATTGAAATCGGCCGCCCCGTCAATTTGAAAAAGGCCCTCCGTGCGCTTGATGTGATGAATGGTGTCACCTGCGAAGTGACAGATCATGAAATTCTTGAGGCCAAGGCACTGATCGGCCGCTTCGGACTGGGCTGCGAACCCGCCAGCGCTGCCACCATCGCCGGCTTGCAGCGCCTTCTGAAAACCCAGATCATTTCGCGCAGCGATCGTGTCGCGTGTGTACTCACAGGCCACGGCTTGAAAGACCCTGATGCCACCGTCTATTATCACACCGGCATAAATACCAAACTTGCCCGTCCTCCGGCCGCCGAGGAAACCTGGGGATCACGCGCCAATAAACCGCTCCGCGTGGCCGATGATCTGGCCGCAATCGTCGCCGCCATCGGCGCCGATGATTTTGATTCCGCCGCCGTCGGTGGTTATGTGCCGACTGCTGCAGATCTTCCTTTTGTTGAATACTGATGATCAAATTCGCTGCCGACTCGTCGGCTGCTTAACTGGAGTTCGAATCAATCATGGCTGTAGCCCTCTCACAGCAACAGAATTGGAATATCGGCAACAGTGACGGCCGATGTGCCGCTTGCCAGCAACAGATACCACCGGCAACCGCCTGCTGGGCCGTGCTTTGTGAAAACCCTCCCGAAGCGCGGCGCCAAGATGGTCTCCCGTTTTACCGGCGAAACTATTGCGAAGCCTGTTGGCAATCGCGTCCGGCCGACACTGCCGGGCAAAATGCGTTTTCTCATTGGAAGACAGCCGTTCCGGAGCCGAACCGCAAGCCGAAACTATTGGTTGATGATCACGTGCTGATCGACCTTTTCACCCGTCTGGTTGGACAGGATGATCTTGCCAGTCTCCGATTCCGCTTCGTTCTTGCATTGCTGCTGATGCGAAAGCGTATTCTGCGTTATGACGGATCGGAAGCCCTTTCGCAGGAACGGCGCACGGCATTAAATCTCACCAGCGATCAATCTGAGCTTTGGCAGATGACGCTCAAGGGAGAGACGGTGGAAGTTATCAATCCGGTTCTTACGCCCGATCAAATCAGCGAGGTTTCAGAGCAGATATCGACCATCCTCGCCGAAACCATCTGATTACGCCGATGGTGATTGTTTGTGCCGATCCCTCAGTGGTTGGCGACCGGCGCGGGAGCCAGCACCATGGTCTGCCAGGGGTGGAGCGTCAACCGTATCGTCGCTCGTAGGGACAACCGCCTCATTATCGGAGTACCGCGCGGCCTTCGGGTCACTCAGATCATACCTTTGCAAAAACAGGGGCGTTTCCACTACACTACCAGTTTGTAGCAGGAGTTAGGATTTACGATGAGTGATCAGAGCAAACTAAAAACCAGGATCGTTATTGTTGGCGGCGGATTTGGCGGGCTTTACACGGCTGCCGCGCTGGACAAACTGACGCGGGAAGATCCCACCATCGAGATAACGCTCGTCAGCCGCGAGAATTTTCTTCTGGTTACACCTCTTTTGTTTGAGGCTGGCTCAGGCGTTCTGGATCCCCGCCACGTCGTGAGCCCCTGTCGGGCCCTGCTCAAAAAGGCTCGGTTCTGTGAAGCCAATGTCACCGAAGTTGATATTGCCAATCGCGTCGTCAGGGCTGCTCACCGATCCGGAATTCGCAGCTATGAATTCCCGTATGACCAACTCGTCATCGCGGTGGGGGGGATCACCAACCGTTCCATCATTCCCGGGTCCGATCTTGCAATGGCATTCAAAACCGTGGCCGACGCCGTTCTGCTGCGCAACCACGTGCTGGACATGTTTGAACAGGCCGATATCGAAACCGACCCGGACCGCAAAAAACGTCTGCTCACCTTCGTTATCATCGGCACCGGGCTTGTTGGCGTTGAACTTGCCGGCGAGCTCAATGATTTCATGCATAATCTGGTCGCGACATACAAAAATATCTCCATGAGCGACATCAAACTGGTCATGTATGAAGCCACACCCAACTTCCTGCGCGAATTGCCGCAGGATTTGGCGGCCTACGCCCGCGAAAAACTCGCCACTCGCGGTGTCGCGATTTACCTGGAAGCGCCGGTCAATCAAATTCGCACCGACGGAGTTGTATTAAAAACCGGTGAATATGTACCGGCTCAGACGGTAGTTCTCTGTGCCGGTGTGGCACCCAATCCCCTGCTGGCCAATATCCAACTCGAAAAGAATCGCGGCCGAATCGTTGTGGATGCCGCCATGCGTGTCAAGGATCATCCCGAGGTTTGGGCGCTCGGTGACTGCGCCGTTATACCCGATCCCGAAGGCAAACCGTATCCGCAGTTGGCGCAGCACGCTATCCGAGAGGCTCCGCTGCTGGCGCGGAATATCATCGGCAGCATGAAAGGCCAGGCACCTCTGCCCTTCATCTATAAAAACAAAGGTACACTCGCCGCACTCGGACGCTATTCCGCCATCGGACGCGTTCTCAATTTCAAACTTCGCGGTTTTCCCGCCTGGTTCGTCTGGCGCGGCTACTATCTGCTGCAGATGCCCAAGTGGAGTCGGCGCATTCGCATTATGATCGATTGGGCTTTGGCCATCGTGTTCAAGAACGATGTTGCCCAGATGGATTGGATCACCGAAGAGCAACTGGAAACCATCGGCCATCAGGGCGTAAAAAATGCCGAACAGAGCCGAAATGGTCACAGCCATCCGGAGCAAGCGGCCAAGACGCCCGCAACCGTGGGGTGATCTTTCCTACTCGTGACACCGGTTGCATGGTCATCACGCCATTGGCCCAAATGGGGAAAGCGGATGCAACGCTGATGATCAATGCGTTGTTCCGGCTACCCTGTCATGTTATTTTGGCGATGAGCTGCCTGAGATGAGTGGCGATTTCATCTGTCATGGTGCGTTCCTGTTGTTGCGTCTTACGATCTGGTAGAAGAGGCAGGTTGATATCTACATTTCGCAAAGCCGATCGACCACAGGCAGCCGAAATATCCTGTGCCACCTGCAGGTCACTCGCCAGCATCGGATTGCTGATCTGAGCGAGGGCGGCACAGCATTCCAGAAGTTCGTTGGCCAGAGCCGCGGTCGTCTGCGGTGCCCGGAGCGACGCAGTGACAGCCGCTTGAAAGCCGGGCGACGCACGGCGCTGATCCGGCGTTTGCTTAAGCCAGGGAGAAAGCTCTTTGTAAGCGGCCGCATCTTCATCCATCAAACGCAGAAACAAGTGGCGAATCTTTTCCAGGCGCTGACGATATTCAATAAGTTCCTTCTGGTGGTCCATCAATGATTGCTTTCCGATGCTGTACTCCACAACCATCTGAGCCTGAGCCGCGGCCAAAGCACCCGCCAGTGCGGCGGTGCAACCCCCTCCTGGTGCAGGCGTTTTAGCGGCCAAGGCACCGAGAAAACCGGTAATCGAATCAGCGGCAAAACCATGCGCCCCGGTATCTGAAGAGATGCTGCTCATATGTTCCTCCCGGCGGTCTGGACTTGGGACCGCCTGCCATTTCCGCTTATCTCACGCCATCTCGCTCGTCGGTCCCATGTCCGTGATGTTGGCCAATACCCGTCCGCCGGTGATCATTTCGAGACGGATTTGCTCCCCGCAGGTGAGGGAGTATTCGTTGTTGACGGCTGGCTGATATGGTGTGCACTGCTGCTGACCAGAATCGGTTCTGCCCAATGGGCCAGGTTATTGAGGCGAAATTTGGCGACATCAACGTAAGCGGCAATTGTCGGATTCTTTTTTGAATGAAGCATTGACGTATAAATGACCCCGGCTTTTTTCCATTCGTGGGCGTCTTCATAGGTCAGGGCCAAACCCAGTTCCGCCGCAATCTTATTGACGATTGGGGTTGGATAATCGTGGATCACCTTTTGAAAGGCCATTTTGGCCCCGGCAATTGCCTGAGCGCGTGTGGCTTTGAGTCCGTGAGATTTATTAAATCCGGGCCCCAGGGTCAATCGATAAAGGTATATCCGGCCGATCTTCAAATAGGCTTGGGCATCAACCTGTGGCGAGTGGTACACCGTCAAAACGGTCTGCTCAATGGCGCCGGGAGATGATGCGGACTCAAGAGCTACCCACGCCTCCTCAATCTTCCGCATTTTGCTGACCTGCCAGAAATTATAGAGTTCGAACGCCAACACCACGATGGCGAATATCAGCAGGATATAAACGCCGTATCGTCGAATCCACAATATGACATCGATGGCAACCGTGGGGCTTTCCGCAGGCAGCAGTCGATTCTTTTCCACTTCCATTCCGCTTTTGACTCCATAAGCCATAACGCTTGGTCATTCAGTAGCGTTAAGCATAATCGCAAGCGGAAAATTTTTCCCCCTGATGTACAGATCAAAGTAGTCTTGGGAGGAAATATGGGTTTGCTGCGTTTTCGCTCGTCATCGCGTTGGCCAACATTCGCCCCGAATTTGTGCTCCGACGCTATCTCTTTTCTAAGGCGGACGGCTAAGCGCAGCCAAATGGATCTCGCCGTGAACGGTTCCGGTGACACATGCATTCCCTCCTTGAGTTCGCCCATCCTCGGCACTGCCTATGGCAGCGTCTTAATGGCAACAATCTGTGGGACAAACGACGCACCGTCATTACAAAATGATCGGTCGATGATGGCGATAAATCGCCGCGAGCCCTCAAGAATAAATTCGGCATTTTGGGTTGGATCGGTGCTGATCGAACCCTCATCGCCCAGCGGAATGCCGCGGCTGGCATTATACCAATCGGCCGGTTGATAGGTGGCAATGCCGGTCCATTGCGGATTGAGTCTCAGAGCCTGAATGTAGCCGTAAACCGCAAAGGTGTCCGTGCGAACCGTAAGAAAATTGGCAACATCCGCCCACGGGGCATCTCGCTGTTGCAGCGTGGTGATGCTGGAGAGTTTTTCCGACGGAATCAGCGCCAGCAGCAGATCCCCGAGCGAATGAAATCCGAGTGTTGATCCCCAACGGCCGCTGCTCGATGTATACCAGGATGATGGAACTGCAGTGGTCATGTACCCCGCCTGAACGTTGGTACCGCCTGCCAAGCGATTACGGTAGGCAATGGTGTCAGCCACCATCTGCCACTGGGGAGTGAATGAACTTCCGCTGAAACCCGCTGGGGCGATGATTTGGTTAGCTCCAGCATCTTCGCTGAAGGCTGTGTAGAGAACGTTCTGGTCAGCGGTATTGATGTTGACTTTACCGGGCATACGCACCAGATCGGCAACCCCGTTGGGAAGCGATATGGCGTCACCCGTATTGGTTGTTCGATCGTTGAGCGTGGTCATCGTCAGGATGCACGGCGCAATTTCGCCGGCCGAGCCGCCGATAGACGTGATGGCAGGATCAGAAAAAGCCTGATCGACGCAAGTCACTGCCGCACGCGGATCATAGGCGAAATCAAAATACAGCGCCGCTTGATAAACCTCGTAAGAGACGCTGCTTCCGCTTACATCCGGCAGCAACGGGAGTGAAAGTGCCGCTGCATCAATCGGATAGCTCATGCCGACATTCTGGTTGCTGCCGGAACTGGGGGTATTGAGGGCTATCTGCTGCGACAACGACTCGCCGGTGGTATTACATTCGCGCGCGATGTTGTTGACCGCGTCAATGTTAATGAAGTCATTACTCGATACAGGTGTAGTCGATCCGCTGGACCCACCGCCCGACCCACCACCACCGCCGCCGCCCGGCCCGCCTCCGGGTCCACCACCACCACCGCCGCCCGGCCCACCTCCCGGTCCGCCACCACCACCGCCACCCGTTCCACCCGAACCACTGACAAACGATGGGTCAAACAGGAGAACGCCCGGATTTCCCGATACGCTCGCGTCATTCGCCATGCCGATAGTGCCCGGATCAGTTGTCGGCAAAACAGACGGTAATACGCTTTGGGCGGTTGAATCACAACCCCATATCCCTGCAGTGCCGGAATTATCGCGCGATTCATCCGCATATTCCTTAGTCACACCGGCGGGTAATGCCGCAGGCGCGGTAACCCTCATAGTGTCAACCACCACGGCGCTGGAAGCCCCGCCGATGTTTGACCGCAGGAGTTCCACTGTGACCGGTCCGGCCTTGAAAGTGGAACTGCTGGTCTGAACAAAGCCGTCTCCGGCGCTTGAAGCCCGGGACGAAAATGCACCCCCGGAATAGCACACCACTCCGTAGTTGCCGTTAGATCCAGACTTGTAGCCGGCCAGAGACCCGGAGAGACTTATGCTGATTCTTGATCCAGCCTTTGGAATAATTTCCAAGGTGTAATTGGATAGGTTGAGAGATCCACTACCCGTGAAAGGATTGACCAACTCTACCGCCCAATCCCCGGCTTTGGCTGCACGGCCGCTTTTTTGGGTAAGCTCGATATCTACCTCATTGATGAAGGGCTGCGCCGTATTGCCGACATACCCCTGACCGCCGGTATCTACGGATAGAGTTGCGGTGAGCGTGCCGCCCGATGTCGGGACGTAAAGTTCACCGCTGGATGAAAGAAACGCCGGCGAACCATTGTATGCGCCCGTATCCAGTCGGTATGTCATGTAATCAACCAGCCACGCGCAGGCATGTTGCGGCTGATATCCGCAGACAATCAGCGTGTCGTAGAGTTGCTGCGCGAGCGCGGCAAAATTGCTGCTGCTGATCGGCGCATTCAGATTCAGCCGAGGTGGTGGGGCGATATTGCTCGAAGTCAGATTCACTGCCGCGACATCTCGGGTGAAACTGGTGCTCGTGTACATGCTGCGCCAAGGCTGGGCTATGTAATATGGGTAAGATGCCTGAGTCAGATAACCAAACGTGTTGCCGGCCAGCATCATGGGGCGGGTATACGATGGCGCCCCGAATATACCTCCCCCCTGCGTCAGCATATCTAGGCCGGAATTAACGCTTAATAAATCAGCCGCCGTTCCCCCTTCACCGATGTTCTCGTTTCCATTCTGCTCATAATCATCGATCACCGTAGTCTGCCAGGCCGCCGGTGTATAGCTGCTCCCCGTGACCAATCCGCCACCTCGGCCGATAGTCGTGGAACTTCCATTTTGTATATACGAGGGGGTATCGTCTGCCGAGTAGTTGACTCCCGGCACGTTTAAGATCGGACAGGAAGCCGGATATTCTCCGTAAATGCCTGCCGGATCAGTCGAGCCCAGATCATCCGCGGAGGGTATCCAGCCGGTATTCAGATTCAGCAACGCTGAGGTATCCGTTATCCGCAGTGCAAAACGAAAGCGGGCACCATTGGAAGCGCTCGAAGGCAGAAGATTCCACATCCCATCGCGCGTTCCAAAAGGATAGGATAATCCGGGGATGGAATCATTCACGGCGGGCAGTGTTACAGATGCATTCGGCACGTTCACAACCGCCACGCCATCGGGAGCCGCACTTTGCGTTGACGACTGGTAGCTGATGTCGTAAAGGCCATCTGTCGGGTCGAATAGGTACGGAGTCAGTTCGCTTTGCAGCGCCGCACCAGCCGGTAGATTGTGAATCGCCGACCAATTTGAACTTGAACCGCTGAAGGTTGCTCCGGATGTGTGGGCCGCGGAGCAGACATAGACCGTTTGCGTCGGTGGACTTGTGGCAAGATTCACCTGCACCACCGTCATCCCTGGTAAATAAGCGGTATATGGCTCCCAAGGCGCGATACTGGTGAGCCATGGTTGGGTGGGGATCGTCTGATCGCCACCGGTAACGGTTTGGAAAAACGGCCCCGGAGCGGAAGGTGTGCATGCCGCGACATTTCCGGCACGAGGACAGTCCCACGTGCGGGCGATTTGGGAATCCGGTGTAAAGGTCTGGCTTGCTGAATTAAAATTACCCAAGGCGAGGGTATGGCCATTTTGATCAAGCGTTTGGCTCAGCATGGTTCCTACAACACTGCTTAATACGCCTGACTGGGCCAGATTCAAACTCGTCGCGGTGTTGGACGCATACACTGCCTGTTTATCGCTGGCTGCGGACAGGATGAAGATGGTGCCCATGAGCGCCAACATCGCCAGCAAAGCCACAACGACGATTAGGACAATGCCGCGTCGGCTGAGAATTTTTTCCGCTGCACGAGCGACATCAACCCGGAAAAACGGGGGCGTTGATCGCTCGATCCTTTCGGCCGGAGGCACGGATTCATTTATCATGGCTTAGCTCCAAAGGGGTTCAATGCGGAAGATAAATAATTTGGGTAACGAAGTGCCCACCCTGCATTCGATTGTGGCGATCGGTAACCAGATAGGTAATTTTCAGGGCTTTAGGCCAGTATTGCTGATTCTGGGAGTAAAAAACCCACGTCTCCGGACAACCATCATCCCCCGGCAGCAGGTCCGACTCATAGCTGCTGGGTAGACCACTGTTATCCAGTCCCCACCACTCAAGTTGAGGAGGGTTGCTGCCCGGTACGATTGAACCATCCGTCCAATCGACCGAAAAGCTGGGGACTCCGCGAAGCATGATCGGTTCCATGCGAATGCAGCCGTTAAGAATCCCATGAGTGGAATCATATGGCGTCGCCACGGTTCCATATCGGTTGCAGAGTGGATCGGCGATGGGCACATTGATATTGCCTTGATTCACAGCCAAACTGTTGAGGTACGAGGCCAGTGTCTGCTGGGGCCCGCTACCTCCGCCCCCACCACCTCCCCCCGGCCCTCCCGGCCCGCCACCCGGACCTCCCTGGAGGCCGACATCGTAAGCGGCATCAAGTCCGGAGGAAGTCTGATAAAACGTCTCCCCATCCGGCGCTGTCCAATAACCGCCATTTCCATTCAGGCTGCTGTAGACCCCCGCTCCCCAAGTTGGACTGCCCGGTGGAATCATCAAGATGCACTCACGACCGAAGAAAAATTGACCGGCCGTTTCGCCGGATGGAAGTGCGGCGGGACTTCCGTTTGGAATCGAACTTGGATTCCAACTGTTTTCAGGCCAATACGGCAATTCCGGATTTCCAGTATCTGCAGCCGCAGGTCCATAGGAGGCAGTCAACTGGCCATACCAGATTTGCGCCTTGGTGGCCGTGAGATAATCACTCATACTCACCGTGGCGGATGATCCCGATCCGGAATAACTACCCGCGCGCCCCTGAAAATGGCCGTCGGCAACAAAGGTGAGCTGATCCGCTCGCCAGACCGGATATTGTGAGGAAGTCCAACCGGAAGACGATCCTATCGATCCGCCCGGTCCACCTCCCGGCCCACCGGTATCCGCCGGGGGCGGAATGTACAATTCGCGCCACAAAAGCGGCAACGAAGAGGGATTTTCGCCGCCGCTTGAGCCCGTTGATCCACCGCCGCCCCCGCCGCCTGGCCCACCGCCCGGCCCGCCACCTGAACCTCCACCGGAGGTATTGCCGGCGGCCGCCACGAGGCTGGGATGTATGCACAAATAATAATTGTCGTTATACGTTACTTCGTCGCCCGGCGTGTATTGTACGCCGGGAAGCCACGGTGGAGCGTAGTAATGTTGTCGAATGACGAGAAATTCATTGGTGTCAAAATGCCGGAAGTCATGCGATATCTGCGCCTCAACCACCCGCACAGAGGCCATCGTGCTGAGTGTAGCCTGCCCCAGGCGAACCGTAGAGCCCGCAAGATGAAAGATTTCACCAACCGCCGCCATCATGATCACCATGATGATCAATGCCACGAGTGTCTCAATGAGAGTAAAAGCCGATCTTATCGACCGTCGTTGCGGCAGAACGCCATGAGCATGCTTGCAAATCGGTGGCGTAATCGGAATGTTTGCGGCGCCCACAGCGCCATATAAAGCCTTTGATTGATTCATAGATTCACCATGGTCTGAAAAACATAGATCAGCGGCGAGACCGACCGACCCTCGGCAGGTGGTGCATAGATCACGTAGTCATTCGGTGGGGGTGTTCCCGGGAGCAGGTCGTTCATGGTAATCGTGTTGGTTGTCGGATCCACTATCAGATGAAACACCGAACCGGTATTCATATCGACGCCCAAGGATCCTATGGGCATGGCTCCCGCTGTGTTCGATGTGCTCGGAACCACGCTCTCGAGTGGACCGTAGAACAATTGCGGGTAATTGGTCACACCGTCGGCAGTCACCGGTTGACCGCCACCGGAGGTCCCCGATGTGGGATATCGCGCGCTCGGATCAGGATTGCTGAACACGAAAATGGATACGCGGTAAGTGGTCCCATCTGTAGTTGGCCCGCCGGAGGGGCTTGTCACCGGTTCGAGCGAGGCGCTCCAGTAGTATGAGGAATTCCCTGCCTGCGCCGCCGATCCCTGCACCGTAAAGGGGTGATCGGTTCCAAATGCGTAGGGATATGGGCCGATGAACTGTGGCGGATTTGTTCCCGTATACTCCGATTCAATCGACCCCAGCGCATTGGTCGCGATGATCTGGGCAACGGTTCTTTCGCTATCCTGATTGGTCCACTTGATGGCAACCGGAAAAACTCCGGCCACCATCAGCATCCCGGTTCCCAGCACAAAGATGGACACGAGCATTTCAACCAGGCTGAATCCGCGGTGCCGCCCCCCGCTGATCCGATCTCTGTTTACATGAGTTATTACTGAGAGCATACTGTCACCCGCCTGATAAAATTTCATTTAAGAAGCTCTCCCGTGTAGGTGCTGACCACAAAAATATTACTTTGCGTCGTCATGTACGCCGCCTCGGCCGATGCATTGGCCGTAGCGCTTGCAGGCCATCCCCCGGGTTCAAAGATCGTCAAGCCGGGTGAACTGGGGCCGTAGGCATGGGTGGAATCCCAATAATGGCTGTTGCCCGGCAGGGCCTCGGGAGCGGCGGTTACCATGGAGTTGAGTATCTCAACATGGCCGGAGCCGTCGAATACGATCGCCCTAAGAGGACTGTTGACCGCCATCGTTGAACCGGGAGGCATGGCAAAACCGTCATCCGTGGACCCGCCGATAACCGTTGCCACAAAAATCCCGTTGGGCAGATAGCTGACCGGAATGGATGAATCCGCCTCAAACGAGAGGGTGGAGCTCAGTCCCGCAGGCTGACCCGGGGCCTCGGTCTCCACCGCAATCGCGGTTTGAGAATCATTTCCAGGTTCCTCAAAGAAGATCACGGCGACTGCTGTATGGTCTTCAAGTGCCAGCGATCTGGCCTGAGCCAGCGTCGCTGATATCTGATTTTCAGCCTGCACCAGATTGTTGTTCGTCAGAAGTGTCGCCAGTGCGGGAATCGAAATGAGCGATGCAATGACAATAATGGCGATCACGACGAGTAATTCCGTCAGGGTAAACGCACGCCGCGACATCATGGAAGGTTTCAGGTACGAGTACTTCCGCCCATTCATCAAATACTACTCCATGGCTGTCTCGCTCACCAGTTTGCCGATGGAAAATCTCCGGTTCTCCGGGCGATCCGTCGGCAGAACGCACCTCGATTTTCGATATCGGTCTCTCTTTGTATCAGTCATTAAAATTGTAATTAGTTGCGGGAGACATTATCGGCGGATTCGGGCCATTGCATCCGCCGGGAGTTATTATAGGTAATTCCATTCCGCCCATAATTTTCCTTGCCGATGGCTTGCTCCCAAGTCCTTCAATCGCGATGCTTCGGGATGATTCAGAAACGGGGCGGGTAGGATGTCGGCTAAAGTCCCGGGGCAGACCGGACACCGGGACAGCATCCACGTGTTTGCGCCATCCGATAAGACGGCCATTTCAATGATGATTCGGCGACAGTTTGTCCGATACACGATAGGGTCAAAGGGTGCGACGCATTTGACATGCAGGCCTTCTGCGGATAAATATCGCAGGAGTCCGGCAGGCGGGTTTACCTATACGGGAGGCGTTAATGAAACGCATTATGGCGATTGCCGTTACCATTGTGACTGTCGCAGCTTTGTCCTCTATGGGAGGATGTGCAACGCTTACCGACACACCGGGGGCAAATGCGAACCGCATTGGTCTGACTATGGATACCAATTTGCGTCAGATTCCGTCGGGCGCAGAAAGCATATTTCTGCTCGACCGACCGAGTACCCTTACCAATGCGCCGGTTCCTCTGCACTGAACCGTAGACGCGACGGGCCATTTGCAATCGGTGGTTGATGTGTGCTCGATTTCGGCTGAATTCGCGGGGGTTTGATTTGCTGTTTTCCCGCGTTTTTTGACGTTATTTAGCCGTCAATGGGTGCTTTTGGTACGTTGTGCGGGTGTCAGGCAAAAGGGATCATTTTTGATGCTACCAGACGTTTTCCGGAAGAAAATTCCTATCATTTTGGTCGGTGTCGGCACGCTATTCGTGGCGGTTCTCGGCGGTTGTTCGCAGCAACACTTGGCCCGAACGGATTATGTAAAAGGCGCGATTGCCGAATCTCAAGGTAAAATGACGCAGGCTCTCAAGGAGCTTAACGCCGCAATTAAGATTAATTCCGGCATGGTGCTGGCTTACGAAGCACGAGGTGATATTTTTCGCAAAAAGGGCGATTATCACAGGGCCGCAAGCAACTACAAAACGGCGACTCGTTTAAATCCACTCAGTTTTCATTCCTGGTATTGGCTCGGAGTAAGCTACCAGCAACTCAGACGCTTTGCTCTGGCGATCCAGTCCTATCAACATGCACTGACCATCCATCCGAAGAGCGCCAGGGCATCCATGAATATCGCCGTTAGTTATGCACAAAATGGGAATCCATTTCTTGGTCTCATCTATGCCCAACGCGCAATGATGAACGGTGCGGACTCCTTTGATGCCTTGGCCAATCTCGGTGTGATCTACGCTCAATGTGCCAGGGAAGATCCGAAATTCCGGGCGTTGGCCATTAAAAATTTTCGATCCAGCCTGGAACTTCAACCAAGGCAGCCCGCCATCTACCTCAATCTGGCGCAGATGTACATGGCGGGTAATCGCTATGGTGAGGCGGCTCGCGTGCTGCGAACCGGACAAAAAATTTGCCCCACGCCACTCCTGAGCGAGCGCTTGGGGTATTGTTACTACCGTACCCGACAATATGAAAAGGCGATAGACAGTTATAAACTTGCGTTGAAGCAGAATCCTGTATATGTCCCGGCTCTTAACGGCCTTGGCGCAGCGTATGAAGCTTCCGCAATTGATGGTGCTGCCCACGGCCGTGCTCTCCGGGTCAAGGCAATACAGCAATGGCATAAGAGTCTGTCCATCGATCCCAATCAACCTTTGATTCGTGGACTGGTTCGTCGATTTGCTGTTCCCGTTCCGGCGGCCTCGAACTGATTCGCGCCCTGCGCAAATCACCACCAGTATGGTGCGGGCGGCGGACGCAATGATCCCATGCAAACCGTTGCCGTGACCAATTCCCTGGAAAGGCATCCGCTACCATCAGATCAAATCAGATGCTGCCGCAGGTCGAATGATATTTCGGGTGATGGCGGCAGATTGGGCTTACGGTTTGACGGTCAGGGAACTGTGGCAATAAGGATTGGCATCGGATGGAGATTTAGTCGATAGAATTTGGGGGTGAGAAACCGATAATATCGTTGCCGCGTGCTTCTTTCATCGGGGCGATTATGAAGCGGGGGGGATAGAGGTTGGCAGTCGGCGGAGACTGCCGTGAATGAATCCAAGGCGGGGAAAATTATGCAACCGCTTGAACGTCTCAGGCAAAACATCCAAACGGTATTTTATGGACGGCCGGAAGTCATTACCCACCTGTTGGTAGGGGTGTTGGCACGTGGGCATGTGTTAATTGAAGATGTGCCCGGTGTCGGAAAGACGGTCTTAGCCAGAGCGCTGGCCAGAAGCCTCAATTGCCAGTTCAGCCGCATTCAACTCACCCCCGATCTTCTGCCCGCTGATATCATCGGCGTGTCGATATTCAACCAGGAAAAGCAGACATTTGAATTTAAGCCCGGCCCGATTTTTGCCAATGTCGTGCTCGCTGATGAAATCAACCGTACCACGCCAAGAACGCAAAGTTCGCTCCTTGAGGCGATGAACGATGCTTCCGTATCAGTCGACGGTCAGACCATGGCGCTGCCGAAGCCTTTTATGGTTGTCGCGACACAGAATCCCTTCGAATTTGAGGGCACCTATTTTCTGCCTGAAAATCAGCTTGACCGTTTCCTGCTTCGCATTCAGCTCGGTTATCCGCTGCGCGATCGGGAAATCGCCATACTTACCGAGCAGCCCGGTCGGCATAAACTCGATAATCTGGAACCAGTCATCAGTATTGATGAAATTATCGCGCTTCAGGGGCAGGCGGCGCAGGTAAAAGTTGATCAGGTTCTCCTCGATTATCTCATGGACATCGTGGAGGCGACCCGTCGCCATGAAATGCTCCATACCGGGCTTTCTCCGCGCGGATCCCTCGCGCTCATGCAGGCCGTGCAGGCCTTGGCCCTGGTGAATCAACGCGACTATGTGACGCCGGACGATATCAAGGAACTCGTCGTACCGGTTTGTTCACACCGTGTCATTACCAAGGCTTATATATCCAACGGCGATATTTCCACCGCTCAGCGTATCATGCAGGAAATTCTTCAGAGTGTTCCCTGTCCGCTTTAAGGGTGATGATGTCCAGGAGAGACGCTAAAAAAAAGAAGCTCGATAATCGTCGGAGTTACTATGAGCTGACGTTTGTCGGATTCATTTTCGGGGGTATCGCCGTATTCGTCCTGATCGCGGCGGTCAACAGTCAGACAAATGTTCTCTTCTGGGCGCTGGGCGTCGTAATCGGCGCTTTAATGCTCGCGGCGATCGTGGGTAATCTGCTACTTAAAAATCTGGTTGTCCAACGCGCGGTAGCGGGTCATGGCGTGGCGGGTGAATCCCTTGATGTCCACTACCGCCTCACCAATCCAAAACGGTGGTTGCCCGGTTGTGCAATACGTATCACCGAGGCCCGATACAAAGGTGCGATCGACCTGGTCCCGGATGGATATTGCCTTCATCTTGGGCCCCGTCAATCGACACTGGTGATGGCCCATCTCGTTCCCGCCCGGCGCGGCATCATTGAACTCCGCGAGCAACGCGTCTGCAGTTCCTTTCCGTTGGGATTCATTACCCGGGCTCTCCATGTGATGCAGGTCCAGAGAATCGTGGTCTACCCGCGAATCGGCTTTTTAAGCCGACAGTTATTGGCGCGGTCACGCACGTTCTCATCCAGCGGTTCAATGACCAGTCTCCGAAGCGAAGGTTCCGACGAATTCTTCAGTCTTCGTGAATATGTTCCCGGCGATCCTATCCGATCCATTCATTGGAAACGCTCCGCCCGTACCGGTCAGTTGGTTGTCCGCAATATGACATCCGATTCACCTCCCACCATTGTCGTGGTTGTTGATTTGCGATTTTGGACGACCACACAAAATGGGCTCCAACTCGCTGAAAAAGCCATTGAACTTGCGGCAGCATGGATATGTCGCGGCTTGATGGATCATTTCTCCGTCGGTCTCCAGATTCCCGGTAACCCGCGGCCCACTCCCACGATGATTAACTCCTCGCGCGGTCAGCGGCAGGTTTTATTGGAATCTCTGGCTCAAATTGAAGTTGCATCCATTCGCCCTCAGACGGTCAGCCCTAATTTTGAAAAGCAAGCCAAATACGCGGAATACGTGATCATCAATCTCAAGGGTGAGGACGCACGGTTCGATATGGTGCCGCCCGGCTGTGCCTACACGCTTTTATCCATGGATGATCCCAATGCTCATGAATGGGTAAGTTATAACACTCGAAAAACACAAACTCCTCCGGATCCCGCTACTGCCGAATCTGCCGCCCCGGACACAGCAAAATCAAACGTTGCCGCCGCGTCTTGATCTGCCGGAACGCTGAACTGGGCACCGTTGCAGCAATCTCTCCGCTTCCCCACGTTCGCGGCGCCGAAGTGTAAATTCCATCTCGGCGAACTGTTGGTTATCATGCCTGCAGCGGTGGAACGGAACGAAACTGACTCGAGAGGAATTTTGAATTTATGGCCGGACATTCGCACTGGAAGTCGATCAAGCACAAAAAAGCGGTTGTAGATGCCAGACGTGGTAAACATTGGAGTAAAATCGCTCGGCTCATCATTATCGCCGCCAAACGGGGCGGCAACCCAGACGACAATCTAGCACTGCGCTATGCAATAGATAAAGCCCGCGCCGCCAATATGCCCAACGACACTATTGAAAAAGCTGTAAAAAAGGGAACCGGCGAACTCGGTGCCGCCAATTTTGAGCCGACCCTTTATGAGGGTTACGCTCCCGGTGGCGTGGCTGTGCTGGTTGATGCGCTCACCGACAATCGCAATCGCACAACCAGTGAGATACGAGTGGTCTTTGATCGCAATGGGGGGGCGCTCGGTGCCGCCAATAGCGTGGCGTGGATGTTTTCAAGCCGGGGTATCATCGCGGTTGAACGTGCAGCCGTCGATGAGGATCGACTGCTTGAATTGGCGCTGGATGCGGGGGCAACGGATGTGGTGACGGCACCGGAGGGATACACCGTTGAAACAGCTCTCAACGACTTTGAAAAAGTCCGCAAGGCCTTGGAACAGGCCCACATTCCGATGGTCTCCGCAGAACTTACCATGATCCCCGCTCAGACTATAGAAATCTCAGCCGATCAGGCCGAAAAGCTCCAGGCTCTCGTTGATGGATTGGAAGATAACGATGATGTTCAAAATGTTTACACCAACGCGCAGCAGGCCTCGTAACCGGTGTGCGGCCGATTCGCCTCAGTACGTTGGGGGATTTTTCAGAGTTGACCAGCAGGGAAATGCACAATGATCCTCGCATCAGTGCCTGATAACCAGCAATCGCCAAGCATAATTCCGCCCGCCCGGCCGGCGCCGCTCCGGATCGGCGCGGTTCAACTCGCCGGTTGGGTTCTCCTGGCGCCGATCGCAGGTTATTGCGATCTATCATTTCGCCTGGTGGCTAGGTCCTGCGGCGGAGTGAGTCTGGCCTGCACCGATCTGCTCTGCCCCGAGGGTGTTTTAAGAGAAAATAAGCGCTCCATGGAACTCGCAGCCACCTGTCCGGAAGACAGCCCGCTTGCCATGCAACTCTATGGCGCCGAGCCTGAAAAACTCTGCGATGCGGCGCGATGGGCGGTGGATCATGGGGCGGCAATCATCGATATTAACATGGGATGCCCCGTGGATAAGATTACCAAACGCAACGGCGGATCCGCTCTACTTTGCCGCGTGTCAACAACGCTGGCCATGGTGGAAAAAATCGTGCAGACCGTCAAAAGCGTTCCCGTAACCGCCAAATTGCGCCTCGGTTGGGATGACCGCCGGATTGTTGCGCCTTTTCTCGCCAATCGACTTGAGCAACTCGGCATCGCGGCCATCACCATCCATGGCCGAACCACCGAAATGCGCTTTACCGGCTCTGTCAGGCTTGACGGCATCGCTTCCGTTGTGGCTGCCGTGCAAAAAATACCCGTCATCGGCAACGGCGATATCACCAGCCCGGCGGCGGCTGCCGAAATGATGCGCGTTACCGGGTGCCGGGGCGTGATGGTGGGGCGGGCAGCTCTATCGGCACCTTGGCTACTGAGAGATATCGATCACTATCTGCGTACCGGCGAATTACTGCCGGCGCCATCCATTGCGCAGAAATGCCGATGGATGTGCGATCATTTCTACAACCTGCTGCGCTTCCGTAATGAACGTGTGGCGGTCTGTGAATTCCGGAAACGGATCAGTTGGTATTCAAAGCACATGCACCCCTGCCGCGAACTTAAGGACGCGATACGAACTATTAATTCCCGACAGGATTTTGATCAGGCGGTGGCGACATTCTTAAGCCGACAGACGCCGGTATCCGGTGATATGCCGTTTGACGATGAATCGATTGAAACGCCCTTGCGGGATGCCGCTAAAACGCCGGTATTGAATGCGGCAGCGGTTTAATGGCGCGTACCTTCAGGCACCGGCAGATTTCAAAAAAACTCTTTGCCCCGTAAAATTCCGGCATGGTAATTGGTGTAACTGAGTGATCGCCCCAGTGAAAGCGCAGGATGACGACAGCGGATAGATATCAGGTCATTCGACAGCGAATGGTGAACGCCGCCCGACGCGCCAATCGTGATCCCGCATCGGTTACGCTTGTTGCCGTATCCAAAGGTGGCTCCATGGATCAGATCGTTGATCTGATCGCGTGCGGCCATCTGGATTTCGGTGAGAGCCGCGTTCAGCAGCTCCAGGACCGAATCGCAGCCCTTCCCGCCATCCTTGAAGCCAGAGGCTTGGACCCGGGCCTGGCGCTGGCGGTGCGCTGGCACATGATCGGCCATCTGCAGCGCAACAAGGCCGCTACGGCCGCCGGCCATTCTTGGTTGATACACGGTGTAGATTCCATGCGACTGGCGGAGGAACTCGAATCCATCGGTCAGCGCCGGGGCAAAATGATCCGCGCTCTGCTGGAAGTAAACGTATCCGGCGAAGAAAGTAAATACGGCGTCAAGCTTCCCGCCGCACGGCACATGTATGAACAATTCCGCAACATGTCGGCCCTTCACTTTGTCGGGCTCATGACGATGGCGCCTAACCATCCAGACCCGGAAAAAGCCCGCGAATATTTCATCATCCTGCGGGAACTCTTCGATGAAATTCGACTCGAAAGCGACCCGACCGACGATTTCGATCAGCTATCCATGGGGATGAGTAACGACTTTGAAGCCGCCGTCGAAGAGGGGGCCACACTCATACGCGTCGGCACCGCCATTTTCGGGGAATCCCAAACTCAGGCCCTTGAATCCCAGTGAAACCAATCCGTCGCCGTTTATCCAACCTTGCGGTTATCACTTCCTGAAGAACTGCTTGCCGCGCGTTGATGCTTTGCTCAAACGATTGTTGACGTACAGCGCCTCAAGCAGAAATTCACCAACACTCGCCACATTCCCATCGGTTGTGGCAAGTTCCATCTCGCGGCATAATTTATGGACGGCCGATTTCATCCCCTTAACCAGACCGAAATTTTCCACCATCGTTGCCGTGCTCACATCATCGCCCACCTCAAGCGTCAATCCACCCTTGAACTGATCGATCAGGTCTTCAAAATCAGCCGGGTCGGCAACCTTGTTGAATATCCCCTTCACCGCTTCGCCGAGCACGGACGAAATCAGCTTATCTTCCGCCGTATCCCCTTCGGCAAGCATCAATTCGATTTTTCCCCGGCTGCTGGCCTTCACAAACGCCAGATCATCCATGCGCGTGGTCACCTGCGACTCTCCACAGAGCAGCGCCCGACGCTCGGCACTACTGACGAGATTTTCAGCATTGGTGATGGAGCAGCGCACACTTACGCCGCTGGCCTGATTGATATGCGGGCTGTTTCTCGCCAGACGGACAAATTCCTCCAATATCTCAAACATGAACGGGGGAATGGTGACCGTCACGCCGCCTTCTCGGGCAATCCAGGCATTATCCTGTGTAATTTGAATGGCGTCACGGATATTAAGCGGATAATGGGTTCGGATGACGCTGCCAATGCGGTCTTTCAGCGGCGTTACAATGCGTCCGCGATTGGTGTAGTCTTCGGGATTGGCTGAAAACACCATGCTGATATCCAGATCAAGCCGGATCGGGTAGCCGCGAATCTGCACATCGCGCTCCTCCAGCACGTTGAAGAGTCCCACCTGAATCTTCGGCGCCAGATCCGGCAGTTCATTCATGGCAAAAATGCCACGGTTCGTACGCGGAATCAGCCCGAAGTGCATCGTGGATTCATCGGATAGAAATCGCCCCTGAGCATGCCGCACCAGATCGATCTCACCGATCAGATCGGCAATCGTCACATCCGGAGTTGCCAGTTTCTCGTGAAACCGTTCGCTTCGGTGCATCCAGCGAATTAGCGCCTCATCTCCCTGCTCGGCAACGATGCGCTTCCCCATCGAAAGACGCGGCTGAATCGGATCATCCGGCAACTCAGAATCCGCCAGCACCGGAATCCACTCATCCAGCAGGTTCGGAAGCATACGGATCATGCGGGTTTTGGCCTGCCCCCTCAGACCGAGGAAAAGGATATCATGTCGCGACAGAATGCCGTTGATGATTTCCGGGATGACCGTTTCGTCATATCCCGTCATACCGGGAAACAGCGGCGTCTTGTTCCGAAGACGCTCCAGAACATTACGCCGCAATTCTTCCTTGACGGTGCACGGCTTGTAACCGCTCTGCCCGAGCTGGCCTCTCGTCCGTGCCTTGGGAGGATCACTATTCAACTGCATACCACCTCACGCGAAAAATCAACACTATTCGACTTGCAATGCTAGGTGGGTCTTCTGGTTGAATCAACTCCAACTTTTCCCAAAAGCTCAACTCGGACTGCATGCCGACAGGTACCGTGCGCGCTAAATCGCAATTGCCGACAAACCATGATGCGTTCGGACAATGCTTCCACGCGCCTTCACGAGGCGAGCCAGATTTTCATCGGATTGTCATACGTGAGTCGGTTCACGGCA
The DNA here is from genome assembly GCA_049965755.1 of Phycisphaerae bacterium. GTDB lineage: Bacteria > Planctomycetota > Phycisphaerae > WQYP01 > WQYP01 > JAJZGD01. The sequence goes on along the minus strand of JBMFVY010000023.1, from coordinate 2,908 downwards.
GCCTCACCGACAATCTCCGTCGCCCGCTGCAGGCCCGCAAGCCGTGCCGGCAGATGCGAAGGCCGGTGGCAGTCGGTGCCAAGCATGAAATAACGTCCGTCGCGCAGAAATTGCTCCGCCAATAACCGAATAGGTTCAGACTCCGATCCCCCCAGCGGCGCCAGATTGCCTTGAAACAGCACTCCCTTGCTTGCCAGCCGGTCCATTAACCCGATATCTTTCTGCATGATCGGCATCCGCTCCGGATGGGCCAGTATCACCGTCCGTCCAGCTCTGTGGAGCCAATCGATGCAGTCCTGTGCCCACTGCGGCCAATCCGGTTCCCAGATATCCACCAGACAGTATGATGATTTGAGACCGTAAGTTACTGCAAGCGTCAAATCCCGCATAGCCAGAAGTTCCGGAGATAGCCGCACCTCCCCCCCGAGTTTCAATTCCACATCAAAACCCGCTTTGCGTGCGGCCGCCGAGAACTTTTCAAAATGTTCCAGAGATTCTTCCGGCCGAATGGAACACATGTCGGTCGGCCCGGTGTGCGGAGTCAAAAATAACCTTCGATACCCCGCATCCATCAGCCCCCGGAGACACTCAAACGAATCATCAAGGGATGCGCACCCGTCGTCCAGATTCGGCAGGAGATGATTATGTACGTCAATTCTTTCCGGCATTGAAGCGTTCCATGGCCGAGCATCCGCAAGGCGGCAATATTATTCTCCCAGCACCGCCGCCTCGGCGCGACCGATCCGCTTACGCTCATTTTCCTTCAAATGGCGTTTGCGGATACGGATGGTTTTCGGCGTGATCTCCACAAGTTCATCATCTTCAATATATTCCAGCGCAATTTCCAGCGACATATCACGCGGCGGCTTGAGAATGATATTTTTATCACTGGCGGTGGTGCGCATATTGGAAAGTTTCTTCTCCCGACAGACATTCACCACAATATCGGTATCTTTATTAAATTCTCCGACCACCATCCCCTCGTACACCTCATCCCCCGGCTTGACAAACATCACGCCGCGATCCTGCAGGGTATCGAGCGCGTACGCATTGGTCACGCCAAGCTCCATGCTGACCATCACGCCATTCTGCCGACCCGGCAGGGCCCCGCGGATAAACTGGTAGTCGTGAAAGGTGTGATGCATGATCGCCTCTCCCTGCGTTGCATTGAGCAGACGCGTCCGCAGGCCGATCAGCCCGCGGGCCGGAATGGTAAATTCCAGATGCGCCATGTTTCCTTTCGTGTCCATCTTCACCAGTTCGCCACGGCGGTTGCCGATAGCCTCCATCACGGCACCGACGGAACTCTGCGGCACATCAATGACGAGATTCTCAATCGGCTCACACTTATGGCCGTTGACTTCCTTGAAGATGACCTTTGGCTTGCTGACCTGCAGTTCGTACCCTTCACGCCGCATGTTTTCAATCAGCACCCCCAGGTGCAGAAGTCCACGTCCGCTGACACGCAGCGAATCCGCCGAAGACGTATCCTCCACCCGCAGTGCCACATTACTCTGCAACTCCCGATGCAGGCGATCCCGCAGATTACGGCTGGTGACAAATTTTCCGTCACGACCGGCGAAGGGAGAGTCGTTAACGCTGAAAATCATGCTCAGCGTCGGTTCATCCACATCAATCAGCGGCAGCGCCTCGGGATGTTCCAGGCTGGCAATCGTGTCGCCAATATCCACGTCATCAATCCCGACCACCGCACAAATATCGCCCGCCTCCACATGTTCGGTCTTCTCGCGGCCCAGGCCGGAAAATAGAAAAAGTTCAATAATGGAATGCGTTTCCTGCTGCCCGTTACGCTTCATCAGGGCAATTTTCTCTCCCCGTCGCAGATATCCGTTAAACACGCGTCCGATGCCGATCCGGCCCACATATTCGTTGTAGTCGATGTTGGTAACCTGCATCTGCAGCGGCTTTTCCAGATCCGCCACCGGACCGGGAATGCGGCTGATGATGGTTTCAAGCAGCGGTCGCATATCCATCGATTCATCCGCCGGATCCAGACGCGCATAACCCGCTCGACCCGATGCGTAAACCACCGGAAAATCCAGCGCCTCGTCGTCGGCTTCCAGTTCTACAAACAGATCAAAGATTTCGTTAAGCACTTCGTCCGGCCGCGCATCCGGTCGGTCGATTTTATTGATCACCACAATCGGCTTGATGTGGTAGTGGAATGCTTTTTTCAGCACAAAGCGGGTCTGGGGCATTGGGCCTTCAAACGCGTCCACCAGCAGCAGCACGCCGTCCGCCATTTTCAATACGCGTTCCACCTCTCCACCGAAATCGGCGTGGCCCGGCGTGTCAATGATATTAATCTTCCGTGTGACATGCTTCAGGTCGGTATAGGTCATCGCCACATTTTTGGCCAAAATGGTGATACCGCGTTCCCGCTCCAGCGGGTTGTTATCCAGAATGAGCGTTTTTTCATCCATCTGTCCGGCGCGGAACATCCCCGACTGCCTCAGCAGGGCATCCACCAGTGTCGTCTTGCCATGGTCAACGTGTGCGATAATGGCGATATTGCGTAATTCATCCCGACGTTTCATTAAATCTATTTCCCAATCAGCAGGCCCCCACAGCAGGGAGCGGTCGCAGTTCCACAAACAAATCCATACAGGCACCGTGCTTCACCGCCCGGCGCCGAACACTGAAGTATAACACGAACTAATTCCCCTTCCATCCCGCCTGCCCCGGATTATTCACGGAGCCTCGCAGTGCGAACGCATACTCGGATCAGGTGGAGATAAGGCGTAGGAGATAGTTTTTGTCCCAGCCGACGATGAAGCGTTTGCTGCGGATGCTGGCCTTGATGGATTTATAACGGATGTTCCAACGGCATATTTGACGTAAGTCGTTGTATTACAATTTGTTAAATGTGTTTTTTCGCATTTATGTG
>JBMFVY010000022.1:0-36154 GCA_049965755.1 Phycisphaerae bacterium | reverse complement strand
GGCGTTTTCAATCGGTCGTCGCATTGTAAAAACCTCCCGACCTATCACAACACACAGATCCTCGAGACGTCACAACGGAATTATAGTCGATGCCCGGCAAGTTGCATCTTCAACTTGAGCAAAATTTGCCGGTTTTAGAATTATCTGTCTCATGTGGATGAAAAATTTCAAAGCAGGCGGAAATTATCGGGCGGACATGCAGGAAATTCCCGCGAGCATCGTTTATAACCTTGTACGATTGGAAATTGTACCTCGATCAAGGAGGAGCCATCAGTTATCCGGATAGCCATACCGAGAATCAATCATCACTCCAACGTGAGATCGCGCGACGAATTGACCACACCCTGCTCAAGGCCGAGGCCGGCACCGTCGACATCCGCCGTCTGGTGATCGAGGCGTTTGAACATCGCTTTGCAGCCGTCTGCGTCAATCCGCGATGGGCGCATCTGGCATCGGAGACGGCGGCGGAACTCGCCGCAAGTCGCGGCCGCCCGCTGGCGGAACTGCCCGCGGTCGCCGGTTGTGTCGGTTTTCCTCTCGGCGCCGGGCGGCTCACGATCAAAGCCGTCGAGGCGTCGAGCTGCGTCAAGGACGGATGCAACGAGATCGACATGGTGATGTTTATTCCGCTGCTGCTGGAAGGCGATCTGCCCGCTGCCCGCGAAGAGGTGATGGAGGTGGTGCGAGCCGCCCGCAGTGTCTGGAGTAAAACGGTTGTTAAAGTGATATTGGAAACGGCCGTTCTCAATGAACGCCAGATTGCCCTTGGTTGCGAAGCGGCGATCAGCGGCGGGGCGGATTTTGTAAAAACCAGCACCGGGTTTCATCCCGCCGGGGGTGCCACGGTTGAGGCGGTTCGCCTGCTGAAACAATATGCTGGGCCGCTGAAGGTCAAGGCATCTGGCGGCATTCGCACCGCCGCAGATGCCGTGGCCATGATTCAAGCCGGTGCGGATCGGATCGGCTGCTCCGCCGGCCTGGAAATTCTGCGTCAGGCAGGCGAGCAGGTGGTCTGACCGCCCGAACGCACCCGAGGCTGTCTGCAAAAAGAAGGATCGTTACGACATGGCAAAAATATTGGTCACCGGGGCGGCCGGGTTTATCGGATCGCGTCTTGCCCTGAAACTTCTCCAGCGAGGGGACGAAGTGGTTGGCATGGACAATCTCAACGACTACTACGATACCAACCTCAAGAGGCGCAATCTGGCGGATATTCAATCGCTGCCCGGCTTTACCTTTGCGCAGGTTGATTTCTGTGATGCCGCCGCCGTGCGGAAACTCTTTGACGCCCATCGCTTTGATGCGATTGCCCATATCGGGGCCATGGCATCGGTTCGCTACAGCGTGAAAAATCCGGCACTCTATTCCACCGTCAATGTGCACGGGTCGGTGAATCTATTTGAGGCCGCCCGTTCGCAGGGGCCCGTTCATCTGCTGCTGGCGTCTACGGGATCGGTTTACGGCAGTTCAACACCCGTGCCGTTTTCCGAATCGGCCGCCGCGGATCGGCCGCTGGCCGCCTACCCGGCCAGCAAGCGGGCCATGGAGATATTCAGTCATTCCTATGCTCATGTTTTTTCAATGCCCGTAACGGTACTGAGATTTTTCAATGTTTACGGCCCGCATGGCCGCCCGGATATGATGCCGTGGCAGTGGACGACGGACATTCTCGCGGGGCGCGAACTGACCCTTTTTGACGGCGGCAGACTCAAACGCGACTGGACCTACATCGATGACATCCTCGATGGTTTTCTCAAGGCCCTTGACACCCCCGACGGTTATCGCATCTTCAATCTGGGGTGCGGCAATCCGGTGGAGAACACGGAATTTGTCCACACGCTGGAACATATCCTGGGCAAAACCGCCCGGATCCATACCGTCCCGGCGCCGCTTTCCGAACCGAAAATCACCTATGCCGACATCACCCGCGCCCGGCAGCAGCTCGGTTATCAGCCCAGGGTGCAGGTGCGGGAAGGACTCGAGCGTTTCATCGCCTGGCTGCGGCAGGAAAAAATCATATAGCGGCGGCGTTTATGGCAGCATGGCGGCGAAATACATCCCCGTTTTGCGGCCCGCCGGTAATCAGGATCATCTCACAGCAGGAGCACAGCAGACATGACAACCCCACCGGTGACACGCATCTGGCTGGTGCGGCACGGCCAAACCGACTGGAACGCCCAGCGAAGAATTCAGGGGCACACCCCCACCGAACTCAACGCCACAGGCCGGGCCCAGGCAAAATTGTTGGCCGATTGGCTCTTCGACACGCGACAGCAAAGCCCGTTTGCCGCCCTGTACTCCAGCGACCTTCCCCGCGCCGCCCAGACGGCCGACGTCATCGGCGAGAAACTCGGACTCACCGTTTCCTGCACCCCCGAACTGCGGGAACGCAATCTGGGCGAATTTGAGGGAAAAACCTGGGAGCAGGTGCGCAGTATCCGCGCCGCCGACGGCAATCGGCTTGTTGAAAATGGCGATCTGGCCGACTGGACGGGTGTAGCCGGAGTAGAGACCGATCAACAGCTCTGGCAGAGGGTTTCGAAGATTCTTGATGCGATTGCGCAGCGGCATCCGGGCGGAGATGTTCTGGTTGTTTCACATGGTGGGGTGATGAAACATGTCATCTGGCACGTTCTGGGATTGCCGGAGGGTGCACCGCGCCGATTTCCTCTGACCAACGGTCTGATCTGCATCGTCGAGCCGCGCCGCGACGGATGGTACCTGACGGGATTATTTGACGCGGGAATGCTTTCCGGCAAGACGGCTGAGGATACGGCGATTGCACCGTCGGTGTAGAGCGCCCGACATCACGGCCAGCCGCCCTCACCGACCATAATCATTATAATAATATTAAATTTTCCGCCCAACCAGAATGTAAATCAGGCAGCCGAGAAACGGAAAAAATATGATGATCAGCGCCTACACCACTTTCCACCCCGCATCTTTGGGCTTCACCGCAACGCTGATCAGACAGGCGATTTGAATCAGCAACCCGATAAGGCCGATCAACATCATGGGGAGTAGAAATATCAGATGCATGGCGATACCCCGCTCTGGCGGATACCCGGCGACTGAAACCGGGCAAAACCGCATATATAACCGGCGACCCGGATATCCCCGGTGGGCCGGATTCAATCATCCTCCGCCGCTATTGGTATGATAGCGCCCGGCAGACGGCACGCCGGTCGTTACTCCGTCTTACCGCGTGGTCAGGTGCTTTTACCAATGAGTATGTAAAGGACGGATCCAAGCAGCGGGAAGAGAAAGATAACAATCACCCAGAGTACCTTCCACCCGGTGGATTTACTTTTGGAAATAATATCGATCAGGCAGTAGAGGATGAGGATAATTTCGATCAGCCCGAATATCCACCAAATCAGCCCCATAAGCGAACTCCCGTAAATTGCGTCGCCCGCATCTATCCTCGCTGAGACATTCCAATGTTTCAGCACTCTCCCGTTCGAGCTTACAACCGATGATTTTAACCGACCGCACTCGGGATACCAGAGCCACAAAACCGTACATCGCGGAGCTGTGTATCGGCCGGCGAGTTTCAATGTTCCAGAATAAATTTGAAATTTTTCTTGATGAAAGAAAGCCATCTTCTTGAGCTTGCCGATTGGCGGTGATACCATGGGCGTAGTGAGGCGTTTTCGGGCAGGGGGTGGTTGATGGGTTACGTAAGATTTTTCAGGCGGGTGCGGGTTGCGCCCGGCCTCACCGTTAATTTTTCAAAACATGGAGCATCGCTGTCCGCCGGATTCCGCGGGGCTCATGTCACGGTTGGACGCACCGGCATACGCCGAACCGTCGGCGTGCCCGGTACGGGAGTATTTTATACATCCCGCACGGGTTACCATTCGGGCCTTCATTCCGGGCACCATTTTGCGCAGGCCCAGCGTGAACTCGTCCACCGGCGCTCCTCCCGCAATATCCTCATCACGCTCGGGCTCTGCGTCCTATTCGGACTTATCGGGATGCATCATTTTTATGCAGGCAATTACATCCGCGGGATCTTCATGTTGGTCCTTTCCCTGACCGGCTACGGCCTGATCATCACCATTCCGTGGTGGATCATCGATACGCTGATCATTCTCTTCGGCAGTTTCACCGATGGGCAAGGCGATCGAATCCAATGGTAGCGGCGTGGCGTCACCGTCATTTTTCCCCCGCAGAGTCATGCATTACACTACGCGCCGTGACCGATATGACGAAACAACATCGCCTCCGTATTCTCAAAGAGCCTCAGCCCCCCTGGTATGAAAAGGGACTGCACTTCAGTTGTACCCAATGTGGAAACTGCTGCTCCGGCGGGCCCGGTTATGTATGGGTATCCGATCGCGATATCCTCGCGATATCAGAGTTTCTCGGCCTGGGCGTGGAAGACTTTGCCCATCGGTATTTGCGGCAACTGCCCGGCGGCATCAGCCTCACCGAGCAGCCGAATTACGACTGCATATTTCTGCAGCGCAGCGGGGGCAAGGCCCTGTGCAGCATTTATCCGGTACGCCCCACGCAGTGTCGCACCTGGCCGTTCTGGAAGCAGAACATAGAAAGCCGGCAGCATTGGGACAACGCCGCGAGGCGATGTCCCGGTATGCAGGCGGCAACGGGGCCGCTCTATGATGCTGCGCATATTGAACGCTGCGCCGCGGACCCCGAATCTCCGTAGGAACTAATTTCCGCCCGGCGGGGCCGGTGCGGCTGCACCCTGAGCCGGAGCCTGCCCCGGTTGCTGAGCCGACATCGCTCGGCCGGTAAAACCTATTACCGCGAAATTGGCGATCAGTTTGCCGACCAGTGGATTAGAAATATCCGTCATGAAACTCGCGGACTGCGGCGTGAGCACTTCACCCACCGGCAACGAGGAATGAATCGCCAATTCCCAACTGTGCGGGGTGTACCACTGGGCGCTCTGAGAAAATTGCTGATATTTTTGCAGCAGACTCAGTTTCGGCATGTCGCTGGGACGAAGGTACCGGGCGAGTGCGGGGCGTACTTCATCACCACGCTGAATTACCTTCAGAAACCAGAGATACGATTGCGGCAGGAGTTTGGGAGAATCGATCCACGATACGTCCCTCAGGCCGTGATCCGCAGCCATGGTTCGGTAGGCGGCGGCAAATGTGGGGTTGTCCATGATATTTTTATGTGATTGGTTCTGGAGCGCGCGCCTGATCGACGAGACGGATTCTGCCACAATCAATCGCTTACCGCTGATGCACCATGAGATGCCCGCACCATGAATGCTGTAGATGGTGTCAGTGCCGACTTTCGTCGCCTTAAGCGTAATCGGTGTGGCGTTGGGATTTCGTTGCTGGCGGGCACCGTTAATCGCCATCAGAGCCAGCGGCGCAATCGATTGCAGGGCATTGGAAAACTTTTCCGGATGTCTGAGCATGCTTTCCGTGACAGTCGAATACATTCCCGCCTTATCAGGCATGGTAAATGTAACCCATCGGGCCCCAGCAGCATCGATAACATCGCGGCGCAGGCTGATGCCCGCCAAGGTACCGGCCTGCGTAAGCCCCTGCTTGACGCGCTTTGCAAAGCCCGCCTGTTTGCCCATGTTCTCAATGGTCTTGTACATCGCCGCCAGATCGAAGTGATAGGTCGCGACGCTGGCGGCATTTTCGGGCACGAGAGCCAGCATACGCTTGAGCCCGGCGGTATCATTTTTTTCACTTTTAGTCATCACGGCCTTCATGTGGTAGACGTAGTTCTTCCCCCTGAACCCTCCACCCCCAACCATGGCCGTGTAGTCGCCCAGGCCTGAACCCTTATAAACCTTCTGAATCAGCGGCAGCATCTGCGCCGTAGCCTGTCCATAATGGCCGTTCAATAACTGAGTGCTGAGTTTCCGAATGTTGACATACCACGCATCCGCGGACATCGGCCCGAGTTGTGCCGTCAGGGCCTGGAAATGCGCGTTGGCGGCGAACGTCGCCCCGGCCTGTCCCGGCTGGCGAAGCAGACGCAATTCCGTCGGCGTGGCCTGAAAAATATCATACACAATGCCGCCGACATGCCCCCGCTTTTCCCCGGCTGAAAGTGGGGAATCGCTGATGGCCTTGAGTACGGCTTTCCAATCTTTACCCGCCCGTATAACAATGCCGAGATTGCCGTCCGGCTGCCCACCATGGGTGGCCCCCTTAATATTTGTGAGGTAAATGGCGAAGGGACGGCCGAACACTTTTCCCATCGACTTGGCAGACGAATTACCGGCGGAGGGTGCCGACCGCCATTTTTTGAGCAATTTCTGCAGCCGGGGGCTCCGACTCATGAGCATCTGTAAATTTGACCCCTCATATCCCGGCCACTGGTGCGGAATGCCGGCCATGCCGATGTACAGAATGGCGTTTTTCGGAACATATTGGATCATCGGTGCCGCTGCGTGCGCCCCCCGCGGTTGCGCCAGAGCGATGGCGGTTATCATGGCCGGAAGTGTACGGATTAAGCACCGCTTGTTGATGTTCACCGTTGACTCCTGAAAGTACCACCCTGACCCGCTTCGAATCAAACCGCAACGTGCCGTTGTCTCTGCGCAGCAGATCACCACGAAAGCCGGGAGTATAACCCAGTCTGCCGTTACACGTTACCGCATCACGGCCACACCTTTCGCCGAATGTGAAAGGTGACGCCAGGTTCCCGAATTCCTTCCATCCAAAAAGCAGCCTGCTTTTGCGTCGCGGGCGCAATCGATACCGTTCCCGTGGTAAAGATCGCCGACTTCCTCCCGTGCTCTCATTTTATGCAATCCGGCCCGTAACCTTACGAATGCCATAGCACTGCTTGTTATCAAGGCATATTTGCATTTTTACCTCCCCCTATTGATAATTCTCCCCTGCGGTGTGCCCGCAACATATGCAGCACGCTTAAGAAAGCGGCACGCGGATGGGGATGACAGCGCACCGCGCCGGGCATCGGTTGAATTGAGCCCGGTCTCTTCGACGCTGTGCGAGTCGACCTGCGGAGAACGTCGATGGAGGTGTTCGGCGGGGCAGGTTATCATCAGCGGTGCAACCGTCGGCAGGAAACCGCCCGGTGAGCTTTCAATATTGCGCATCTCCATTTTTGCTTCGCGTTTGGCAGGCGCGTGTCGTCCGAGGCCATAAACCGGCTGCATGTTGTGGAATCTGCATATTTAAGCGGCACTGCCAGATTTGCAGTGTGATGTGATGATAAAACTGGCAGAGGAGAATCAAACATGGAATTCATGAACGGGCGGAAGATCATTACCGGGTCGGCGGCATGCAGGCGCGCGGCGCTGCCGATTGCACTGCTATTGGCTTGCGTATGCCTGCTCTCCGGCGGCAGATGTCTGGCGGCATCGCCCCTGCATCTGAACGCCCCCGCCGTAAAAATCGATACCGGCAGTACCGCATGGATGATGGCCTCCACCGCGCTGGTCATGTTCATGATCCCCGGTTTGGCACTCTTTTACGCCGGCATGGTGCGTAAGAAAAATGTTCTGGCCACCATGATGCATTCCTATACAGCGCTGGTGGTGATTGTTCTCCAGTGGATTTTATTTGGTTACATGCTCGGTTTCGGCACCGACCATGGTGGCATCATCGGCTGGAACCCCGCGGATATCCTGCTCATCGGCATCGGCCCGCACCACGCCGTCTCACAAAGCGGCCACTATATCCCTGAAACCGTCTTCTGCATGTTTCAAGCCATGTTTGCGATGATTACCCCGGCCGTTATTGCGGGCTCCATTGTGGAGCGGATGAAATTCAGCTCCTTCTTGCTATTCGTCCTCCTCTGGACCACTTTTGTCTATGACCCTCTCGTCCACTGGGTGTGGGGCGGAGGATGGTTGGATCAACTGCATGTGGCGGATTTTGCCGGGGGGACGGTTGTCGAAATTGCCTCCGGTGTCGGCGGCCTGATGCTTTCGCTGCTGATCGGTCGCAGAAATGGGTATCCCAATCAGGTGCTGCAGCCAAGCTCCCTTGCCCTGACGTTGCTGGGTGCGGGCATCCTCTGGTTCGGCTGGTACGGTTTTAATGCGGGCTCTGCAGGGGCCGCTGACGGACTTGCCGGCATCGCCTTTCTGAATACCACCGTCGCGGCGGCTGCGTCAGGCTTTGCATGGAATATAGCGGAATACATTCACCACCGCCGCATGAGCACCCTCGGACTCGCATCGGGTATTGTCGCCGGGCTGGTGGCCATTACCCCCGCCTGCGGATTTGTCGCCATCTGGGCATCTCCCATCATCGGCATCCTCGCCGGCGCCGTCTGTTATCTGGCCGTGCAGCTAAAAGCCCGCCTTGGCTATGATGATTCGCTCGACGCCTTCGGCGTTCACGGTGTCGGCGGCTTTCTCGGCATGCTGCTGACCGGGCTCTTCGCCGTCGCCGCCGTCAACGGCGTGCGTGGGCTGCTGCAGGGGGATGTGCATCAGTTCCTTATTCAGCTTCTGGCGGCGGTGAGCACGGTGGCGTTCGTCGCTCTCGGCACACTGATGGTCGGCTGGATCGTCAAAGCCACGATCGGACTCCGTGTACCGGACGTGGTGGAGGTGGAAGGATTGGATCTCGGCATCCATGGCGAAGCGGCGTGGGATATCGGAGCGCTGCCGGAAACATCGATTGTCGTCCCCGCCAATTCCTGACGGGGTTCATCGGCCGCTGCGTTTATCGGCCGAATTTAGTATTTTTCCGGGCCGTCCATTTCGCGCCCCGGACAAGAATGGAGAATCTTCATGAAGTTGATTGTCGCCATTATTCAGCCGTTCCGGCTCGAAGCCGTCAAGCAGGCTCTGAGCAGCGTCGAGGTGTTCCGCCTTACCGTCAGCGATGTGCAGGGGTATGGCCGCCAGAAGGGGCATACTGAATACTTTCGGGGGCAGGCGATGCAGGTGAATCTGATTCGTAAAGTTCGTCTGGAAATTGCCGTCAATGAGGCATTTGTGCAGCCCACCATCGAGGCGATTAAAACCGGCGCCCGCAGCGGGCCGGGCGGCAAGGGCCAGGTGGGCGACGGAAAGATATTTGTGCTTCCGCTGGAAAATGTCATCCGGATCAGCGACGGCACCGAAGGCGGCGACGCCATTTAATCCGCCACCGGGCGCATCGATCCGATTCTCAAAGGTCCGATCTTGCACGTTGATCCCGCTCTTTCAACAGGCAGGGATTCCGCGTGATCGGGCACCGAACGACACTCGCAACAATCTCAGCAACCCGACCGCCGGGCGGGGAATTCCCGTGCGCCCGAAATCATCAATGCGTGGTGGCATAGACCAGAATGTTCGCCCCCAATTCCAGGGCCGAGCGCGTGCGGTACGCCTTGGCGTATGGATTGGGCAGATCCTCCCATCCATTGGAAAGGGAGATGCGGCTGTAGATAACCGCCGGCGTTCCGTCGAGCATGATCGCCTGGAGCACCGGGCTGTGGAGGTCCGGATCAGCCGCCGCCACCACCGGTGAATAGTTCACATGCTGCAGATTGAACAGATCGTGATAAATCGGGCTCGACTGCGGCAGCATGTGCATCTTATGGTGCGGCAGGACCAGCGCGATTTCCTTGTGGAAGGCCTGATCAAACGCCCCGGCGCCCATGGCGTCATCCACCAGCAGCACCCCGCCGGCATGGAGATAATTATGCAGATTCTGCACCTGCTGCGGTGTCCAGGAAAAATTCCGCAGGCCCGTCATATACAGGATCGGGTACTGCCCGATCTTGGCACTGTCCAACGTTACCTTCACGCGCTTGAACTGCACACTGAGCGTCGTTTTCTGGTCGATGAATTTCATCAGGTTCGGCAGGCCGTGCGGCGTGGGATTCCAATCGCCGTTGTTAACCACCTGCGCAAAGACAAGCTGATCGCGTGTGGGGATGCGCGACTGCTGATAAATTTTCTGAATCTGAAACGCCCGGGCGTAACGGTAATCCGCCAGCACATAGGTAAGGATATTGGCCCCCAGCCGCAGAGCGTCGTGCTGGTCATAGAGCGTGCCCCCCTTGATCGGCCGCTGGGAAGCATTCCATCCCCAGCTCATATCCACAGGGGAAAAGATGATCGCCGCCCGGCACCCCAGATACATCGCGTCCAGATAGGGGGGGATTTTTTTCCACGGCCCCAGCCCCACCCGTACCCGCATCGAGCTGATTTTGTTCAGGCAGTGAAAGAGCGGATCATCCAGCGGCAGCGGAGCAAACGGACGATTGGGGAAAAGCTCATGCTCCAGAACCATCACACTTTTATTAAACGCCGGGCGGCCGCAGCTTGAGTTGATCAAGATGGTGCCCCCCGCCATCACGTACCCGCGAAGACGTTCGAGAACGGCCTGACTGAATGTGGGCAGCGGCGTCCAGCCCGTGATGTAAAGGATCGGAAGTTGGGTGGGGCTGTAGCTGAACCGCATCGGGTTAACCTGCACATAGCGGTAATGCTGTCCGAGGGCTATGTTGGTCCAGTTCATTAATGTTTCAATATCAATCGTTTCGGTGGGGTAATTTACAACCCGGTGTCCGCTGATGACGTTCAGATCCAGCATGCCGATCAGCGCCGGTGGAGCGGGCTTGCGATGATGCTCGCTGCGGCGCATCGGTGTGGCGGGCAGGGGCAGCGGAGCGGTGGATTCGCCGCCCGACATCCGGACATGGTTTGCCTTGGGCGGTATCCACGCCTTGGGGTTGACAAACTTAGCCCATGACACGGACGCCGCCAGACAGAGGACCGCACACCACAGAGCCGCCCATTTCAATTGCCGATGCTGATTCATGTTATTTACCCCAAGAGCCAACCATTCCCGTTCCCACAAAGGGGTGCCTGCTGAAGCCCGACGGGCACAGCTGCTTACTATCACTATAACGTCCGGAAAGGCGATTTGGTACACCAATTTGGCGATTTTTCATCTGTTCAGGGCCTATCAGCGGCCTGAATGGCGGTTTTTGCGTCAATAGGAGTGAAATGTATACAACCGCGGGGGTCGCCGAGGAACACAGGCGATCGTCTTCTTATCGCCAATTTGGGGCGTCTGCAAAAAATTTGAAATTTCAAATTTGAGATTTCAAATTTCGTTTGCGGATTGCTCACGGGCCGGGGCCGGTTACACTTGGGAAAACGGGACCGCGTTAAAAGTTGCGGACGCTCATTTTGGCGGCTGCCGCCGCAAGGCCCGCGCGTATTTTAGAATTTGGCGAACCGAGAGTGACTCTTAAAAGTTGTGATCGGGTGACTTCCTGAGCGAGGCGGCGACTGCGTCGGGCGGAGGTATGGCCGTCGATCTTTTTTCCTGCCGGTGGGTGGCCATCCCTCCCTGTGGGCGCCCATTTCGCGCGGGCGGGGCGCGAGAATTCTGCTCGGGTACCTTATGAGACCCGATCCGCACACATCCAGTCTTGGCCTGCGGCTTGGAAGTTACCCAACGGGTAGTTATATTGTGGTCAATGAGGAGATATACGACACCCTACTTTCTTGCTGGCATCGGCAGTACTTTGGAACTCTTCCCGCTTCCGATCGCGTTTAAAGGATCGCTTCTGAGTGAGGGGACAAGCGACGCTCAGCGGCTTGCATCCGATTGGTACCGCGTCGGCTGGGCCATTTACTCCGCCATTGAGTCATCAGAATTGGAGAGTCGCAGTGCCGCCAGCAGACCAGCCGCCGAAAGCTGAGTAGCCATCCCCCCAAAAAAGCCTTAACGAGTCTGCCGCGCGAGCGGGCGCACAGATACCTCAGACCGTGACCATCAGCGCCGAATTGGCGATGCACCAACAGTCTGGGCCGATTCCTCCCCCTGAAGTACTAAAGGGGTACGACCAGATACACCCCGGGCTGGCACACCAGATCGTAACCATGGCTGCCGAGGAGGCGGCACACAGAAGGAGGATGGAGGTGGAGGTTCTGGCGATCCAGAAGGAGGACCAGGCCGCGTTCAGGAAATCGGAGAGAAAGGGCCAAATATTCGGCCTGATAGTTGCGTTGGCCGGGATATTTGGATCCGTATATGAGGCGGTTAACGGCGCCCAGCTTGCTGCCGGATGCCTTAGCTCGGGCACACTCGTTGCCTTGGTAGCGGTGTTCATCGGCGGCAGATGGGGGATAGTGAAACTCAGGGAGCAGGATCACAGGCACCAAACCGAGTCCCGCCGACAAATGCTTGGCGGAGAGCCTCCCAAGTAGACTTGTTGCTCGCCTTACGAATTCAACCCAACCACCATCAGTCGCAGCCTCGCGCAGCGAGACCTGAAAGGCGAAGGCCAGCGCCGCAACGTGAACCGGCCGACCTGGTGAGTCTGTACCCGAGCGCGCAGGCCGGTGCCGATGGCTGGCGTCAGAAACGCCGGATCGCCGGAACATTATTATTCGTGATGCGAATCGTCTGAATCGGAATCGGCGGCATCATCGTCATCCGACGGCGGAACGCTCTGCGTTTCCTCCGCCTTGGCCGCCGCTTCCGAATTCTTCACCTGCTCCCACTCTTCGGCCGTGATATTCACCTCGCTGGCCTGGCTCCCCTTGTACGCCCCGACAATGCCCGCCGCCCGCATCTGGTCGATGAGTCGGCTGGCGCGGGAATAGCCGATTGCCAGCCGCCGTTGCAACAGGCTCACCGAGCCGCGCTGCGTTTCAATAATAATATCCACCGCTTCGTTGAAAAGGGGATCTTTTTCCGATTCCTGCAGGCCGGTCGGGGCGCCGAGCTGCATGAGTTCCGGATGGAATTCCGGCTGGGCGACATCGGCGAGGAATTTGCACACCTGCTTGATTTCAGCATCGTCCACAAACACCCCCTGCCCGCGCAGCAGGGCTCCGCCCGTCGGCCGCAGCATCAGCAGATCACCCTGGCCCAGCAGCACCTCGCCGCCGTTCTGGTCCAGCATGATGCGCGAGTCCATCTTAGACCGCACCTGAAAGCAGATGCGTCCCGGCATGTTGGATTTGATCAGGCCGGTGACGACCGTCGCCTCCGGCCGCTGGGTGGCAAGTATTAAATGAATCCCCACGGCCCGGGCCTTCTGGGCGATGCGGACGATGTGGCTTTCCACTTCCTTGCTGGTCATCATCAGGTCGGCGAGTTCGTCGATGAGCACCACAATGTACGGCATGTGGAACGGAATACGCGCTTCCTCCTCCGGGGTGGATGGTTTGAAACGATCCAGAATATCTTCGCGGCTGAGCTGATTGAACTGCTGAATGTGCCGCACGCCTGCTTCGGAAAGCGTTTCGTAGCGTTCATCCATTTTGTCGGCCACCCAGGAGAGCATCCCCTCGGCCTTGGTCATGTCGTCGATGATGGGGGACATGAGATGCGGAACCGATTTGTAATCCTGCATTTCGACCATCTTCGGATCCACCATGATAAATTTAACATGGTCCGGCCGCTGGGTGAGCAGCAGCGACATGATGATGGCATTGATGCAGACGGATTTACCCGACCCGGTGGTGCCGGCGATGAGCAGGTGCGGCATGCGGGCCAAGTCTTCCACCAGCGGGTTGCCGGAGGCGTCTTTGCCGAGGCACATGGGCAGGGCCATTTTGGCCATGGTGGTTTCGCTCAGGAGCATGAGTTCCTTGAGGCGGACGCGTTCTTTATCGGTGTTGGGCACCTCGACGCCCATGGTGGATTTTCCGGGGATGTTGTCGATGATGCGCACGGGGGGGCTTTTCAGGGCACGGGCGATATTTTTGGACAGGCTGCCGACCTTTTCACTTTTAATACCGGGGGCCAGTTCCAGTTCGTAAAGCGTCACCACGGGGCCGGTGTCGATGGCCACCACTTTGACATCCAACTTGAAGCTCTGCAGGCACTGCTCCAAATCGCGTGCCTTCTGCCGCACGGCTTCTTCCTGCCCGTCGGTATTCTGCGGCTCGGCATCGGCGAGCAGGTCCAGCCCCGGCAGGCGGAAGTTGCCCAGGTCCTGCTTGGTGGCCGGCGGCGGGGCACTGCGGAAAGGAAGCAGCGCTTCAATATTAATCACCTTGGGGCGGCGCACGATCGGTTCTTCACGCGGCGGCTTCGGGGCCGGTGCGGCGCTATCCGCATCGGCGGCGACGGGGACATCGGGGGGCGGCTCGACGGGTTCCGCGTCGGCGAGGGCCACCGACGGATTGGGGGCATCGGTGGCGGTTGAGGCGGCGGCGACCACGGGTTTGGCCGCAGCAACCTTCGGCTTTTTGCCCTTAGCGGCGGGTTTGCGGGTAAAGATGGCGGCGAATCCTTTGGCGATCCATCCCCAGAGCCCACCGGCCAGCGTTCCGGCGGTGCCGGCAATTTCATCCGCCGGCACTTTCTTCAGGGCCTTGGCCGTCATGGGAAAAATCGCCATCACGATTTCATCCGCTGCCAGCAGCAGACCGACGATTACGGCCAGCGCGAGCACCAGTGCCGAGCCGGCGGTAGACAGGGTGCGTTTGAGAACCGATCCAATCGCCATGCCGAGCATTCCGCCCGGCCCGGCGGGAAGGGAGGTGTCCATATGGAGCAGATTGGCCAGGCCGCTGACGCCTGCGATTAATACCACGCCGCCCAGCAGGCGGAAGATCAGTTGCGTGATGTTGCCGCCGACACTGAAAACCACCAGCACGGCGCCGAGCATGATCAGCAATACCCACGCCCCCGGGCCGAGGTTATTCATCAGCAGGGCGGAAATGGAGGCCCCGAAAATGCCGCACCAATTATGCCCGGCGGCATGTCCGGCGTAATAAGCCGGGGAGCTGTTGAGGATGGTGGGGTCGGAGGGGTGATAGGACAGCATGGCCAGGAGGATGAAGAGCCAAAGCGCCCAGCCAACGGGCACCAGACAAAGCCTGAGTAATCGCTTGTGACGTGGTTGAGACTTAACAGGCATGTGTACCTCGACCTCCAATGTCTCGGATAACAGGCTAACGCACCAAACTCTGCCGTTAGAGATTATACCCACTTATGCGAGATATTCACGGGAAAAGGGATGGGAGTGGATTGGACTCAGGGGGCGAGAATTGAAAGTTGGGGGCGGAGCCGATGCGGAATCGCCCGGGGGACGAGCGAAATCAGCTTTTTTCATGGCGATCGAGGCGGAGCGTTCGTCACCCGGCTTGCTCGCCTTATCGAATCGTCTCGGCGATCACTGCGGCTCCGGGCGAGATAGGGTAAATGCTTTTTAACCGCGATGGCCACCGGTGGATTAAATCCACCGACTAACATTTGCCCGAACCTTTGTCCTGGTGCCATTCTGGGATTACCCGCCGTTCGTATCAGCGCGGGGAACCCGGCATATTCCGTGCGCCGGGGGGTACCAAATTGCAACTGCGTAACGCTCTCCCGCACCCTGCCGCCTACCGCGGCATGAAACTGGGCATGAATCAGATGGGTTTATCCCCGCGGCAGAAGAAAATGCGATCCCAAATCCGAACAAATTGCGAACTTATGGGAATCTCGAGAAAATTTTCAAAATTTTTCTTGCATACCCGCCGACTTAGCACTATACTCACAGTTGAGGTCAGTCGAGAGATTTTGGGATTCTGGTTGACTCTAACAGAGGGCGATTCATTCAACGGTACTATCGCCGGAGCCGCATTTAGCGCAATGCGGCGGTCGATCGGGTGAAGATCTGCAGGCGACCTGGAGGATATGGAGATCGTTCGCCATTGAGTTTTTGAGTTTATTGCGAGCTTTGGTCTGCATCTGGGTTGTATTTGGAATGTTCCAAATCGGCGGATGTCGAAAGCGAGCGGTATGTAGTGAGGAGACATGATTATGTCAATCCAATCAACGGGCCTGCGAAGCGCAGGCAAAACCAAATTGCTTCTGGCAGCCGTCGTGGCCGCCGGGGCGGCAGTTGCTTTGAGCAGCACGGCTGCCCGGGCGACGGTTATCTATTCGCAAACTTTTTCAGCACAAGCATCGGGCGCCCTCAATCTCGTCGCACCAACAACCGGCCCAAGCGGCCAGGATTGGCTCACTGTTGCTGGCAACTTTTACCCAGTGCCTGCAACAGGTGGCACCCTGGATACTAAAGGCTACGGAAGCTATCTGCCGTTCAAGCCTGCCCAGGGCAATATCTACGAGCTATCCGCAACGCTCGACCCAATCTCTTCCAGTAATAACACGAATTGGTTATCCGTCGGTTTTGGGAGTGGCATACCGGCCAGCAATCAAGGGCCGGCCATGCTTCTCAGGGTAAACGGCGAGATCGGACTTTCCGATGGCACAACGGGATCAGCAGGAACAGCTCCAACCACTTCTGGTTCGTACACCACCAATGAGTTGGCTGAGGTTGTGCTAAATACTATGTCAACGGCTTGGACCGCTACATGGTATTACAATAACGTGGATTTGGGAAGTGTTACATATACCACTAATCCAACCATAACAGGAGTCGCTATCGGGTCGAACGCAGTGAACGGACAATTCAACAGTTTCGAACTGCAAACGGTCCCCGAACCTACCGCACTCGGCCTCCTCGGGATCGGGGCAGTCGGCCTGCTGCTGGCCGCCCGGCGCAAACGCGCCTGAGTTGCCGCACCGGCAATCAGAGTTGGATTTGACATCTTGGCGTGGCCGCTGCAAGGCGGCCACGCCTTTTTTACGCGCGGCGAAGGGCAGGCGGGAAGAATCGCGTTACGCACGACGGCAGGAACATATGGAGCGCGGAAGGTATCAGGACGATGAGAGCCGGGCGTGATAACAACGCCGGGAGGATATTCGGAGAGTTTCGCCGGGCTTCGGGGCTTACGGTCGTTGCCCGGATCAGCTTTTCTTGAATCGAGCCAGGATTCGATCAATTCGGCGGGCGATACGCGTTTTGACTTTCGACGATAAATTCGATTCAATCGCCTTGACGTATCGCAAGGTATATTTCATCC
Organism: Phycisphaerae bacterium; assembly: GCA_049965755.1. Taxonomy (GTDB): domain Bacteria; phylum Planctomycetota; class Phycisphaerae; order WQYP01; family WQYP01; genus JAJZGD01. The sequence continues at coordinate 19,353 of JBMFVY010000022.1, read as the reverse complement.
GCTTGGCTTCGAGTTCATCATAGAACTGATTTCCCTCGCGATAGATTTTCCGGGCCATATGTTGCCGCGCGGAGTCCTTCACTGGATCTCCCGACATTTTGAGGAATATCGCCAGATTTTTTTCAATTTTATGCAGTAGGTGGGGGTGGACCAGCCCCTCGTGTTCCTGGGTATCAAGCAGCGCCCGGGCGGCGGTGAAACTTGCGGCAGAGAGTTTCGCTTGCGTGATCGCCGCTGAGTCTGCACCGCAGCTGATCAGCCAGAATCTCACAGCCTGCGTGCCGCGCATGGTGGCGAAGGTTAACGCCTGCTCAACCGGATCGTTGATGCTCAGAACCGTGTCAAGCCACTTGGGGTGCTGCCGCCGCCAGTATCCATTACCTCGGGGTGGCAATTCGTCGACGATCAGGCTGATCTTCGGATCATCCGGGTGTTTCACCAGTTGGATGCGGTCCTTTCGGCCGCCAAATTCGTAAATCAGCCGAGGTTGAGAAGGAGCGTCGGACTGATCAGGGTGGCGAAAACGGAGCCATCGCCGAGTGCGGTTGTTCATCCGTTGGTACTGATAAAATGCCACGATCCGATTCGGCGGCGGGCCAAAAAAGTCGCCTATGTGAAGTACCAGCCACACCACCGCAACGACAAACACCAGCGCGGCTGATAGCAGTTTGATCGTTCTGGGGTCTTTCAATGCCTGCTTATTTATCACGACATCCTCACTGTCTCGCCGGCCCCGCCCAATAACGCTCCCGCAGGCCGGCTCTACCCGTGAAATCAACATCGGCTGCCGCCGAGAGTCACTTATGCCACATCCTCCGGCTCAGGGCCAGATGGATGCGCCATAGGATTAACGGCTCAACGCCTGAAACCTTGCCTACCTTGCCCAGTCCGTCCGAGGAAGTGAGTATACCCCGTTTGATGATTTATTTTCCGCCTGCCGCACGAGAAAGTCGGTTACCGACCCCAAGCAGGGGTACACTGCGCACCGCTCCCCGGTTATATTGTTACACGCGGCAATAGACTGGAGGTCGCAAGAATTACCAATTTAGTCGACATCATCCCGCATAAAAATCCCGCGATCTGGATTGACCGAGCCTGGCTTGTTGACGCAACTACGGCGGCCGGAACCAAATACATCCCCGATCGCGATGGCTCGAAAAGCGAAGCCGTGCAAAATTTTCGGCCGACCACGCTGGTTGAAATGCTCGCGCAGACCGCCGCCTGTTACGCCGCCGCAAAGGGGGGCCATGGAGCGGGCGCTGGCGGGCACCTGCGGCTGGCACAGTTAAGGGATTTTGAGTTTTCCCACCTGCCTGCCCCCCCTTTTACCATCGACTTGATGGTGGAACATGTGCTTGATTACGGCGGCAAATCGCTGTGTATCGGCCGCGCTAAGATCGGCGACCGCACGGTTTGTACCGGAAAACTGTATCTTTCTTATGGGACAACCAATGCCTGATATCCAGATGCAAATTATTGAATTGCTGCATAAGAATCTTCGACTCAAAGTGCCGATATCGGAAATTACTGCTGAGACGTCGATCTTTGGCAAACCGGGTCTCGGTTTGGACTCCGTTGATGCGTTGGAAATTGCCGTCCTGTTGGATAAGCACTTTTCCGTCCGCCTCGATGATCAAGACCCCGCCAGCCGTGCTGCGCTGGCAACCATCGGCTCACTGGCTGCTTTTATTCGCACCAAGACGGGGTTATCGTGAGCGATGTGCATCACAGAGCCCGCCTGCCGTCCGGGATTGAATTATCCAACCTCCAGCAGGAAGTAACGTCTCATCATTACCGTGCGAACGCCCACTTTCCACCCGACGTGATCATGTTCAGCGGCCATTTTCCCGGCGATCCCATCGTCCCCGGCCATTGCCTGCTGGAACTGGTGCTGGATGTTCTTAAATCATTTGGATATCGGCTTGAATTCAAAACCATCCACCGGGCCAAATTTCATCTGCCTGTCCGCCCGGGTGATGTGTGCAGCATCGACATACTTCTAGCGCCCGATGCCGAGGATACGCTGGCAGTCGATGGGACACTGCAAAGAGAAAATCAGCCGGTATTGGAGGTTTCGGCGGTATTGGCAGCTTCCCAGAATGGGTAGAAATTAAACCATTGGAGCGGAAATCGGCGAATCACATCGGAAAGCTCCGCTGCAAATTCCTCCGCCGCCCGCTGCACCATTCGCGGCTTATCATCCGGATCATTTACCTGATAAGTTCGCGGCGTGCTGACACAGAGTTCATAACGCCGATATCCCGTGCGAAACGCAAAGGCAAATACCACGGTCGCCCCCGTCGCAACGGCCGCCATGAAGGGCCCGTGCGGCAGCCGCGCTTCGCCCCCCAAGACATGGGCTGGAATATATCGGCCGGAAACTCTGCGGTCAGCGCGCATGCCGACCACCTCCCCCGCCATGAGCGCCCGTGCGGTTTGAATGCTTGCGGCAAGGGCATCCATGGAATTAATGATGTTAAAGGTCTGCAGCGATCGCCAGTTTTCAGACCGAAACCGCTCCGTCTCATCCGACATATCCTGATACATCACAAAATGCGCTTTGCGGCCCTGAAGCATCTGCGACATGCGGGGGGCAACGATTTCGATCGACCCGACGTGTGCCGTGAGGATCAGCAGGCCGCCGGGCGATTGGATGGCACCCAGAAGTGCTTCCCTGTTCGGACATGTCACGGTGAACTTTTTTGCCAGCCCCGCCAGCATGGCGCTGCAATCGATGAGCGAGAGCGCATAGTGATACATGTGCTTGTGCACCCGCAGGAGGAGACTGAGTTTGGAGCGATTCGGTTCCAGACGCCGGAGGTAATCGCAACTGCTTTCCCGCGCCTCTCGATCCCGCAGCCAGAACCACCAGGTGGCAAACCAGCCGATGAAATAGGCGAGCGGAAGGCAGCCGCCGGCAACGCGATGCATGAAGGCGTTGGCCCGCGTTCCGCAATGATGCCGCAGGCGTGGGCTCGGCGACGACGGGGGTGAACTGCCGTCAGTATCCCCGGCGGGCGGTGGCCCGGCGGCCGAAGGATTCACTTTTTCCCGATTTTGACGGGCATCCGTGGTCATGAGGTCTGTCCGTTTCACTTTCTCGGCCAATCGGGCATTTTTATAACCGGGTTTCCGGTAGACGCGGCAGGATTCGGCGACACTCGCCGAACCGCCGGAGTATCCTTTATAATACTGCCGTTTTCAGATCGGAAGGATGTCGATGCCAAACGCCTCGGTTCAAATTCAGACGCTGGATCATAAAGCCATACTCCAGAACACCACGCGGCGCACCGATGATTTTCTGCGCGATTTCATCGCTTCGCGGGAAGGTGTACCGGCTTTATTGAAGGAAGCCATCGAATACAGCCTTTTCGGCCCGGGAAAACGGGTACGCCCGGCGCTGGCCCTGCTTTCAGCCCAGGCGGTCGGTGGAAGCTTTGATGACGCCCTGCCGGCGGCGGCATCATTGGAACTGATTCATTGCTTTTCCCTCGTGCACGATGATCTGCCCGCCATGGACAATGACGATCTGCGACGCGGCCGGCCGACCAATCACAAGGTGTATGGAGATGCGGTGGCGATTCTCGCCGGTGATGCCATGAGCACACTGGCGTTTGAACTCCTGGCAGAACATGTTTCAACCCCGGACCAGGCGGTGAAACTTTCGCTGGAACTGGCGCGGGCGACGGGGCCGGCCGGGATGATCGGCGGGCAGATTCTCGACACCTGCTATCCGCAGCTCAAGCATGTCGATTCGCAGGCGGCCGATCTGCAGAGTCTGCAGCGAATTCACCGCCTTAAAACCGGTGCGTTGATCCGGGCGGCCTGCCGGATGGGAGGAATTTCCGCCGGTGCCGACGCGCGTCATCTGCAACTGCTCGATGAATTGGGGCAGGCGGTCGGGCTGGTATTTCAGATTGTGGATGATCTGCTGGATGTGACAAGTTCTGATGCGCACCTCGGCAAGAAGACGGGGAAAGACGCCCATATCGGCAAATTGACCTATCCGGTTCTGCTGGGCGTGGAGCAAACGCAGGCGGAACTCGATCGCCAGCAGAAACTTGCGGAAGAAGCACTCGCCCAACTTGGCCCGGCGGCAGATCCTCTATCTGCGGTGGTGCACGCCCTGGCCCGCCGCGACAAATAACCGACGCCGATCCATCCAGCCGACGCCCGCTGCATCCCGCACGGATTTCAGTTTCCCGAAGGGCGCCCCACGATATTGAGCTTCACCAGCGGTGTGGGCACATCGTAATGGTGGACAGAGAGCGAATCCGGGTTTGGTTCCCTGATGGCAGGTTCCGGCAGAAGTTGTCGAACCATTGCGATCTCATCGCACGCCCGATTTTTCGGACATTTCAGGCAATCACCCCAGACCTTGTGTGGAAGCTGCGACTTATCCACCACCGTAAAACCGAGATGTTCAAAAAATCGCTGCTTGTAAGTGAGAACAAAAACCTTCTGAATTTTCATCGCAAGCGCATCATCCACGGCAAAACGCACCAAGTCCCGCCCGATCCCCTGACCGGCAAAAGCCGACTCCACCGCCAGACTCTTGATTTCCGCCAGATCCGCCCAGACGATCTCCAGCGCACAGACACCGATCACCCGGCCGGTTGATTCCTGCACGAATACAAAAAACTCACGTATGGTTTCATACAATTCCGCATGCGAACGGAAAAGCATCTGGCCTGAGCTGGCAAAGCCGGCAATCAGATCGGCGATTCTCGGGACATCCGAAACCATGGCTCGTCGTATCATGCGGTTGATCCAGCCTTTCGTAACGGCCGACACTCGCGAAACGGCCGCACAGCGTCTACCATATGCGTATGTTAGCGAAGCGAATCATACCGTGTCTGGATGTTGACGGGGGCCGGGTCGTCAAGGGGGTGCGTTTTTTCGATCATGTCGACGCCGGCGACCCGGTGGAACAGGCAAAATTTTACGACCAATCCGGTGCCGATGAGCTGGTTTTTTATGATATCACCGCCAGCCACGAGGGGCGGAAGATCATGGCGGATGTGGTGCGCCGGGTGGCGGAAACGGTGTTCATGCCGATTACCGTCGGTGGAGGCATACGGGAATCGGCCGACGCAACGGCGCTGATCCAGGCGGGCGCGGAAAAGGTGAGTATTAATTCCAGTGCCGTTCGCCGACCGGAACTCATTTCAGAAATATCCCGCAAATTCGGCCGCTGCGCTACCGTATTGGGTGTGGACGCCAACCGCGTGAAACAGCCGGACGGGACGGAAAAGTGGGAAGTGTTTATCAACGGGGGGCGCGTCGGCACGGGGCGGGATGTTCTCCCGTGGGTTAAGGAAGCTGAGGAACTCGGAGCCGGGGAAATTGTGCTCAATGTGATGAACGCCGACGGCACGCTGGAAGGGTACGATTTGGAAATGACCGCCGCCGTAAGCGAGGCGGTGCGGATACCCGTGGTGGCGAGCGGCGGCGCCGGCAAGCCGGAACATCTGCTGCGTGTATTAACTCAAGGGAAGGCGGATGCAGCACTGGCGGCATCGATATTTCATTTCAGAACCTGCCTGATCCCGGATTTGAAGCGATATCTGCAGGCCCAAGGCGTGCCGGTTCGGGTGGTGTGAAATCTTCATCATCGATGTCACCGGACGTAAGTGTGCTCCAGTTGACCGGAGAGCGACCGGATCGCCACACCTCATCATGACGAAGATATAAATTTTTCCTGACAGGCCCCATGAGATATGGGAGTGCCCGGTAAGATGAAAAACGGTGCGATTTCAATGGCCGACGCCCGATAAGGAGAATCAGGTAATATTTCCACTTGCATTTGATACACAGATGCGAATAATACATGAGTGGGATGGGGGCTTCCTGACTGTCGCATGTTGATCATGCTGGAAGGAGCCGGATATGCCTATATTACGATCCTTTCATCCGTCGCTTGAGACGCGCATCCTCACACTCATCGGCATATTGGCCTGCGTCATTATCGGGTTGGGAATACTTGCCATCCAAAAGGATTCATCCGCGCTTGCCGCTCAGGAGCGCCTCACTCGCGACGACGCCGTGGTTGCCGCAACCATGCAGATACTCTCCGATCTCCAGAATGCCGAAACAGGACAGCGCGGGTACCTGATCACGGGAGATTCGAGTTATCTGGCGCCCTATGCGGCCGGAATCGGTAATGTCTATGAGGATATTCGCAGGCTTAAGAAACTCCTGCCCCAGACGCCGGTGAATCAGTCGCTGATTCATCATATTCTGCTGACGACAGCGGCGAAATTGCAGGAACTGCGAAAAACGATCAAACTTCGGGACGGTCGCGGATTCAAGGCGGCAGCCTATTTGGTAGACGACAACAAGGGCAAAAAGGACATGGACGCCCTGCGGCGGCTGCTTGCAGGAATTCGTGCCCACTATCGGAGCAAACTTAAGAGCGAGGTCGCCATCGCCCGCGGGCGGCTTAAGTCAACCGAATCGCTGAGTATTATTTTTGCCTGTACCTTGCTGATGATTTTAATATTCGCATGGGGGAATATCCGCGCAAAACTCCGCTGGAAACGAAGACTCACGCGCAGCATCAGCGCCCGCCGTTACCAGATGCCGGTTACCGGCCTGCCCAATCACGAATTGCTCATGGATTGGTTGGTTTATCACCTCAACTGGGCTCGGAGGGAAGGGGGCAAGGTGACGCTGCTGCTGCTCGATCTTGATGGCTTTGAAAATATCGCGGGGACCCATGGCGATACTGCGGCCGATGCAGTTCTGCGCGAGGCGGCTCTGCGTTTTCGCACCACCGCCCGATCGGATGATCTGGTTGTGCATCTGGGGCGGGATCGATTTGCCGTCGTGATGACCAATGTGGCCCAGGAAACGGATATGGCGGAAATGGGGCATCGGATGATCGACACCATGAGCCTGCCGGTGGTTCTGGATGATGCGACCATCTCGGTGGGGATCAGTGTCGGTATATCGGTCTTTCCCGAAGATGGAAAAACTCCGCACCAACTGCTCGATGCCGCCATCGACGCGGCGGTGAGAGCCAAGGCCCAGGGGCGGCACCGCGTGGCCTTTTACAAGGCCCGGACCGAAACACAGATGTCCACACAGACGCAGTTGCGCAATGATTTCCATCGCGCCCTGACGAACGGCGAATTCTGCGTCCACTATCAGCCGATTATTGATGCCAAATCCATGCGTCTGACCGGCGCCGAGGCGCTCGTGCGCTGGCAGCACCCTGAACTGGGACTGCTTCCCCCCGCGGCGTTTCTGCTGCTGGCGGAGCGAACCGGTTTCATCCGCCCCCTCGGAGCGTGGATCATGCAGCAGGCCTGTACGCAGGCGGAAATGTGGCGGCAAAACGGCCTTGAATTGCGTATGAGCGTTAATATCTCCGCCCAGCAGTGCCGCGATTCCACCCTCATAACAGAACTCCGCCATGCCCTGAACTCCAGCGGACTTCCGCATGATCTGCTCGAACTCGAACTCACCGAAAGCGTTCTCATGCATGAAGAGGCGGCCAAAGTCATTGAACATCTCGGGGGCATGGGTATTACGGTCGCCATTGACGACTTCGGCACCGGCTATGCATCACTGGGGTATCTCCGCCGTATCAGCGCCCACCGCCTGAAAGTGGATCGGTCATTTGTCAGGGACATTCCGCAGGCATCCGCAACCCGACTCCTCAATGCGCTCGTGAATATGGCCCATCGCCTTGAACTGGAAGTCACGGCCGAGGGGATCGAGGTTATGGAACAGGAAGACTATCTGCGCGGCATCGGATGCGACGCCCTGCAGGGATTTCGCTACAGCCGGGCGCTGAACGTTCTTGAATTTGAAAATTGGTCCCGAAAATGGGCGGCCAATGCGGTTGCCTGAATATCACCGCTCCGTCACAATCAGGCGGCAGGCTCCGAACGCTTCGCCAGTGACAGCCGGACGACATCTCGCATCACCAGCACAAAAACCACCACAAAATATGGAATATTGATCGACACCCGCCAAGCCGCGTAGTGGAGTGAGTACATCGCATTATCGATCGCAACGGCCGGGAGAAATAATAGAATTAATATCCACGCACTTGATACCCAAACTGTAACAGAGAGCCCCAGCACCAGCAGAACACCCCACGGATTGGAAAACGGATTCATCATCGCGGCGAGTGTAAAAAACAGAATCATGCTGCGGGCAATCCGAAGTGGGTGCGGGGCGGATTTCATCACCGCCCGCAGCACATAGAGCCAGATTCCCGCGGCGACCAGCGGATAAATGCCCATCCACGGCCATCCAAGCCGGATGAGGGTGTGCGGTTCAATGGCGGCGGCCCACAGCCAAGGATGAAAACCTGCCAGAGGATACAATTCCGACAAAATCCACAGAATCAGCATCGGTGCCGAGGCGGCAGTAATCAATACCCATACGGGGCGGCGCCGTGGATACGGGATGGGGGGTACCGGAGCCACGATCAACGGTAAAAGCAGTACGGCAGGCGGAAATAACCCGGCCACGGTTGAAAGGCACACCGCCGCAAAAGCTTTTCGATGGCTCAGCAGAAAGATGAGTGTCAGGAGAAGCAAATCGGTCGCCAGCGCCAACCAGACCCAAGGGCCTGTTGGAAATGGAGCGAGGATGTCGTAAAGAATCACCGGCAGGGGCAGGAAGGCCCACCAGGAACTTTCACCGGCGAGATGCAGGAAACGCAGGGCGAGCATCACCGATGCGATCTCAAGGACGCAACACAATAGCCACGACCACTGCTTCCCCTCCCCATGAGCCGGGGACAACGCATAACCCGTGTGCCAGCGCAACAACCAGATCACCAGCGCGATGGCTGCAATGAGTGCCTGACTGATCCATGGCGGCAACTTAATCGCATCGGGAGGTGTGGAATGCAGCAGCCAGGCGAGTGTAAATACCGCGCCGAAACTGCAGCAGAAAAGTGCTGCCGCAATCGGCAACGACCCGGTAGATCGACATATCCCTGCCAGATCGATCCCCAGCGAAATCCCCGTTGCCACAAGAATACAGGCAACCCAGAGAATCAATCGCAGAACCGGGTGACTGTGATAGGTGGATGGATATCCGGGGCCGGTATTTTCATGGCTTAAACTGGACATGCGCCTCCCAAGCAGCACGGCCCGGCCCACCGAAAATGCCGGCGGGGAATCAACCCCGTTTGGGCGAGAGAATCAGAATCATGCGTTTGCCTTCCAGTCGCGGTTCGCGTTCCACCTTGGAAAGCGTTTCGAGATCCTGACGGAACCGATCCAAAATCTGACGGCCGAGATCTACGTGGTGCATCTCCCGTCCGCGAAACATCAGATTGAACTGCACTTTGTGGCCGTCTTCGAGAAATTTTTTGGCTTTGTTCAGGGTGGTCACCTGATCATGCTGATCGATCTTTACGCTGCGAATGCGAAGTTCTTTCAACTGTTGATGAGGTGCGGCATGTGCCTTCTGCTCTTTTTTCCGCTGCTTATATTTCCACTTGCCGTAATCCATGATACGGCAGACCGGCGGATCGGCCTGAGGGGAAACCTCAACGAGGTCCAAACCCACTTCCCGCGCAAGGCGAAGCGCCTCGACGGTCGCTACAATCCCGGCCTGAGTATTATCTTCATTAATAAGACGAACTTTGGGAATTCGGATTTGTTCGTTACACCGCAACCCGTGCTGACTAATGGCCAATGCTCCTGAAAGACTTCAATGCAAAGCAACGCAATACCCTGTGATTATGCACGCCAAAGCGGATGGCGTCAAAGCAGCGGCCAAGCCGGATCGGGGATGGGCGCGGCAGGGCGGAATACCAAACGGGCCGCCTGGGCGCCGGCGAAGTAAATCCACCGGCTAACATTGGCGCCGCTCGCATCCGGCGGTTGATCGCCGTTCGGATCGGCGCGGGCGAACCGGAACATTCATTATGCCGGTGGTTCCCAACGCCAACGGCGTAACTCTCTCCCGCACTCCGCGGTATACCGCGTCATGAAACTGGGTATGAGTCAGCGGATGGGGAACTTGCGGATGTCAGGAGCCGGTGTTAGATTGCCCCCTTTGTCGGCATCGATATTATGGTGTTCCGCCTGCGGATGGGCAACGACGTGGCTATTACTTACGAAATTGGGGTAAACAGCATGCGAAAGTTTGTAAAGATTTCACTTGCAGGGCTAATGGTTGCAGGCGCTACATCCGCCGCATCGCTTTACGCCGCCCCCGGCAGCGACGCTACAGTTGCCATTCATTGGAATCATGTCAGCATGATTTCGCAGGCAGTGCCGACATTGCAGGTGGTGGTGAACCCGCTGCTGCGGCCTGAATCACCCGTGAGTCACCGCGCACTGCTTGCGGTGAAGCATCTGGGAGCGAACTACGTTCGTTTCGTCCCGTGGCTCCCCTACCCGCGCTTGGCGGTGGCCGAACTTAAACCACCATCTCACGGCCACACGTATTGGAATTTTTCGCTCATTGATCCGATGGTACGCGCCTTCATGCGGGCGACGGCGGGACATTCGGTGATCATGAATTTCAGCACCATTCCGGAATGGCTCTTCAAAACCCCCAAGCCGGTTCCCTATCCGAAGAATCCGAATCAGGTTTACTGGGGTTACGAGCAGGGAACTCAATTGCGGGGACACTCGCTCAAGCCATTGACCGATTATTATGCGAGGCTGGTAAGCTGGTACACGCGGGGAGGATTCCGAGATCAATTGGGCCGCTGGCATCACTCGGGTTATCACTACCACTTCGCCTGGTGGGAAGTGCTCAATGAAGTCAACTTTGAGCATCATATGAACGTTCAGGAATATACGCGATGGTATGACGCCATCACCGCTGCCATCCACAAGGTTTCGCCCACGACCCGCTTTGTGGGCCTTGCACTGGCGGAGGGAGAAAATCCGGCAAATATCGGGTGGTTCAAATATTTTCTCAATCCGCGTCATCATGCGCCGGGCACGCCACTGAATATGATTTCGTATCATTTCTATGCGGGCATTGGTGGCCCTAACCCTGCCATGTGGTCGAAACAGGCCTTCTCGAAGGCCAATGGGTTTATCAACGTATCGGATAGAATCGTTGCACTGCGGAATAAGTTAAGCCCCAAAACCATGATCGACACCGACGAAATCGGCACCTTCATGGGAGGGAAACTGCCCCACCTGTACTGGAATCTCAGCGGGGCGATGTTTGCCTATGTCTTTGCCCATCTGGCGGCCCAGGGAGTTAATGTGGTCGGCGAGAGCCAACTGATCGGCTATCCAACGCAATTTCCAGATGTCAGCATGGTGAACTGGCATACGGGGCTTCCCAATGCCCGCTTCCGTGTGCTGGAGTTGCTGGTTCATAACTGCGGAAGAGGTGATAAATTCTGCAAAACCATTCTCGGCGGCCAGCAACAGTCGGCATCGGATATTTTCGCCCGCGGTTTTATCACGCCCGCCGGCAAGCGTAAGATATTGTTGGTCAACAAGGCTTATGCGTCGGTGGAAGTCTCTTTACCGGGGCGACCGACTGTGATCCATGTCGTGGATGGAAAGACCGGTTCCGGTCAACCGGCAACCATGCATCCGAAGAGTAAACTCATCACGCTGCGACCATGGGCCGTGGCTGTGGCGGATATGCCGCATTGAAGGGCCTTGGGTGGTCATTCATCCTGCTTCCTGGTATCCATCCGCCTATCGGTGCTGCGGTAAGTGCTCCTGCGGATTGGCCGTATCGGTGCGGCACATCTTTTGAACCGAATGTCTGCTTGGGATATGATTTTCCAGCGGAGATTCTGCACCCTGATGTGGGGCAGGAAATAGACGCGGAAAGTGGACTTTGTTATGGCCCAGGCTGATATCACCATCGTAACCGAATCGCAATTGCCGGTGATTGTGGAATTGTACAATCAAATTTTCCGTCCGACGGAAGATCAGAATTATTTCCGGAGGCGTTTCCAAGGGCGTTACAATGTGCTGGTCATGCTGGCGTCGCTGGACAATCGCCCGATCGGCTTTTGCATTGGATTTGAGCTCAAGCCGCTGGTGTTCTACACCTGGCTGATCGGCGTACATGCGGACTTTCGCCGTAAGGGAATCGGGCGTCAGCTTCTTGAATCGCAAAATGAATGGGCGAAAAATCACAGTTATGAATTCTGCCGCTTTGAAGCACTCAATCGCCATCGAGCCATGGTACAGATGGCGGTGGGTTTCGCCTATGACATTGTGGGGACGCGGTGGGATTCTTCGCACAGTGATCTGCTGATTCAATTTGAGAAACCGCTCCACGAAGATGTCCGCTGATGCAGCGACGAGGCAACGATCATCAAGCAGCGAAACTCCGGGCATGCCGGGCCATCGCGATTCCGATCGGCCTGATATCGGTCGGTGTGGCATCGTCGATCGCGGGAGCCAATCCGATTGACAGGGCCTATGAAAAAGTACTCTCCGCACTGCGCATGCCGGAGGCGGGGGGTGCGGTGATTATGGATCAGGAATTGCCGCCGTCGCTGCTGGCCGCCGGTCTTCGGCCGGGGGATATTATTCGCCGCCTCGACGGGCGCCGAATTTTGAATCTCGCTCGCTGGCGTAAACTCCTTTCGTCGTCTCCGATGGCGGAACACGCCGCGAAAATACAGGTTGTCCGCGGTGATCATAATCTGATCCTGACGGTCGGATCGCAGATTGCGGGTCTGCATCTGATGATGGTGCGATCAGGAGTAGCGGCGCCGCTGGGACCGATTCCCGAATCGGCACACCGGTTGCGATACAACTGGTCATTTCTTCGGCGTACCCGGGGGCAGATTACCAATCGCAATACGAACCGATGGTTTATTCTGCGTATGGATCATTACGTGGTCGGGGCACTGCATATCCGTGTAACGCGCCGAATTCACGGCCGACTGCTGGACTGGAATTTAATATCCATATCCAACGGACCTCTGCTGGCCCAGCGATGGCGGATTCGATTTCATATCGGCGACGGACACAGCGCCCCGGCCTTCACCCTTGTGGGGCTGGAGCGACAACTGATCAACGGAACGCTGCGGGTGATGGCACGGGGGAACAAACTCATGCTGTACCGCAGCAATACCTCCCTCTGGACGCTGCATCAAGCTGTTCCCATGCCCGCAGTTTTTCTTGTGGCCGACGCCCTGCAGGGCAATCGCGGCACCACGGCCGCCATCAATGAGATCGGCCTGAGCCGTCTGGCAAGCCGACGGGGATGCACGATTCAAATCGGATCAACGGCGGATATTACCATTGGCGGGGTGGGATACCGGGCCCGAATCGTGCGTGTGCGATGGCTGGCTCGGCGGCAGATGCTTTTTTACTTTGCCGGGCATCGACTGATTGCCGCGAAACTGGGTAATGGCCTCAGTGCCTTTCGCATTGCGTCCGGTGTTATCGCGCGGGACATCATCGGCAAACGGCGATGGATTGAAGTCTCAAATCGATCCCATGCAGCATCCGATGGAGCGCGACACTGATGCCGCTATTGAGCCTCATCGCGCATCCGGAGCACTATTATCCGTGTCGGCAGGACATGCTGAAAGATACGGAATTTCGCGATTACTGGTTGGACCATTTCATTGCTCATTTCGAGTTGACCACCCGCCTGGCCATAGAGGTCTACGGGAACGGTGCGGCGGAGCGGGCCGCAGCCTGTCACGCCGAACTGCAAAGTGAAATGCACAAACTGCGGCGAGATCCGGATGCGTATGGGGAATTGAATCTGCAGGTACTGGGATTGATTCGGCAGCAGTGCCTGAAACGCCACGGCATTGCCGATCCGTATCAGCAGATCAAGGAGCGGGAGAACCGCCGCTGCACCGGGATGTTCGCTTCTCTTGTGGAGGAGCTGGACCGGAATGTGGACCCCGAATCGGCGCTTGAGAAGCTTGTGCCGGGCGTTTTTGCAGGGAATATCTTTGATCTGGGGGCATCGGCAACCGCAAATGCCTACCGGGAAAATGGGCCGGAATTTCTGCAGGTGCGGGCCGGGATTCATCGCCCCTGGCTCATCGACCATTTTAATGAATTTGCGCGATGGTATTTCGCACACCCTCCGACAAAAGCCGCCATTTTTGTTGACAACGCCGGGAGCGATATCATCCTGGGCATTTTTCCGCTTGCCAGATGGCTGGCGGGGCGTGGAACGCGGGTGGTGCTGCTGGCCAATGATGAACCGGCTCTTAATGACATCACCGTGAGTGAATTGCGGCAGGTGATGGCGGATCTGTCGCAGCGCGATGCCCTTCTGGACCGGCTCTGCCGGGAGGGAATGGTAAGTATCGCCGGGTCGGGCGGCGGAACTCCGCTGATTGATCTTCGCAGCGTATCGGATGAATGCAATGCGGCCTGCGCCGGTGCGGATTTATTGATATTCGAGGGGATGGGGCGGAGTTTGGAAAGTAATTTTGATACCGCCTTCATCCCGGCGTGTGTAAAACTCTGCATGATCAAGGAGCCGATCATTGCCCGGCGGATGGGCGGCGAGGTCTTTGATGTTATTTTTCGTTTTGATCCGCCGGCATAATCCGCCCGGATGGGGCGCCGCTGCTGAGGCTTTGCGGGTTGAGGGTATTAACCCTAAAATTCTCTCATGCTGATCTGCAAAACGCTCGCGGAAGTACCTCAGGATAAACGCGGCGGCGTGGTCTGTATCGGTAACCTGGACGGCGTGCACATCGGCCACGCGGCCATACTCGATACGGCACGGCGAACGGCTGAAGGCCTGAACCTGCCGCTGCTGGTGATCACATTTGATCCACATCCCCTGGCGATCCTGCGTCCGGATATTTCGCGCCCCTATATCAGCACGATTGATCAGCGTCTTAAACTCATCGGCCGGTTTCATCCCGACGCGGTCTGGGTGAATGCTCCGGATCAGGATTTCCTCAACATCAGTCGCGAAAGTTTTGAACGGGATATTCTTCAAGGGCAACTCCATGCCTGTCGGGTGGTTGAGGGGAGGAGTTTTACCTACGGCCGTGGGGCTCTGGGCAATACGCAGACGCTGCGGGAGGCGGGAGCGGCATTGGGCTGGGAGGTCATTGAAATTCCCACCGCTCAGGCCGTGTTAAGTGATCAGACCGTTGTGGATGTCAGCAGTTCGCTGGTGCGCCGGCTCATCAGTCACGGCCGGATGCGCGATGCCGCCGCCCTGCTGGGGCGCCCGTACACACTATCCGGCAGGGTGATTCATGGACAGGGCCGCGGAGGATCCGTATTGGGGTATCCGACCGTGAATATCGCCTGTGATCAGTTAATACCGGCCGACGGCGTATATGCGGGCTCGGCTCTGATCGATGAGCGCCGGTTTCCGGCGGCCGTGAGCATCGGGGTTAATCCGACATTCGGCACCGGGGAGCGGACCGTTGAAGCGTTTCTGCTGGATAGCAGCGAACATTTTTACGATCGCCACGCGGAACTTGCCATTACGCATTGGCTGCGGGATCAGGAACGCTTTCCATCTGTGGAGCTGCTGATTCTGCAGATCGGACGGGATGTCGCACGGGTGCGGCAACTGACGGATTACGCTGCCACGAACCCGTCGGGTCATTTTAAGGAAGTTTCAATAACCGGAGCCTGAACATGCCGCCATCCAGCCAGACCGATGAGAGCCGATCATGGCAAGCGATCCTCGATGGGCTCCGGGCGGCCAGGCACGCGGCAATCTTTACGCATCAGCGCCCCGATCCGGATGCCGTCGGGTCACAGGTCGGGCTGGCGGAGATCCTCGCCGGCGCGGGAAAAACCGGTGCGGTGATCGAGTTCCCGACCGTACCTGAGAGCCTGGCATTTATTCTTGAAAGCTCGCCCTGGCCGGTGGCGGAATTCAGCCCGGCCTGGTCGGCGGAACATCTGGCAAAGTTTGATACGCTCGTGGTGGTCGATACGTCCAGTCGCGAGCAACTTGCACCGGCCGCTGAGGCACTGGAGTCATTCGCCGACCGGCTCTACTGCATCGATCATCATCTGACACCCGATATCCGCACGACGTGCACGTATCGCGACAGCGCGGCGGGATCGTGTGCGGAGCTGATTGTGCGAATTGGACAGGCGTTCGGAGGCCTGAATGCCAACGCGGCCCGGACCCTGCTGGCCGGGATTACCGCGGACACCGGGTGGTTTCACTTTGAGGGGACATCCGCCAGGACGCTTCAGGCGGCGGCTCTCTGTGTGCAGGCCGGCGCACGGCCCGCGGAACTGTGGAACCGGCTTATGCAGCAGGACAGCGTTGCCAAATGGCGGCTCACCGGCCGGGTGCTGCAGACGGCCGAATATCTGCTGGGCGGACACTTGGCCATACTGAAAATCCCGCTCAGGGATTTTGAGGATACCGGCGCCCGGAGTTGGGAAACGGAAGGGCTTATCAACTTACCATTATCGATTGCAGATGTCATTGCCTGCGTATGCCTTGCCGAGCAACCTGACGGAGTGCTTCGAGTAAGCCTGCGCAGCAAGCACAGCATCAATGTCGCGGACATTGCGGCTGAATTCGGCGGCGGCGGCCACGCCCGCGCAGCGGGATGCCGCATCCGAAGTTCCATGGATGATGCCTGCCGGGCTCTGATTTCGTCGTTTGAGAAGACCATGGCATCGGCCCGCTGATTTTTAATACTTCTATCGAGATACCGCCATGACTCCCTGGAATCCGAAACGCTATCTGCAATTCAGCCGCGAGCGGGAACTGCCTTGCCGGGACCTGATCGGCCGCGTCCGCGGCAAGCCGCTGAAGACTGTTGTGGATTTGGGGTGCGGCCCGGGGAATAGTACGGCTGTCATTCGCGAGACGTTCCCAGACGCAAATATCATCGGTATTGATTCCTCGGCCGATATGCTTGCGGCCGCCCGGGCCCAACTGCCGGGGATACGTTTTATTAACGCCGATATCCGAAGCTGGAGCGGTGATGAACCGATAGATTTGATATTTTCCAACGCCGCCCTGCAGTGGGTTGACGATCATGCCGCAATTTTTTCACGACTGGAATCCATGATCCGGCCCGGCGGATATCTTGCGGTGCAGATGCCCTATCGCAATGCCGAATCGCCCATCAGCCGGGTGCTTCGGGAGGTCGAAACCGATGCCGCGTGGAAGGCATACTTTCAAACACCCGTTCGAACCTGGGCCGTGCAGGCGCCTGAAAATTATTACAACATGCTCTGCCGACGTTTTAAGCCGATTGATATCTGGCTCGCCGATTATCACCATCCGCTGCCCGATGCACGGGCCGTGATCGACTGGTATCTCGGCACCAGCCTGCGACCTTACCTGGATGTGCTGCCGTCTGAGCAGGAGCGGCAGGCGTTTTTGCGATATTGCGGCCGGAGCATGGAGCCGATGTATCCGGTGCAATCCGACGGTGGTATTCTTTTCAGCATCCGACGGCTGCTGGTTGTGGCACGGCATTTATGAATTTCGTGCCCACGCCCATGGCCACGATGAATCGAACAGTAGTATTGGCATCCGTCGCCGCCATAACACCGTCTCCGCGCGACGGAACTACCTTTTTTTACCGCGGAGGAACCAAAGGTTCGCAGAGGTTTTGGCGCCGAGTCGGTGTGCTTTACTGAGCCGCCCTGTTTTACGAACCGCGGCGGCGGGCCCAACTGAGCGTGGCATAGACATTCTTGTCTGTGTTCCCTGCCATCGACGGGGCGATGGCAGTCGGGTTGTCCGGCACGGATAATCCACCCGTTGCGACCATAACCCGGCCTCAAAATGGAATTCTTCGTCGAAGCATGACGCGCCGGGGCGGTCTGCAGAAGCTGCCGCCTGATTGCATCGATCCGCAACATTTGGCAGTAGCCCAAATAACACCGCCCATAGCGGCTCGTGCGGTTCGTGGCATAGAGCAAGACCATAGCCCTTGACCCCATCCATGTCAACAACGGTGGATGTCACCTTTTCGTGTCCCCGTTAGTATTTCTTGTTCACCAGCCGGAAACTCGAACACGGATACCTGTACGCCCCTCCTTCGAGTGAACTCCGGGCTGCCCGCTTTGCGTAAATAACGAGAACGACCAGGTAGGCATTCATAACCAAAATTTCGTACCCATAGAACACAAACCCAAGGTCACGCCTCGGAATCGCGGCCGTGATTAATAGGGCCACCATCATAAATCCCCCCCCAAAAAGGCCCAAGAGTGCCGGGAATAGAAGGAAGCAAACCCAGGACCATCGCCAGCAATTCAGGCCAAGCTCCCTCATCTCCTTATCGACCGGAACGTCATTCACAAAAGGTATCCAGCCTCCATTGACGAGCTTGCCATAGACGCCCATCGACAGCGCCGAGCGCATATGAATGGCGGCGATCGCCTCATTCCTCTCGCGAGGAGCAAGATTCTTTCCTTCTTCGTTGGATCCGTCCGTCATTGAGATACCCCTAAAACATGCCACCTGATCGCGAGTTCATCCACGTCATTTCATCAGAGTGATGTTCCCGCGCAGTACTGGGTAGGTCCCGCGCAGGTTGAACGCAAACGGCTCGTGTATTGGGCCAAGCAGGATGGCGGCGCCAGCGTGGATCTTACCGACAAATTGAATGACCGAATCCAGAACGAGTGGGTGTGTCCCCGATAGTGTGAATTTCTCTTGGAGTTCGCCAAAGGCACCGAAGCTTCCCTCGACTCCGATGAATAACGACGCAGACCCCGAAAAACTGTCGTTAATCCTCTGGCTGTCCGACACCGTTCCGGCCCATTTCGTTTTACCACAGGGCACAAATACCTTTAACTTGAAGACATTCTCTACGCTGGGGCCTTTAACCTCCAATGCGATCTTATGCGTACCCAACTCGGCGTCGCCCCCGATTCCGATCCCCCAATGGAGGTTCACGGTGACTTCATAGTCCGTGCCCCCCTTGACAGCAACCGGCTTCAACGTCACCTCAATCCCTCCGCCAAAACCAGCGTATTCGCTGTCGCCAGCGCTCAGCTCCGGGCCGTTATGGCCGACGGCGCGGGCTACGGCGCGGATGCCGTTGATATTAGGGGTTGGTGCCCCGTTGGAATCCGGCGGCGGGGTGTACATAGCACCCCAAGGCGGGGCACCCCATCCCGCCAGCCCCGCCCCATCCACATTCCCCACCGGCGAGGAATCGACGAACTGATAAGTATTCGCCCCATTGATGTATTGGGCCGGGTCCTGCTCCATCCATCGGCCGAGGCTCGGCGAATAATCGCGGAAGCGGTCATAATAAAGCCCCGTCACCGCGTCCAGCGTCATCCCCTGATACAGATTATCCACCAGCGGCTGCGTGCCGGCCGCCGGCGTGCTCCAATCGGAATTTAATACTGTGATGTTTCCGTACGGACTGTAAACATACCGCTGCACCACGCCCCAGGTTTGGGTGGTGCTGTCGTAGCCGATCACCGCCGTGGTGTTCCAGTC
>JBMFVY010000021.1:0-36702 GCA_049965755.1 Phycisphaerae bacterium | reverse complement strand
AATGGCCATCTTCTCGGC
The DNA here is from genome assembly GCA_049965755.1 of Phycisphaerae bacterium. GTDB lineage: Bacteria > Planctomycetota > Phycisphaerae > WQYP01 > WQYP01 > JAJZGD01. The sequence continues at coordinate 36,684 of JBMFVY010000021.1, read as the reverse complement.
CCCGGTGTAATGGCGACGTGCATTAGACATAAAACGGTCTCCTTGTTCGGCACCACATCATACCTTACGCAGAAAAGCCGTTTCTCCTTTTCCGTCTGAAGCAGCACAAGTCACTCTCGCTGACTGGGACGGCTTACCTTTGCGAGTTATCGCTATCACAGGATTTAGTTTGCCGATGGCATGACGAAAAATGACAAACACCGAACCATAGGGACCAAGTTGCAACGGTAGGTTGGTGCGACCGTTCTCCTCTGAAAATTCACCGTCGGTCACACATTTGCCTGAATCGGGATACCAGAGTTCCGGGATTTTTCCGGTAATATGGAATGATGTCAATACGTTTACAGGTTTGTTATTTCGATTTACCACAAAATATATGTCCAGCCCGGGCGCATGACGATGGATTGCATCCACCCGCACTCCAACATTTCCCGATGCTCCCGCTAAGAGTTCAAAGTCTGGTGCGATCCCCAATTGCCCTAGAACCCTGTATACAGGCACGTTCCACGCGACCATACCTTTGCCAAATTCATGCTCCCTTACAGTTCGGCCGTCACAGTTATCCCATACTTCCCGTCCGATTGTCGCCACTTCCTCATCGCACTGCGGATAATCAGTAAGACTCGGCGACGCCGTCGGCCGGGGGCCTATGACTGTGGCCCCAGCGGCAATGAGATTTTTCAACTTCTCGGCGACCCATGGCAGCATCCTGCGGGAATGCGGCAGTAAAAGTACCGCATATGAGCGTCCGGTCGGCAGCACAATCCAACGATGCTTGACCGCGGCGTGCTTAAACAAAGACAGACTCAGGGCATCGCATGAGAGCATCGGTGGATAGCAGTTCAGTGTACACACTTTGCACACCTGCGACCCCTGTTGCAGCATCAGACAACAGCGATTGATGTAAGTGAAAAAAGCGATTCCCGGCTTGAACCATGTTTGATTTTCGCCAAAATGCGTGCCAAAACAACCCATCAAGATACCGGGCTTATATTTTTTATTAAGGGCCTGGAGCGTCCAGTCATGAAGATAGCAACGATTTACCCCGCTTAAAAAACCCCCGTCAAGTTCTCGTTTCAGAGACGCAGGGGTTTCGGTCATGCGACTGTCCCACGGCGCGCCGGTAAGGGTTTCCGAACCGATCACCTTGCGGCCGTCGGCTCTTGCCGCACCCGCGACATCAAGATCGATGCCAGATCGTGTTCGATTGAAATAAAATTGATGAAGTTTTCCCACCGTCTGCCCGGCAAAATCAGTGTCAATGTTCGTGAAACGATTTGCGGGGCTGGCCACCGGCCGAAGATCTTCACCATTAAAACGATCGGCGGCCGATGCGTAAAGACCAAACGGTTTGCGACTATGGTTCCAAAATTCTCCCATCGTTACATCGCACGAGGCGGAACAGGCGATCGAATTAAAGGGGCCGTGATACGGTTCAAGACACATCTTGAGCCCGGCTGCATCAATGAGCCTGTGATATACGTCAAAGTCGTTTCGTCGGAATTCCTGCTCGATGGTTCGAGTAAAATCATAGATGAAGCGCTTTGACTGCGCACGACTGCCGACAACGACGCCATTGAGCGCCGGCAGCCATGGCAGGGGATCGTAATGCCGCAATGCAATAAAATCCCTGCGGAAATTTCCGGTCCATGTCTGCGGGCCCGCCTCGTAGCTGTCGAAGAGCACGTGGGTAAATGTATGGCCTATCGACCTTCCCAGGTGAGATTGCAGTGCATGAATAACATGTTCAATTTGAAAGGTAGCGGCTCTCGCACTGAGCTTGTCGGCCTCCAGGGAGTGCACACCATCCGGCACAGGATGGTCGGTGGTCCCTTCAGATGTATAACCATAGCGATAGATTTGCCACCTTCCTGCTGGCGCGTGCCACGTCAATACACCCTTCTTATTCATATCGGCTGAAATATTCAGGATACGATCAGGTTGAACCGTTTTCGCGATCGGTACTGCCAAAACGCATATGTCATGGTAGACGTGCAGGACGATATGTGGTTTTTGCAATGTCCGATCTATTTTGCCTGGTCCTTTTACCGAGGTCCTGGTCCAGACAAATTTCTTCATCGAAAGCGCAGGAGGTATCCATGGTCCGCCACTGGCGGACCATCCCGGACAGTTTTCCATGCCCAATTTGAGATGCAGCCGCCCGGCAATCTTGACCGCATAGGCTACCATTCGCCAAAATTTTTGGCTCCAATAGTGCACCGCTGGGACGCCGCTGTTCGCGATATTCGGCGCAGTTCCAGCCTGCGAAGCTAAGAGACAAATTGTCGCACCGGCAACACCCGCCTTTTTCATCGCAGTCAGATCGCGTTTGATCCCATATTTACTGATAGTCAAACCCATCCAATGCCACCATACGTAGGTTCGATATTTGGCCGGTGGATGCAGAAAGTCACTTCGCAGGTGGGTGAAGTTACGAACCACTGAAGTGCGCGCGCCGGCAAAGCGGGAAAATCCGGGAATTGCCGCAACTGCCATGACGAAATAATATATTCCTACACGTGCGTGTGTCCTGCCCCTAAGAAACAATATCTTGCGCGAGTAAATACTCCTGAATCAGTGGCCGGTGGACGCTCCACCTGGGAAGCCCTCACGAGAGAAGACTACACTCATCGATTGGATCTCGCGGCCTGAATCAAATGCAAATAAATTTGGGCGAAACTCGGCGCGGGACCATGTGTGATCTAAAGTGATGAAAATAAGTCGCGAGCAAGAGTTGCTGGTGCATCTCCGCAAGCGATTATTGAGGATGATCTCCTGGCGATGAGTTGCAACCCAAGTGTGCCTGGGTCGGTCGATCAGGCGGCAGTGCATCCGATACCTTTCAAGTTCACATTCTCGCAAGAGTGCCATGATGGATGCCTCCGCTTCGATTGGATCAGAAAACCGATCTTTGCGAATACGGCAAAATCATCCTGCTGAAAAAGTTGCTCTCTTTACCTGGGTAATTCAGAGGTAAAGATATAATCGCCCGACTCAACGCGATATAGCGCAACGTGGTGGCCAAACCCGAGCAACTTTACATAAGGCGATCGGTCGATTTCCTGGCCAGCCAACTGCACCGATTGCACGGATTGTGCCGGTATCTCGACTGTCGCATAACTGTCAGGTGGAATATGCACCTGCCATTGGAACAGGCCATTGGATTTCAACTTCCAATTGCTGACAATCTTCCCATAAGGGGATTGGTGCCAAGCACGCACCCATTTCACTTGGTGCAGCAGTTCAGGGCGCATGATAATATGCCCGAAGCCGGGATGATGACGACTGCTTTCAATGCCCGCGATATCTTTGAAAAGCCACGAAATCATGTCTCCAATGAGCATAACATGATCTTGCGAGTTCATCGCTGGGCTTGCGGTATTGCCGTTCCAAAGCTCCCAAATACATGTAGCGCCGTGTTCCGCCATGTAGCCCCAACCCGGATAGCTTGGATCGTCAAGCATTCTCCAAGCGGTAGCGCCATGTCCGCAGGCGGAAAGCTCGCCAAACATCCATTGCAGGCCGATAACGCCACAACCTACATGCCCATCCTGCCGTACGTTTATGCGCCACATCAAACGCCTGATCACCGCGCTGCGCCGGTCAGCGGGCACTATTCCTGCCGCCAGAGGCAAAATGCACGAAGTGTCCGAGCCATTCCCGTAATAACCCAACCGAGGATGATAAATATACCGGTTGAAGGCGACATAGAGTTTGTGCGCTGCCATCAGCCAGTGAATCCGTTCCTGAGGTTTGTGCAGCAGTGTGGCGTAGCGGGCCATCAGCTTGAGGTCTTTGTAGAGCATCGCGCTGGCTAGCACCGCTGCGGGGGTCAACCTGTTTGGGTCGCGCGTGTGTATACGCTGCCGCGACTTGGCCGGTGCACACCAGTCGCCATACCGGTCAGCTACCGAATAGCCCTTGTTGGTCAGTTTGCCCAATTCATAGTTCACCCACAGCGCCATGGCCGCATAGTGCTGTCGCAGGGGTCGTAGGTCACCGTACATGCGGTAGAGTTCGCCGGGAATGACAATAAACGTACTGGGCCATGTGACGTTACCGGTATAAAATCCGCGGGCTGGCGCCAGGTAGGGGGGATTAATATCGCTGATATCGCCGTCCGGTTTCTGGGCGTCCTGTATGTCCCACAGCCATTTGGCATAAAACCGATGGGTGTTATAGAGGAATATTTCGCTGGCCGCTTCTTTACAGCGAGCCCCCATCCACCCCTGTCGTTCATCGCGCTGCGGACAATCTGTTGGAATAGAACGCCAGTTGTTTTGCATGCTCCAACGACAATTGTGCACAATCTCATTGACGAGTTTTGACGAGCAGCTAAACCCTCCCGCGACAGGCAATGCATCGTGCACCGCCTGTGCCTCAAGTGTATTAAGCGTGGGTCGCCCCGGATAGCCACGGAGTTCAACGTATCTGAAACCATGAGTGGTAAATATCGGATGCCAGCTCTGCGGCCCCTGCCTGTTGAATATCACCGTGTCGGTCTGCTTCGCCGTTCGTAAATTCACGGTGTAGAGATGAAGATTCTTCGCGGGGCCCGCCATCAGATTCATCGTCTGCCTGCCGTCACGCACCAAGCTTTCGCCAAAACGCATGACGACCTTGCCGACACCATGCGACTTAGGCAGCCGCAACTTGCACCAGCCTGCCATATTCTGCCCAAAATCGTATATCCATACCCCCGGGGCAACCTCGCGCAGTGCTCGGGGAGTGAATATTTTCATCACCCGTATCGGCTGCTGCTTTATGGCGGTCAAGCGGCCGCCGGGAGACGTGAGCACGACAGCCTTACGCCACCCCATCGGTTTATAGTTCGGCCGGCTCCACCCCGGTATGGAGAAATTGGCGTTGTACAACTCCCCGTTGTATTCATTGTTCATTCGGATAGGACCGAAAATTGTCATCTTCCAATCGCGGTTGCTTACAATACGGGTCGTGGTTCCGTCGGCGTAGGTAATGTCTAAAATCAGAATCATCCGCGGCGAGATGTGAATTCTGTAAGGATTAAATGCTTTGATGCCGTAAAGGCGACCGTTGCCAAGCGCAACACCAAGGGCATTGCGCCCGACCTTGAGCAGTGACGTTACGTTGGTTGCGACATAATAGCACCGCTTGGGATACCAACTTAATGGCGGCGAGAGTTGATCATGATTGGCCGCCTTGCCGTTGATATAGAGTCGGGATAGCCCCAGTCCGCACATATACACCACCGCGGATTTGATCTGTTTATTGATTGAAAAATGATCACGTAGGTAAGTTGCTGGCATCGGGTGCCGCAAACCCGTGGGGTAGTGGCTCGGCCACCCTATCCATTGGGCACCATGCCAATCCGCCGGTTGCAGGAGCCCCTCCCGCCAGACGGCAATCCGACTCCAGCGACTGCGAGTGCCGTTTTGGTTCCAGACGCGAAGCTTCCAAAAGCACTGCTCCTGATCGGTAAGCGCTTTGCCTGCATACTGAATTCCGAAGCATCGACTGCTTGATACTTTATGTGAGTTCCATACATTTCCAATATTATTCGCCAATAACTTCCGTGATGACGCCACCAATATCTGATAGGCCGTTTGACGCTGCCCGTGGCCCGGCCACGGTAGCATCCAGCTTAAAACCGGGTGGACTGAATTAATGGCCAATGGATCATGGCTCCACTGAACCTGCAAATGCACCGGCGTGACCGTCACCGGTACAGCTGATCCACCGCCGCCCGACGCTGCCGTACTGCAACCCGCCTGCATGACCATGCTGATCAGTCCCAATATTTCGAGGAACAACTTGATGCAGGGTTGAAACACCCGATCTCGAACGGCCGGTTCGGTTACACCATGACAAATGGCTGCCGGAGCGTCAGGCTCGTTGCGTACGTTTGAATCGCTTAAGTAAAGGAATACGTTTTTTAATCGCAACGATCGGCTCCTTGAATTAGAAATCAATGCTCCGCACACGAGCCGCCGCAAATATCCGGCGAACTGCGAGCGATTAAAAATCTTACACGACCGGCTGCGCTAACGCCAAACCTCATTTTCCGTCCTTTAATGTTTCATCAGGTTGGCAACTACACCAATGATAAGCGTGGAGACCAGCAGTAGCACAACGCCGCCGGCAATCATCAAATGTGCCTTTTTACTTGTTCCTTTCCACTCATGGCGAACCAGTCCCCACAGTGTTGCGAAAAGTATGACGCTGGCCATGTGCAGCGTCCAGCCGGAAAAAGCCAAAGTTGGCGGCATGAAAGTCTGCCCTGCTGTAAAGAAGAAAAACTGCAGGTACCAGATGGTGCCCGCAAGGGCCGAGAAGATGTAATTGTTCAAAAGGGGAACACTCACCGGTTGTGCCGATGTGGCAAATCCCGGGAAATGGCCGGCTTCCGTTTTCGGCTCAGGCTTACCATTTTTTAAATCGCCCGGTAATTGAGCCACTGACCGGTCGTTTTTTGCGCGGATATTAGAGGAGGTTGCAATGTATTCCCGTCCGGACTTGTTCTTAAGGTTTAAGATCACGCATCCAATCAAGTTGGTAGTAAAGCCGCCGGCCAGCACAATGATCAATGTGGGTAAGCCATCTGCCCATTTCGGACCACCGTGTTGCATCAGCAGAGCTGCGGCGGCTGAGGTTATTGGATTTTGTCCATGCACCGCATTGAATCCACGCAGGCCGGTATAGCCGAAGTTGATACATGAGCTCATGACGCCTGAAAAGGTTGCTACCAGAATGCCTTTCCGAAAATTAAACTCGCGCACTACAGCGGTTCGCTTTTCCTCGGACAGTTCTTTTTCTTTAGCTCGTCCGGCGGCGCCACTTAAAAAGATACCCCCAAGGCAAACGAGTACACCCAACATCGTCACCCATCCCCACATGTGGGTAAAAAGTTCCGGCAATTTACCCGCAAAAAGAGGGGGTATCATGGTTCCGAATGCGGCCGTATAGCTCAGTGCCACGGCCATCCCAAGACCGATCCCCAGATAGCGCAAGGTCAGACCGAAAGTCAGCGACCCCAGTCCCCAGAGTACGCCAAAAAAGTAGGTCCAGAAAAGAGTGTGACCGCTGACCTGCTGAAAAATCTGCATGAAATCGGGTACCAGCAGATAAGCAAATATAAAGGGTGCGGCGATCCAACTGACCCATCCTCCCACGAGCCAATACGTCTCCCATGACCAGCGGCGTACATGTGAAAACGGCAGGTAGAAACTCGCGGAACCTAATCCGCCGATCCACTGCAACATGACCGCCAGATAGGCATTAGGCGATGATGAAAAACTCAATGATAAACTCCGGCCGGACGCTGTTTATGGCATTTTATCGCGGTGGGAATTCAGTTGCTGGTTGTACCATGGATCCAGGTGGATGCATCTCAATCTCGCGTTTTTTCCAAAGGTCCAGCATGCCATAGTGCCTCATCATATCTTCTGTAGGCAAAAATGGATCACCCGTCCGCTTGAGCCATTGATCCAGCATGGTTCGCAGTCGCGCCTGAATTACGGAGTGTCGATCATCAGCGACAAGATTTTGCAACTGAAAAGGATCGGTCTGATTATCAAAAAGCAGCCATGGTCGGCGGCCCACTGTTTCTGCATAAGTGTAGCGCCGGGTGCGAACGCCACGCCATTCGGCAACGTGCTGTATGACAGCTTCATCGTAACAACCATGATTGGCGATAAAGACCGATTCAATGTCACTATCTTCAAATAGCGCGGTTGAAAGGTCGTGGCCTTCCCATTGGGGGGGTATCGTCCAGCCCAACCAACCGGCTAACGTCGGTGCAACATCAACCGTCCCCATGGGCAAACTGCGGATTTCCCCTGCGGGTATCCGACCCGGAAAGCGGGCTATAAACGGTACCAGAATGGATTCCTCATAAGGGGTCTGCTTTTTCATCAGGCCATGGGACCAGAGCATATCTCCATGATCGGACGTGAAGACAACCAGCGTGTCATCCGCAATGCCAAGCTTATCCAACGTATCCAATAAGCGGCCCAGCTCATGATCCAGCGCGGTAATGGCCGCGTAGTAATCGGCAGTGACTCGGCGACACTCCAGACCTTTTGCCAAAGGGTTATTTGAATCGGGCTGCACATTGGGGCGCAGCAGAATTTTGGCCGGATCATATTGATCACGGTACATAGAAGGAACCTGGTCGTAGGGATCGTGCGGTGGTCCCCAGGACAGCACCAGACAAAACGGATCCGGTGCCCCGGCCCGTTGCTGTAGGAATTCGATAGCCAGATCGGTCTGAACCGTCGGCTCATATCCGCCCGGTTCAATCACCTTTGGATCATCCCGGTAATAGCGAGGATGAAAATAATCATGGGAACAGTTGTACGCCGCCCAGAAATCCCACCCAAATCGGCGCGGCCCCGGAGGCGTGAATTTATTACGGGGCATTCCATCTAAATGCCACTTTCCAATGTATCCCGTTTGGTAACCCTGTGCACGAGCCGTAGAACCCAATGTGACGCGGTCTTCGGGTAATGGGATGTCATTTGCCATGACCGCTGTCGTTGTGGGATAACTGGCGGTGAAAAGAATCCCACGGTTTGGTCCGCAGACCGGTGAGGTGGCAATAGCGTTGGTCAGACGTAAACCTTGCCCCGCCAATCGGTCCATGTTAGGCGTGTGCACCTGCCGATTACCGGCACAGCACATATCCATACCGCGCATCTGATCGGCAAAAACAAATAATAAATTAGGTCTCTTTGACATAATTCTCCAGAAAAAAGCAGCCACACCGCCTACCATATTCCAGTCGGCGAAGCTTATAAGCAGTTTAAGTGTAGGACAAGTTATCGTCCTCGATGAAACGCAAATATATCGACGAAGTACCATTTGGCGCGAAAAATATTTTCACCTCATGGATGGAACCGGCTTGACTCGGGAAGATTTTTAGTGAGATGGAATATTGACCGCTCTTCGGCATCTGAAATCATCAACAGTGCTGTGGAATTCTACAGATCGACCGTCAATGATCGATTCAGGAGTTGGCCCTGTCCTATTGGGTTATCCCATCGGTCGGTGAACGGTTACGAAACATTCACCGGCACCGCCACGATGCCGAGTATTTCCGGGCCACCGAGTTTTGCATCCGTGCAGACCGGCAATTCGACTCCCCCCGGGCTTGAGTTCCACACACTCGCAGCATACCAGCGTTCGTAACGTTTCCAAACCGTATTGTTTTTGCCGATTCGTTCCGGTGGATTAGCCCAGGGAATCCCGGTTTTGAGTACGTAAAACACAGCATGAACCAACAAACGATTATCCGCAACTCTACATCCCGGATCGCAGATATTTCGGGGAAGCAAAGATTTAATACATTGCCACTGGGCATCCGTCAGTTCATGGCGAAGTGAGGTCGGGGCCCTCCCAGGCCGAAACGCATACTATAAATCACTTCAACGCAGAATGTGATTGTCCCTGCCAGCCAGGCCGTCAGAGTCAATTAAAAAAGACACACCATTACTCTCGAATTTTTGCCCGGTAATAAAACCGGAATGGAGGGGCGCAGTCACCGTTGAGATAAAAATCAGTCCACTTTCCGTTCTGCCTGATGTTGTCCGCCCATTTGAAGTTGATCTCCGCAGGCATGAAACCTCTGATATCCAATACGGATCGTGGAATCGCCATTTGCATTTGGTTGCCCTTGACGCGGATACGAGCCTTTCCCGCAGATGTCCACAGGTATTTGCCGTCGACATTTCTCTCGACTGTTGAAGTATGATCGTTGAGAACCTGCCGGTCGACCACATAGTTAAAACCCATCCATTTACCGATGCCCAGATGGGGAATATCTAAAAACAGAAGCATCCAGGATTTATTCCGCCAGGATGTAAGAGGTTTATGGGTTTTAACCCAAAGATAGATATTGGATGAATCATATGTAAATTTACTCGCCACAATGTCATTGCGGCCAGTATTGTTGATATAGTGTCTATTTCCCCAGCCGGGCGAATTGCGGTGTACCGCCAGACCTACGTTATTGATAAACAGGGGGCCGATGTTACTCCATTGGGAAAATGGGCCGCGGATATGAATCACCGCAGGATGGACGCAAGGCAGGCGATGGACACCCTTATAGCGACGTATATTGGCAACCATCTGATAATAATAGTTATCGCCAAACCCTCCATAAAGACCCCCTTTATCCTCCTTCATAGGTTCGATATCCCGGCTGAATTCGGGGCTGTATTCATCTACAAACACCGGTTGGCCCTTGGAGACCCAGCGGCCTGCAAAATAGTTTTTGCTCGACGCACGCCTGCAACCACAGGTCCACTCATTCCAACCCGTAATAAAAATAAAGGCGGGATCAATACGGAGAGCGTGCTGCCATTGTTCCGCAAAACAGATACCGCGCCCGGGGTGTTCCCGACTTGGAGCGGGTTCAACACCGTTATACGAGCTTCGCCCTGTACTGCCGGTGGCCCAGCCAGCGGCGGCCACCGGCATTTCTTCTGGAACATGCGGATTCATATGCCAACCGTAAAGCCAATTGAACTTATGCGCAGTCTCAGCCCTCCGCGGCGTGTTATTCCAACTCCATCTGTTCTTCCCCCCGGTATGTTCCCAGCAATATCGTAGGGTAAAGAAATGCCGGATAGCGGCGGGTAATTTATGAATATTGCCGTAAATGAGCATCAGCGGCTTACCATCCCAATAAAACCACAGTTTTTTGGCCAATCCGGTCTTATAAATGTTTTGGTAGTCTGCAGTCCAGGCGCCCTTGCCCCCATGAAAGATGAAATGCCCCGCACTGCGTGCCGCACCCCTGCCTGCGAAACAGACAAAATCCGGTACCGGATTGCCCAACGCCTTCATATGTAACCATATTTTAAATAGCTTTTTGTCCACCTTTAGAAAAGTCACTCCATAGGTGTTATCCAATATGATCGTATTGATCCCAGCATCGCCGAGCATAACGGCGTGTTCACGCAATACAAATGGGTCCGAATCGATGTAGAAGCCGAATAATGGCTCGCCCCACCAGTGAGGGGAATAGAGCGGTCCCACGACCACGTTTGGGTTCTTTGCAAGAATGGCCGCGTTGTCCCATATGCGTTGACCCGGACGATTACTATGCGTGAAATAGAATATTCCGACCGTCTTATCAGGTTTGGGCGGCCCTACCTGGCGGTAATCCGGCAGCACGCGTCCGAGCCCATCGACGGCTCCCCATGTATCGGGTCCGGCGACGGGAACCACGGCGTGTCGATGACCGTAATGGTTTGGAGCGGCACATGAAGCATCAGATAAGCACAGCCCTGCAAAAAGGATGATAAAACCGGTCACGATCGGTCTTGAAAGTCGATAGGGGGCTGAACCATTGTGAAATCTCATTCTCCTCGGCTCCAATTGACTGAAAAAAGTATGATTTGTATAATAATGGATTTAGACCTTTTAAGCCGTCAAATTCAGCATTGATTCAACATACTGGTAAAGTATATTCCCGCCTCGAGAAAAAACCAATTCCAAAATAAAGTTTATTGTGATTAATTCGGGTAATAGCGGCGTGCCCCACCCATGCAAAATGACCGCCGTGAGCCAGAGAGAAAAAGAAAACACCTATGAGCCAAGCACTTTGGCCGCGTACGAGTGATGCCATAATGGATATGCTTGGTAATTCCCGTTGGCATAAAAATTTGCGGCTACCGCCCCGGCGCCGTACACTCATTAAAGCTCAATATGACAGGGCGCCGACCGTCGGCTGGAGGATCACGATATTTGCGGGCGGTGTCCTTATCAGCTGTCACATACCAGCAGGCAAATGGGGAGGATAAAAAATCACCATGGCCAGAAAACTGTATAGCAAAATGCGATCGCAGTTGTGGAAAATCCTCGAGATTGATCGCCAGTTGCGGGAACAAAAACGCACCGGGCGCCCATGCACGAAAGAAACACTGCTCAAAGGCCTCCGCTACGATATCAACGAGCGAACCCTGCGCCGCACGATTGAAGTGATGCGCGACGAACTCGGTGCCCCGATCGTCTACGACCGTTTGCTGCAAACCTACAAATTGCAACATGATGATTGGCATATGCCGAATATTTCTCTGGATGAGGCTGAACTGCAGGTGTTGGCGACGGCCATCCAAGCCGTCAGACCGGTTTTGCCCACGCTGATGTCTGAGCGTCTGGATATGTTGCTGGCGAAATTGCTCGATGCATTACCGCTCAGCCGTTGCAACGCCGTCCGACGGGCTCAGGGGCAGATTGAATTCGTCCCGGCCCCGATTCTATCCAAAGGTATGGAATGGTTGGAACCTCTTTGCTTGGCGATTCTTGATCGATATTCGGTGGATATGGTCTACCATGTGCCTGGCCGGGATGAAAATACCCGGCGCCGCTTTGACCCCTATTACCTGCGCAACGTTCAAGGCATCTGGTATGCAGTCGGGTATGACCATTTCACCAAACATTGGCCGATTTTTAAGTTGGCGCGGATTCGAGAGTTAAAGGTCTCCGAAGACCTGTACACCGTCAAACCCTTCAGCGCCGCGACATATTTCAAAAACAGCTTGGGCATCATGGTCGGCGGCAAGCCACAGCATGTGCGTGTCCGATTAACCGGCTATGCCGCCAGCACCGCGGAGGAGTATGTCTGGCCGGATGGTTTCACATGCCAGCGCAACGGCCCCAATGAGGTGGTTCTTTCCGGTCAGGTTTTGCATCTGGCAGAGCTGCTGCAATGGACGGCGTCTTTTCAGGGGGATGCGGAAATCCTGCCGTAAGAAAAATAATCTGCCATCGTCCCGGCGCTGCCCACTTGCTGATGCTTATGCGGAGGAGCGAGCCGATGGGTTTATCCCATCGGAAGTGTGTCGTATCCGCGAACCCGCCCCAAATCTCCCTTTGCGTATTCCCGCAGCCCTTTCTGCAGGTCGGCGAATTCGCCAGTGGTTTGGGCCGCGGACACGCTTGGCGGAATCCGTCACAGGCCTGCCGTCAGCGGCAAAACACATAGGACAACATCTGTCCGCATCATCTGGTACTACATACGCGTTAACAATTTGACGCAGCCGGGGCTGTGCCCTCCGGCAATGGGCCGGGATGCAGAAAGGAGCTTCACAATGAATGATCAGACCCAATCCACGGTCGCCGCAACTCAATCGCCATCTGTCGTCACCTGTGGTGGAGACGCCTCACCATCCATGAGTTTTACCCAGGTTCGGGAAAATCCTTACCTCTGTGCCAAAACGCTTAAGTTCGTTGCGACATTTCTGGAATCCGAAAAAGGTACATTGGAAGATAATGATTTCTTTCATTTTATCGTTCATATCCTCGGCAAAAATAACGCACTCGACCTCGCGCGGCGATCCTGCTCCTTTGATGGGCTGCGCGGCATAACCAAAGGCATGCTGGAGGAATCTCATGAAGACGTGGCATCTCACGTGCTCGCGGATCTCTGGAGCCATTCCCGCACGCATGCGGCCATAAAAAAGGCTCTTCTTGCCGCCCTGGCCAATCATCGCGAACAGTGGGACCGGACCGCGGCAGAAACAAAGGATCAGGACGTCATACGCCGACGCTTTGAAGAGTTATCGCGTCTCCTTGGGCTTACGGATGTCGAGTTGGATATGCTGCTCCTCGCCTATGTCCGCTACGCTGATGTGTGGGATTGGAGTTCCCTCGGGCGCATGCGCGCCGCCCGCAGGGCATTTCAGCGAATCTGCGTAATTGCACGAATTCTCGCCCTTCCGCAGGCCGTGGCTGCAAAGTATCTCCTTGAAAACGCCAAGCTCCGTTCGCTGGGGTGTCTTGATTCTGACCTCGACTTCCGATCCGAATTGGAGCCGTTCCTGATTGGTCTCTCGGAAGATCCGCTGGCATCGAAATATTTTGTCCGCTGCCACGAGCCGGCCCTGCCGTGGCCGATGCATGGCAACCTTACCGAAGAGCACGGCGAATGGCTCAAACGGCTCATTTGCAACCGTGATCCAAATCGCGGATTGAATATTCTGCTTTACGGCGCCCCCGGCACCGGCAAAACATCCTTTGCTCTTTCGCTGGCTGCCGAACTTGGCTATGAACTTTATCGCATTCGCGGGGCGGAGGAATTTGACAGCGATCCGATCAACATCTGGCCCCGCTTTGCCGCGCTGCGTATTTGCGATGGCCAGGCGAATCACGACCGTAGCCTGATCCTGATTGATGAGGCCGATGATATGCTTGATAGCGCGGGAGGTCCATCCGGAGATGTTTCCGCAGTCGAGCCTAACGGGCGAACCGACAAAAAAGAGACACTCAATATCATCCTGGATCAACTCAAGACGCCGTGTATCTGGATCACCAACAATCAACCGTATCATCTGGCCCCCTCGTCCCGCCGCCGATTTGATTACTCCATTGAATTTGCGCCCCTCTCGCAACAGAAACGTCAACAGGTGTGGAAAAATCTGCGTCTGCGATATGGACTGGCGGAAACCATCAGTGATGAAATGATTGAGAGCCTTGCGCGACGATTCCCCATCAGCGCCGGCGGGATTGATCTGGCACTTCGCAATTTCAGCCGATTGGCACGCGATCCGGCGGTGGCGCCCACTGCCATGGATTCCCTTGAGCATCTGCTTCGGCCACACTGCGAATTAATGGGTATTGATCCCAATGAAAATGCGTCGATAGCGGCGAATGATTACTCGCTTTCCGGCCTTAATATCCGTGGGCCGATTGGGCCGGAGCGTCTTTTGCAGGCGGCACGGCAGTTCATTCAGCGACAGGTGGTTGAGTCGCCGACCGATAGGCGTATCCCCGGCCCTGCGCATTTGGCCGTGCTCCTCTCCGGCCCGCCGGGAACAGGCAAAACGGAATTCGTCAAATTTCTCTCGCGCGAACTGGATTGCCATATTCGCACCGTCATGCCCGGCGATCTGCTGAGCCGATATGTCGGCGGCACGGAACAGAACATCCGCCGGGTATTTCGCGCCGCCGCCGCTGATAAGGCCATTCTCTTTCTCGATGAGGCCGACGGCCTGTTTCGATCCCGCTCCCTTTCAGACCGAAGCTGGGAAGTAACGCAGGTTAATGAATTGCTATCCGCCATGGATCAATTTGTCGGCATCCTGGTTTGTGCTACCAATTCAGTTGAAATGCTCGATGCCGCCACCATTCGCCGTTTCACCTTCAAGCTGCAATTTGATTATCTGGATGCGGCTGGAAAGGGAGAATTTTATCGGCGTTTGCTGGCGGAAATCTGCCCGGAGCCGTTGGATGGCGATCGGCAGCGCCGCCTGAATCAGATTGCCGATCTGGCCCCCGGCGATTTTTACACCGTGCGCCGGGCGATGTCCTATCTGGGCGAGGGGCACAACGCCACTCACGATGATCTGCTCACTGCTTTGGAAACGGAAAGTCGGGCCAAGCGCCTGGGTAAATCGGGCAATTTCGGTTTCGGACGGGGGTGAATGATGAAATTTGTAGCCATTGATTTTGAGACCGCCAACCAATCTGATGAAAGCATCTGCGCCGCAGCTATGGCCATATTTTCCGATGGCAGGCTCGTGGGTTTGCAGCATTGGCTGATCCGGCCGCCAAGGGATTTTGATTGGTTCTCTCCCGATTGGACGCAAAGTATCCACGGCATCGGGCGTGCCGATGTGCAGAACTCACCCTATTTCCCCGGCGTCGCTGAACTATTATTTCCTCAGTTGGCTTCGGCCGATCTGGTCATTGCGCATAACGCCGCTTTCGATCTGCGCAAACTTCTGGCTACGGCCCGACTGTTCAACTTGGCCGTTCCACCGTTTGATTGTTTGTGCACGCTGGCACTCGCCCGCCGGGTTTGGCCGGAGTTAGCACGCCATACTCTCGATGCGCTCTGTGCCCACATCGGCCATCGGGGCAATCATCATCATGCCGGCGCAGATGCCGAAGCTGCGGGGCGTTTACTGCTGGCGATGATGGCCGCTACCAAGACGGCAACGCCGCGTGCCTTGGCCAAAAAGGTCGGGCTCCAGCCGCGTTCCGTACCGGACCGGTAATCGGCCCGCGGTCCACCGCAGTGAGAATCCACGGCTCTGCCCATGTTTTACATAAAGCCGCGACCGGCGGCCGTGCCAACATTTTTCGCACGGTGGTTGCGGCCCGTGGTCGTTTGCCCTCGGCTCACGCCGCCGCCGATGCCAACGATCTATATGCTTTGCCCGAAAAATGCTAAGATGCTCCGAACCGCGATGGCGGTTTGTGAAGGGGTGATATTTGCCGGGCCGACCATTGCACGATTTCCACATCGACGCACCCATTGCCGTCTACGATTCCGGGCTTGGGGGGCTCACCGTTGTGCGGGCCATCCAACACCTTCTTCCCGGCGAATCGATCGCCTATTTCGGCGATACGGCCCGCGTCCCCTACGGAAATAAATCTGCCCGCACCGTCGCCCAATTTGCATCCCAATGTCTGCGATTTTTAACACGGCTCAATCCGAAAATCATCGTGGTGGCGTGCAACACCGTCAGTGCCACCGCCATGCCCGAACTGCTGGCGGAATTCAGTACCCCGATCATCGGCGTGCTGGAACCCGGGGCGGCGGCCGCGATTCGCATCACCCGGGAAAAAATTCCGCGAGGGAAGTGTGCGGTGGGCTTGATCGCCACCGAGGCGACCGTCGCCAGCCGGGCCTATCAGATGGCCATCAGTCGGCTGGATGCTTGCGTGCATGTTGCGGCCCGTGCCTGTCCGCTGCTGGTGCCGCTGATTGAGGAAGGGCGAGGGGCGGATTCGCCGTTGGTGAAATTGGTGCTTGATGAATATCTCGATCCGCTGCGGCAGATTGCCCCGGCGGCGCTGATCCTCGGCTGTACCCACTATCCGATATTGGCCGATGCAGTTGCAGCGGCGGTGAGTCCCGATACGATTTTGATCGATTCAGCCGGTGAAACGGCGGCGGTGGTGCGAACGCAATTGGAATCGATGGGGCTGTTGCGTGGCGGCACGGGGGGCAGGCTTTCGTGCTATGTGACGGATCAGGGGCAGCGATTTGAAACCATCGCATCGCGATTCCTTGGCCGACCGGTCGGCCAGCCGGTTTGGGTTGATCCGGAAAGTATTGAAACACTCACAACGGAAATCAGATGATTCAAAGATGTCGAAATAAGATACCCCGCATCGGCACGATGAAGTGGGTGGCCGCAGTAACCGTATGCAGTCTGCTGGCGGGGTGCTCGTCGGGCCCCAGCACGCCGCACGATTTCAATGTGTTTATGAATGGTCTTTTGCGGCGCTTATCCGGCGGCCACGGAAGCCAGAAAACGCCGCTCAAAGAAGCCGCCCGCATGTTCGATAACGCCACGCCCGATCTGCAGCGGGAAGCCATCGCTTGGCTGGCCAAGCAACCCTATGGCCATGATCCCGCGTATCTTGAGGCGTATCAGATCGCCGCCCAGGCTCCATCGCCGCTGGTACGCGGGCAGGCGATGATGGCGATTGGCACATCCCATGATCCGAAGTTGGCTCCCACGCTCGCTGCGGGGTTGGCGGACCCATCAGTATTTGTGCGGATGAGCGCGGCGATTGCGGCCGCGGAAATCAACAACCCGATTTTAATCGGCCCGCTGATTACTGATCTGCAATCCAAGTCCAATTCTCAGGTGCGTATTGATGCAGCGCTGGCCCTGAGCCATTACAACACCTATCGGGTGCATCGCGCTCTGATTTATGTATTGGATGATGCAAATGTCGGCGTGGCCCAGACGGCATGGAATGTGCTGCAAAAACAGACCGGCCAGAAATTGCCGATGCGAACCGGGCCTTGGCTTAAATGGCTCCATCACACGCGTTGATTCCGATCTGGGGTCGGCGCAAGGTTAATTCGCTTGGTCATCCCCGCTGATTCCAGCATCCGCGATCTCCCTCCGCACGCCGCTGTCACCGATTTTCAATCCGACCGAGCAATCGCAGCAGACCGTCCAGAATGGTGAGCGGATGCGGTGGGCAGCCGGGGATGTAAAGGTCCACCGGCAATAAATCCCCAATGCCGTTATGAGTTTCCGGATGATCCACATACGGCCCGCCGGAGCAGGCGCAGGCGCCGACGGCGATGACAATTTTCGGTGCGGGCATGGCGTGATAGGCCGCAAGCAGTGCATCCTTCATGTTTACGGTGACCGGGCCGGTGACAATTAAACCGTCGGCGTGCCGGGGCGAGGCGACAAACGAAATCCCAAACCGCGACAAATCCCAGCCGATCGTCGTGAGCACATTCAGATCGGATTCGCATCCGTTGCATCCACCCGCAGAGACCTGCCTCAGATGCAGGCTCCGGCCGAAAATCTTCCGCGTTTTTTCATTCAGTGCGGCTGCAAGTTTTAGTTCGTCCCCTTCGCGGACGGTCAGATCATTCGCACCGCGCACGGCAAGGCGATAATCCTGCGAATAGCGGACTGCTCCATGCGGGCAGGCGTCGGCGCAATCGGTGCAGAAAAGGCATCGGCCGAGGTTGACACGGATACGCCCGGATTCAATGCAAATCGCATCGGTCGGGCAGGCCCGCACGCATTCGTCACACCCATCCGGACATCGGGCAGAGTCGAATATGGGGCGTCCGCGGAATCGGCCCGGCAATTCGGGAGGCGGCCCGTCGGGAAACGCCATCGTGCGATACCCCTGCTGCAGTCGAGTCTTAATCTGTTCAAACATCTACAACTCCCGAATCAACCTTCCGCGACTGGCGTCTGACGGATAAGCGATGGATCATAAATCACACCCGCAATACGATAAGCCGAAACTTTTATTACAGATTGGAAAGTCTGATATCTGCCCGCCACGCATCGCCATGGCCAGACCGAACCAGTTATGGATCGACGGATCGGTAATGTTGTAGTGTTCAAAGCGGCCGGCGGCATCGGTCAATACCACGTGGCAAAGTTCGCCACGCCACGATTCCTGCAGGCTTACGGCAAACATGCCGGGCTGCAGGGGGGCGGGCGGGGTAAAATGTTCGCCCGTGGGCAGAGATTGCAGTTGCTCGCGCACAAAAGCAATCGAGTGTTGAATCTCCATCCCGCGAACATACGCCCTTGCCAGCACATCGCCGCCCTGGGCAGTCACCACCGGCAAATGAGTAAAGCGATAGATTCCGCTGGGGTGATCGCGGCGGCTGTCCATATCGATACTGCAGGCCCGGGCCGCCACACCGACCACGCCGAGTTCGATGGCCGTTGCCCGCGGCAGAATACCCGTGTGTTCAAACCGGGCGGTGACGGAAGGGGTGCTCCATAACAAATCAACGGTAGGCACGAGGTCTTGCTGTGCATCCGCAAGTTTTCGGAGCAGCTCAGCTCTGAGTTGATCATCGATATCAAAGCCGATTCCGCCGGCTTTCACTAATCCCCGACCGAATCGGTTGCCGCAGATCAGCGCCGTCATATTGAGAAAATCGCCGCGAATGCGGCCGCAGAATGATGCCGTCGGAAGAAATGCGGCGTCTTTGGCCAGGCCGCCCAGGTCGCCGACATGGTTGGCGATCCGCTCAAGCTCCAAGGCGATGCCTCGAATGGCGGCTGCCCGCGGGCTCACCCGGCACGACGCCAGGGCCTCGACATTCTGGGCATAGGCGCATCCGTGAGCGATGGTTGAATCACCGCAGAGTGTTTCGGCATAATGCCAGGAGCGTTTATTCGGCCCACCTTTCAGCGCCCGCTGCACCCCACGATGCTGATATCCTAACGATATCTCCAGGTGCAGGATGGTTTCGCCGTCGCACTGGAATCGAAAGTGGCCCGGCTCGATCACACCGGCATGAATCGGTCCGACAGCCACCTCATGCACCTGCCCGCCGTCGATGTGATAAAAGTTCATGAGGCCGATGGGATCAGCCGCTCGAATTGCCTCGGGATGTGACGCGGTTTTGTGCCTGATGCCTCCCGGAAACGCCACCGGCTTGAGCCACGGGTGGCCATACAGCGGAACGCCCAGATTTTCTGCGATCTGTCGCTCGAATAAATGCATCTGAGGGCAGCGTGGGGTAAGTGACGGATAGCCGCTCCGAGGGGCCGCCGCAGCAGCTATGTGAAGCCGCCCGGAATGATCGTGCGCCAAAACCGTATACAACAGTATTAAATCATGGTTTGCCGGATCGGGGAGTCCGAAGTGCGTTACCACCCGGCAATTTTCTCCGGCGACAGCGCCGGCGATCGTATCCTGAAACACGGAGAGTGGGTTCACGGGAATATCTACCCGCTGCACGGCGTTGCCGCTGGTCATGCTTGGCATCGTTTCACGGTAGGTGGAGGTGTTCATGGAGATACCTCGATGTATCGCTGAGCCTGATGCAGGAGTTTAACCAATGGGGCGGGCACGTGGAGTCCGAGCAGCAGGATCAGACCCAGCAACATGAGCGGGGGTACCACCGACAAAAAACTATCCCGGAATTGGGTGCGATACAGGTGCCCGGGGCGCGGCCGACCCAGGGTAACAGCCAGAACCGTGCGCCCCATTCCCAGAAATACCAGCAGCAACAGGCTGAGAAATGCAGCGCCCAATAAGAACAGATGATCAACAAATGCCGATTTCAGGATGGTGAATATGCCGACGAACGGCCCAAAAGGGGGCGACCCGGTGATGGCCAGAAATCCAAGCATGAAGAGCGCTCCAGAAACAGGCAGGCGGCGGAATGCACCGTGAACATCATCCGATGATTTACTCCCATAAGCGCGATGAATATTCCCCGCGGATAGAAAGAGCATTCCCTTGGTAAGTCCATTATTAATCATCTGCAGCAGAGCCCCATAGAGCGCGGGCCCGCCGATCCCGGCCCCCAGCGCCAGAATGCCCATCTGTTCGATACTGGAATAGGCCAACATTCGTTTGAAATCTTTCTGCCCCATCAGAAACACCGCCGCCACCGCCATTGAAAAAATACCTATTCCAATAAGCAAATGGCCGGTGTAGGCACGCATGCCGGCCGCCACACACACACGCATGATCCGCAGGATGGCGAGAAAGGCGCAACTCGTAAGGACACCGGCGAGCAGAGCACCCACGATGCCCGGCACCTCACCATAGGCATCCGGCTTCCAGGTGTGCATGGGCGCCAGACCCATTTTGGTTCCGTACCCTATGAGCAGAAGTACAAATGCCATTTTCAGCCAGACTCGATCCGCCTCCCGGGCGTGGGCGAAAAGCTGCGAAAAAAGCAGGCCGGGCGTGTGATGATGAACGACAAATGCATAGACGAGAAATAATGATCCAAGCAAGGCCAGTGCGATACCGACCGAGCAGATGAGCAGATATTTCCACGTTGCCTCAATACTTTCCGGGGTGCGACGGAAATAAATCATGGGGGCGGTACATAGCGCGGTGGTCTCCATGGCAATCCAGATGAGCCCCAGTTGCTGAGAACAGGTCAGCAGTGTGGCACCGCCCAGAAAGCCGAGCAGACATGGTGCCAGCACGCGATTGAATCGCCCCGGCCATTGGCGCAGATATCCGATTCCATAGAGCGTACAGATGAAGAACAGAATGCTGGTCAGCAGCAGAACCAGCTCTCCGGGCGGATCAATTCCGATCCAGCCGTCGCAGATGGCTGCCGGAGGGGCGACCAGAATCGCCGCGGTGAGAACCAAATGCACCGCGGATGCTGCAAACACAATCCACGGCCGTGCGCGGTCCGAACGGACGCCGGCCGCAGGCACAGCAGATAGAAATGGGAGCAATATGATGACAGCAAGCAGCATGAAGTCTATTCCCTCAGTGAAGTAAGCCGACGGGTATCGAGCGAAGCAAACGCGGAATGAATGTGGTTAAGGATGATGCAGACCACAAAAATCCCGACGAATAAATCCAGCACGATGCCCAGTTCAACAAGAAAAGGGACCACCCCAAGCAGCAGCATGCCGAAAATATAAATGCCGTTTTCAAGTATCAGATAGCCGATGATCTGTGTCAGGGCTTTGAATCGCGTTGTCAGCAGAAGCAATCCGGTCAGGATGGTGGACATGGATGCGGGAATAACCAATAGAGATTTCGGATGATGCAGACCGGAGGAATGAATCGCCATCAACAGCGCTGCAGCCGTACCGGCGGCGCCGATCAGCATGCTGGGAATAAATCCGATCAGCGGTTCAACCTCATGTTTAATGCGAACCTCCCGCAGCGCCTTTTCAAGCATTCGTGGAATCGTCCACCCCTTGATGCCGGCCGTAACCAGAGCCGTGATGAGAATCAGCGGATCCACCTCCTTCACAAGCAGCAGTGGCAGGATGCTCAGCATGATTCCCTGCAGCGCGGCCGCAGATATGAGCGATTTCATACGGCTGACGCTCAGCAGGAAAAGATTCAGCAGCAGTACCGTCGTCAGAATAGCATCAACCAGCCATGTCATCGCAATTACCTCAATGCCAGAACAAAACCCAGACCGCTGAGCACGGCTGCGGCCGCCAGCAGCGTGGGCACATGGCGCAGCGGCAGGCGGGCCATTACCGATTCAATAACGCCGACAAGCACGGCCGCGGCAGATGCCTCCAGAATAAACAACACCCAACTGAGCACGGGTATGCCGGTGTGCAGCGGACTGACAAACAGCAGCACCAGATTGATCAGAATCAACAACCGGAGAGCCGAGGCGTACTGAACCGCCGCCAGCAAAGGGCCGCTGTGATCCAGCACCATCACCTCATGGATCATGGTCAGTTCCAGATGTGTGTCCGGGTCATCGATCGGAACACGGGATGTTTCCGCCAACAGAAAGACAAACAGACCGGCGGCCGCCATGAGTCGCGGTCCGGCCGAGCCGTGCTTGAAAGGTTCCAATAATATGGTATTGAGGCTCAGACCGCCGGAAAACCGCATCATGATCAGCATACTGAAAATCAGTGCGGCCTCGGAGACCACGGCAAAGGACACCTCGCGGGCGGCGCCCATTCCTTCAAAGGATGAGCCGGTATCCAGCGCCGCAGATGTGGTAAAGAAGCGTGCCGCCGCGAACAGGTAAACAAATAATATGACATCGCCGGCGAAATGGATCGGCGCCGGTGACGGGCCGATGGGAATGAGTAATTCCGTTGCAAGCATCGCTCCCACCGCAACCAGCGGCCCGGCAACGAATATCCATGTGGTGGTATTGCTGATGACAAGGGTTTTGCGCAGGAGTTTGATGATATCGAGATAGGGTTGCCGGAGAGGGGGGCCTCGCCGGCCGGCCATCGCCGCCTTCACCTTATTGATGATGCCGGGAAATAGGGGCGCAAGCAACAACGGCAGGAGAATGTGCACGGCAACGGAGAGGATGAGTTGCAGGGTTGTAAAATGGGTCATCTCAATGTCCCCCGACGAAGAGATTACTGAGCGGAATCAAGGCCATCAGTACGACAACAGCTAACAACATGTAAATGAGATATTGCTGCACGCTCCCCTGCTGCAGACGCCGAATCGGCCTCGCACCGAGTTGGATGTAGTGCCAGAGACTTTGCGTTGCCCGGTCCGTTATAAAAGGGGGAATTTCCGTTTCATGCTCGACCGGCTTGGGGAATAATCCGATGGTAGCTTTGCCGTGCGCAAGAGGTCGCAGCACCCAGCTCCAGAGGCCCACCAAAATACCGGCAAATGATGTACCGGTATATTGCATGCGACTTCCGATGGCTGAATATCCACAGCCCCATGTGGGCGCACGGCTGACGTGGACAAACCGCCTCAAGATTCGGACGAGCGTGAAAACGGCAACGGCCACGGCGACCAAGCTGAAATTCAGCACAGTGAGCGGCCCCCATGGAAAGGCCCGGCTCAGCATCCCTTGCACGTGAGCACGGCCCATCCATGCCGCCGCGGCGTGGCTCAGCGGGACAAGCACCACCAGAGGAAACACGCCTACGAGTCCACAGAGCCCCGCAAGCAGCAGCATTGGTGCCATCATGCTGCGTGGAGACTCATGCACCTTGGCGGCGTGCTCCGTGCGGGGTGAACCCAGAAACACAACTCCGTAGACTTTCACAAAGCAGGCCACGGCCAAGCTTCCAACAACCGCAAGAATGACGGCGTCGGCAGAAATCGATGCCCAGACACCCGAATCCTTTCCGGCGACCGGATGGAATAATCCCAGATAGATGAGCAATTCGCTGACGAACCCGTTGAGCGGAGGTAACCCGCAGATGGCCATGGCTCCAACCAGAAAGAGATTGCTGCTCCAAGCCATATGCCGCGCCAGTCCGCCCAGCGAATCAATCTGTCGCGTTCGCGCTGCGGAAATGACCGAGCCGGCGGAGAAAAAGAGGAGCGATTTGAAGAGAGCATGGTTCCAGACATGCAGAAGGCATCCGGCAATGCCCAGCACCTCCCAGACCGGATGATCGGTTGCGACGCCGATCATCGCCACGCCCAATCCCATGAGAATAATGCCGATATTTTCAATACTGCTATACGCCAGTAGTCTTTTTATATCATGCTGCCCCAGAGCGTAGACGACGCCCAGCAGTGCATTGATGGACCCGAGACCCAGAATCATCACGCCCCAGAAAGCCGGGGGATGCGGCAGTAATGTCAGGATTCTCAATAACCCATAGATGCCGATTTTAAGCAGAACACCGGAAAGCAGGGCGGAAATATGACTGGGAGCCTGGGCATGTGCCCCGGGCAGCCAGAAATGCAGCGGCATGATGCCCGCCTTGAGCCCGAAGCCGGCCAGAGCCGTCAGGAAAATGGCCGTTTCAATCTTCCATCCCGCGGCCGCCGGAACGGCGACCAGCAGAAAACTGCCTGTGGCGGCGTGCAGAAGAGCAAATAATGCCATCAGCAACAGTGTGGCAAGATGGGTGGCAACAAAGTAAACCCAAGCCGCCTGCCGACACGCTGCATGCTGATCCTCCGTGGCAATCAGGAAAAAGCTTGCCAGCGCCATGATTTCCCATGCGATGATGAACGCCAAACCGTCATCAGCAACCGTTACCAGCACCATGCCGGCGACGAACAGTCCGTAAAAAAAACGCAACCGGCGTCCGGTGCGTGGATGCCGACGTTCATTCCAATATCCGTGGCCATAAATGGCTCCGGCTGAGGCCATGACAAAGACCGGTAGTGCAAAAAAAGCGGAAAGCGGATCAAGACGGAAATGGAGCGGCCAGTTGGGATACACCGCCCGCAGAGTGAATACGGGTACTGAACCATGTGAGAAAAGCAGTACGCCCAGACAGGCTGCAGCGCCCAGTATACCACCGGCACAGGTGAGTGCCGTCGCGGACAACTGTCCCCACGACGCACCCGGCTTAGACACCAGTCCAGGTATGCCGCCGGCGGCAATGAGGAACGCCGCACCCAAGATTACAATCAATGGCAACATCTTTACCAATCACCTTGCATTCGAAGCTACAGGGACCGCCGCAGAAGGAATTTCCGCCTCCGCCTGAATCAGTGCATCCAACAGGCCTTCGCGTGAAATTTGATCCAATACGGCACGTCGAAATTTTCCGTTCTGCAGGGCAAAGCCCAGGCGGGACAAAAGATGAAGATGCGCTCGCACCGTCGGGCTTGCCAGTGTGAACAGGGTTGTCACCGGGCGTTGATCCATGGCCCCGAAATCAATCGGTTTTTCAAGAAAGCACAGCGCTACCAGCGGCCGCGAAAGGTGCAAAACGACGGGATTTCGGACATGTGGAATGGCTATGCCGTCACCGACGGCAGTAGAGCCGAGCATTTCACGTGCGAGAAGGACCTGGTACAGAAATTCGCGGTCCACTTCTTCAGGAAGATTCATAATGCCGACCACGGCCCGGAGCACCTCTTCGCGATTGGTGCCGCCGACCCGGTAATGCACGCCGCCGGCGCGGAGGGCGTCGGCCAATGTGGGGAGCGGGGAGTCTCCTCCTTCCGGCTCCTGAAATATTTCGGGCGAGACGTTAAGGCGATGGGAGGTGGCCCACTCCAGAAGTTCCGCACGGTTGAAACGATACTGATCGCTCACTTGGTACGCAGGGATGGATCCATCCTTAATCCACCGGTAAATACTCTTTTCCGACACATTCAGCAGCTTCGCAGCATCTCTAACGGTCAACTTCACGGTATCTCCTGAAAAAGTGTCCATATATTATCCAATATGTCCATAAATGTCTAATTGACGATATAGTTTAGAAATATGGCGTACGACGGAGGATGTTTGTATGTGAATTTCTGAAAATATCCCGGTTTGCGAAAAGTCTTGATGTAATTCGCAATTATTTGGGCTTTATAAGTAGTGGATAAGGCAGGCCTGCGGAATGGTATGACGGTGCGGAACGGGCGATGGACGCATGTCATTTCCCCAGTTGTTTGAAGATATCCTTCATGGCGTTGGTCGCTGCCAGTGCCGCGGGAAAGCCGCAATAGAGTGCGCAGTGTTCGGCAATGCCGACGATTTCTTCTTTGGTGATTCCCAGTTTCAGTGCCGCACGGACGTGCGATTGAAATTCACGGCCCAGATGCCCGAGGCATACCAAGGCGGTAACCGTGGTGATCTGCCGGGTTCGGGCATCCAGCTTTTTACTTTCGTAAACGGTGCCGTAGCCGAATTCAATAATCCATTTTTTCAGTTCGGGGTTGATGTCATCCAGCTCGGAAAGAACCTGTGCTCCAAAATCACCGTGAAGTTGCCGCAGCTTATCTTGCCCTGATTGCGTTTTTCCCTGCCGGCCTGAGATTACATTGTTTCGGTGTGGGGGTGTTGGATTCTTTGCCAAAATCTAGTCCTTTATCACGGGCCGACAGGCGCAAAATGGACGCGGGGCGTGAACACCTCGAAGCAGCGGGTGATCGGGGCATCAGCGTCTTAACTTTTGCGGCAACCAGTTGGCCAGTGCGGACGGCCAATGTCGCAACTGGTAAAGCAGCGATTCATAACGAACGCGATTGGAAATCTGCCGCAGATAGTGATCTTCCGGGGCAATATCCAAGGCTTCGCCAAGCCAATAGCGGGCACGGGCGTAATCGTGCCGATTCAGATAGGCCATCGCCAGATTGGACATGGCCAGAACGTGCTTCGGCTGGAGTTTGAGAGTTTGTTTGCACTCTTCGATTCCCGCATCCATATCCCCGCTGATAAGACACGCGACGGCCAGCCCGTGGTGTGCATCGGCATTGGTGTCTGAATTTTTCAATACACGGCGCATGGCCAATTTTGCGGCCTCCAACTGCCCCAGATCAATCAGCAGACTGCCGAGTTCGAGCAGTGTGTGATCATCGATTTCAGGCTGAGCGAGTTCGCAGTTGGCGTGATAAAGCGTTTCAGCCCGATTTTTGGCGCGATGGTAGAGCTGCGCCATTTTAAGATGGGCGCCGACGAATTGCGGATCGTGCCTCAGAACAAATTTGAACCGGTCCAAGGCAAGTCGCGAATCCCCCTCAAGCTGTGCCAGTACGCCAAGCTGGAAGTGAGCGGAGCAATTTTCCGGATCCAGATCCAGTACCTGGCGGAATTTTTCCGCCGCCGGGCCGTTATTGCCCATTTCCATCAGCAGTTCGCCGAGATCGAGCAATGTATCGATATTTCCCGGGTCGGACCGCAGTTCTTCCATCAGATGGCGGCGTGCTTCCGCGTGCTGGCTCTTGGCCCAGTAAACATCGGCAATGCGTGCGTGCACCTGCGGATAGTCGGCATCAATCTCCAGCACTTGCTGCCAGCACCACAGCGCGCGGTCATAGCGGCCTCGGGCGTAAAGCGACACGCCGATGTTGTAAAGACACACCGGGCATTTTTCCTTGTATTGTCGGGCGATGTAGAACATCTCCTCCGCCCTGTCATGTTCCTCGAGTTCGGTATACGCCACGATTCGATTGCAGTAGCTGGATTCATAATTCGGATCGATCGCCTCAACGCGTTCAAAGTAACTGATCGCATCACGATAGCGTTCCAGGCGATTGCAATTGGTGCCGGCGGCGGTGAGTGATTCAATGTCCTGCGGATCAATTTCCAATGCCCGATGGTAGGCTTCGAGCGCTTCTTCGTGGCGTTCCATCATGTCAAGTGTGAGGCCCAGATTGAAGTACCACGCACCCATGTGGGGATTGATTTCGATGGCCCGCTTTAATTCGAAAAGCGCTTCTTCCCACTTGCCACGTTCATACAGGTCGTGGGCCCGTTCGATACGCCGTTCTGCTTCCTGCCAGTCACTCATCCGGAAAGAGCTCCAAAACTCTCTACTATGCTAGCAGACGGAGCATGGCAATCCAAGTGGTCAGCAGATCAGAATATCCAGAAGATTATTCAGCGTGGATCCGCCACTGTATCCGCCGCCCGATATCCAGTTGCTTCCGGGGTTGATCATTCCGGTCTGCGGCATCGGTTTGGCGGCTTGGGCATCAATCACGGCGCTGGTTGCCTCCACCCTGGCGCACCGTTCCCGCAGAGAGACAATTCGGGGATCGGTGCTGGTTTTCATTGCATGGAACAATTTTTTGATAAGCGGTCGCTTGCCGACATCCGTCCATATACATCCGCACTTGACGCATTCCTGAACGTTTATCGGGATCATCAGATGCAGACGCCCGATACGCATCGTCTGCCGACATTCCGGACATGGAAATGGCTTTTTGGAATCTGATTCCGCGACGAGCGCCGCCAAGTCTTTCAGGCTCGGCTCATCGGCTGATGTTTCTGAAGGAGTCGGATCGGCCATGACCCAATGTAGCAGATTCGGCTTGGGCGACCAGTTACCAAAGCAGTTGCTGCAGGTGCAATAGTGATATTGCGGTTCCTGCACACGTGACATCAGCGTGAAGCATGATGGGCATCTCGGCATCGTCGTGACCTCGATACGTAAACGACTTTACGTATTGCATGATACCGGAGAAACGCCTGAGAATAAAATGATCCGATACGTGAAACTTGTCCGTATCAACCTCAATCAGCAGGATACGGAGCGCGCGTATTCTGCCGCCGTTTACCCCCATTTGATAATCACTTGCGTTATCTCGCGGCCACACTTGGCTTGGAAGCCACCGCGGGACGTCGGGTACCGGCCGATTCGTCCGCCATGCGGCGGGATTTTGCGGGGCTCGGCTGGAGTGCTTCCGCACCGGTCTCGATATCTCGCTTTACCTTTGCGAGGCCTCGCAGAATATCGGAGGCGGTTTTGTACGGGCTGTTGGCACGATCTTCGGGCCGCAATATCTCGCTGGTGAGATACTTGATATGCCGCGCTTCAGTACTTCGCGGATCGTAATTAATCAGACCGACAAAATCAGGATTCTGGTGGGGCGTATTCATCTGGTAGGCGAGATAGAACAGATCTACGGCCTTGTCCACTTTGTGCACACCCTGACAAAGGACATCGGATGTCACCAGTCCTTTTTCGCTCATGGTGTAAAGCATGCGCTGAATCTGGCTGGTCCGCATCATTTCCTCAAAGAGGGTTGAGAGCAGCGTATTATCGCCGAAAGACTCGCCTACACGCACGGCAGAACCAAAATCGATGAAGCCGACGCCATCGGATGTAATGACGAAATTATCCAGCCGTAGATCAAGATGGATGACGCCGACCTTATCATGAAGGACCTGTAGCAATTCGGTCGCCTGAGTTGCGAATTCCAGTTGTGAAAGCATTCGCCCACCGTTGCGGAGCCAGTTCATGTAAAGCGTCCGTACAAATCCCTTGGAATCATGTTCAACACCGAGACACCGCGGCACACGGTCGCAGTAAGGCTTGGGCAGATCCCGCTGAAGTATTTTGAGCATGGCCGCCTCGCGGCTCAGGAAGACGGGAAATATTTTTTCCGTAAATTTCAGTGCCCGCCGCCGCAGTTCATCCATCGGGGTATCTGGAAATTTCTGCCGCAGTCTCGACATCACGCGGTCTACCGTCGGTACCTGTTTCACCACGACGTATTCGACCTCATTGCCGTTTCGGCGGCTGGCGAGCTGCACACTGTATGTAAATCGGTCGGTAGATTCCCCCGGCCGCAATAGATGGACCCTCCGGGCGATAAAGTAGTGGTACTTTTTGCCGAAGATCGGGAGTCCGAAAAAAGTCTTTTTCAACTCTGTCGGCGGCAGGTCGATGACGAATCCCTCGTGTTTCACGTAGCGGGCAGCTGACTCACGCAACTCCGCCATATCTTCCGAGGCAACAATCACCCTGCCGCCCCAGCGGATCATGGAAAATGATTCCTCCGGGCCGTAACGTTTGTCGGCAGGCAGGAAGACATGATAGGGAAGGCCTCGATCTTCACCCTTATCTGATTCATGGGTAACGCTGTCCGCCCGCAGATATTCCGCGTCTCTGGCAAAACGCTTTTCTTTCACAAAGCCGGTGGCATCTGTCAGGGGAATGCTTGCCGCAGTCAAGGGTTTTCGGCGCACCGCCGGTTTGGATTCAGGAGTTGGTTCAGGCATGCCTTCCTCGCTTCGTTCTATGGCGCCGCAGACGCGATTATTTCGCGTTCGATGTGCCGGCGCTATCAGATTACCGAGCCGATTAAAACCGGCACATCAGCCTGAGTGTCATCGGGAGATTCGCGGTCTCGGCATGAGATTTTCACATACGAATCGAACCAATAAATGCGCATGAAAAAAGGACCCCGCTATCGGAACAGCGAAGTCCGGGAATACTTTCCTTCGGATGTCGCAGAAATATTATCGGGCGGAATCGATCAGATGCGACACATCGCGGCGGAGCCTGATCAGCATGTCGTGCGGGTGATACACCATGTGCCCGCCCCGAAAAAACACCATATGGATATGCGACTGAAGTTTTTTGCTTAGATGCAGATGATCCATCGAATAAATGGTTCCAAAAAACGGTGTGGCCAGATCAAAATAGCCGCTGCATACGAGAACCTGCATCGCGGGATCGCGGATAATTCCCTGCTGCAGGTTATCGGTCACGTACAGATAACCCATGCCGCCGGTTCCAAAATGCCAAGGGAAGACACGGGGAGTGATCGTGCGATAGGGAAGGTAGTTCCGGTAATGGAGTTTAGACTGGACCAACTCATTAAACCCGGTGGTAAAGGCGGGAGTGAAACGTGACATGGCGGGATCGAAATTGGATCTTTCCGCGAGCGTATTTGGGGTGTACGCCGAGAGGCGCGTGTCCATGCGACCGATCACCCGGTGTTCGCTCCGCAGGAGCTGTTGTTCAAACATGTTCGGCCCCACCCGCAGATTGGCCGCCAGAATATAGCGGGCGGACAGCCCGGTGAGATGCGACATTTCCTCGGCCGTTTTCAATTTCTGGGCTTTGCTCAAATGACTCCCCATCTCCAAGGCCGGCAGATAGTCATAAACCGCAAAGTGCTCGGCCTCGGCGATGGTGCGGTGAAAATGCTTTTCCAATTTCGGCGAAAGTTTATGGTAGTACCAGGCCGTGGTGGCATACGTCGGCATGAAGAGCGGATAAGGGGTTTCGTTACCGAAACTCGGCATGATTATTTGAAAATTTAACGCGCAGGAGATCAGGATCATCCCGTTGATATCGATGCCGTCGTGCTGACTGAGATATTCACTCAGGCCTGCAGCACGAGTGGTGCCATAACTTTCCCCCGCCAAAAATATGGGTGATCCCCACCGACGGTACATGGTCATGTAGAGGCGGATAAAATCGGCGACCGACGAGATATCCTGCTGGACGCCGTAGAATGCCCCGCCCGGCACCCCCGGTTCCTTGCGGCTGTACCCGGTCCCGACCGGGTCAATAAACACCAAGTCTGTTTTGCCGAGCCATGTCTGGTGATTTTTCACCAGTTTGAACGGGGGCGCCGTAACATTTCCGCTTGGCGTTAAAAGCACGCGATACGGCCCTGCGCAGCCGATGTTAAGCCAGTTTGAGGCTGCACCCGGACCGCCGTTGAAGCAGAAGGTGAGTGGTCGAAGATTCGCCTTGCCCTTCGGTTCATCTTTGGTGTAGGCAATGAAAAATATCTTAGCCAGCAATTTGCCATTTTCCCCTTTAATCGGCATATATCCGGCGCTGGCCGTGAATGCGACTCGCTTGCCGTTGAGCGTAATGGTGTGGTGCGTAATCGCCAGCGCATCCGGGGCGGCAGGGGGCAAATGGGAGTCGATGACGGTCGGCGTATCCTTTTTCCCTGCTGTCGTCTTGGCGCTCGTCGCTCCGCGCGCCGAGATCGCCCGAAAACAGGGCTGTGCTATCGCAATGAGTCCGACGATCAGCCACGGGAGCATCCGCGAAATACGGCACGATCCGGTGTTCGATCTCTTGTTAAGCATCATTCCTCCTTAAATTGACGGCCGAGCATATAAAGCGAACCGGCGCGAACTCACAGGCCACGAGCATATTCCAAGGTGACCGTAGAACACAACTGGCCAAAGCCCATATGGCGCAATGTTGCCGC
The DNA here is from genome assembly GCA_049965755.1 of Phycisphaerae bacterium. Classification (GTDB taxonomy): domain Bacteria; phylum Planctomycetota; class Phycisphaerae; order WQYP01; family WQYP01; genus JAJZGD01. The sequence goes on along the minus strand of JBMFVY010000021.1, from coordinate 4,437 downwards.
AGACACCAATTACTTGCATCACCCATGCGTGCCCATTCACATGTAACCGATTATCACTTTCCCGGGGGAAGAATTTTCGGCCACACGTAATGTCCGGGGGGAATCGTGAGCGTCACAAATTGCCGCAGGCGAGCGTTCAAGGATGGCGGATGGCGCAGGCTGATGAAATTTCGCAAAGTCCAGATTCGGACACGGGCTCTGCCGCGATGGTACCCGATGGGTTGATCGGTAAACGGGTCCTTCGGTATCGCAGTTAAATAATGCGGAATGAGCGCCCTGAGCGATTTGGGATAACGGCCGTGGGCGGCGCGGTAAGCAGCGAGTTGCAAAGCAATCCGTGACAGTTCCTCCTTCGCTGCAAGTCTGGCTCGCAGCACGACGATGCGGGGGGAGGAACCTGGGTTGAACCAGCCCAACAACCACTTAACATTGGCAGGCAGTGCACGGTTTTCTGTTCCCAGCAGCGCTGATTTCCATCGCATAAATTTTTGGTAAGCGCGATATCGCTTTATAAAATCACGGTGTTTCATGGTCGCAACCTGGCGATTGACGATCAGATTGGTAATCCGAATGGTCGTTGCGATATCTCGTTTGGTCCAGTGATGACTATATAATTCTTTCGGAAGAGCTGCCTGCCATCCTTTGAGGTAGCCACGAAACTCCCTGCTTCGCAGACGCTGCAGGATATCCAGGCAACAGAAGCGATCGCCGGTGTTTATGGTGGCGTAGAGCGGCACCAGATGCGGCAATTTCGCTAGGCTGGCCGCGTATGCCTGATATTCGCCGGTGGAAAACCAACCCGCGTTGGCAACGGCAATATCAGCACGGCACGTGCGTCGTTCGATGTTGTAGGCCACCATTTGTGAAATGCCGTCGACCGATGGCTGGGTAATCAGCCTTGCCAAACGATACGCGGCCAATAAATCACGCTCACACGCCTTGAAGTTGTGTTGATGCAGTTCCAACATGGCCCGAACGCAGAGCGCCTGCCCCATGCCTTGTACCGGCCCCAAGTATGGAAGCATAACACCCCATAATCCTGCTACGGAACGTTGTGGAACCAGCGGGCAGTAAAATTTCCGCAGATGCGCCGCCGCGACGACTTCATCGAGCGCCTTGTTATTGCGCCGAATCCAGCCCGCCAGCCATGAATATTCTTTGGCCGACCACGGCAGGGATTCTGCGGCGGATCGTATTTGGTCAGCGTAGTTAAGATTCCGGGGAAAGCCGACCACGATTCCTTGTCCACGCGGTGCCCCCGGTGGCAGTGTGGTGTGGCCTTTAAGGTAGTTTTGCAGTCCCTCGAATGGCGGCCCTGAAAACCATGAGCCTGTCAGGCCCAGGCCGTGCATCAATTCACGCATTCGCCGTCGGTTCGGGATTGACACATATTTGCCATGATCTTTCTTCCACGTAGCGTAGTCTTGGGAAACCTCCTGTCTCGCTGGCGCGAGGATCCCGATGGCGGCGTTATTTTCCGGCGTGACACCTTTGGAATCCATTTTTTCGAGAATGGCGGTGTAATTAATAAAGGTTCCCGAGATCGGCGAAGCAACCGAAATCGTGTGCGATATTTTCGCCGGGGTGGTTGCGATCGGCCCCAAGCAGCACGCCGCCACTGAGAGCATGCCGATGAATGTTTTTGAATAATTTTCGGCATACTGCATGGCGATGCCTTTTTTCCAGAATATGTCAACACCCGGCAGCAGGCGGGAAATCAGCGCCCGCGTTGTTATTGAATTATTACCCAGTGCGCCCGGCAGGACTCGAACCTGCAACCTCGTGGTTCGAAGCCACGCGCTCTATCCAATTGCGCTACGGGCGCTTCGATCATCTGATTATGCGGTGCCCGGCAGGTCCGGTCAATGCACAAGTGGCAATGAATTTTTGGGCACCGGTCATAGCGCTTCCGGGTTCGCCGTTCGCGCCGAAGCGTAACTTCCGCTTGCAGAGCAAATAGAAATTGTTATGCTCTGTTCCGTCAGGTGCTCGCCACGGTGGCGAGTGAAAAGGGAAGGCGGTTAAATTCCGCCGCGGACGCGCCGCTGTGATGGGCAATCCATCGGGCGCAACCACTGATCTCAACCGCACCGGCGCATGCCGGTCGATATGCCCGGAACACAAAATCGGGCTTGCGGTTGATCAATCGGGAAGGTTGCCTCCAATTTCTGCCCTTAGCCAGAAGACCTGCCTGATGAATTTATGCCGGTCCTCGCGAGACGGGACGTTGGGCGTTAGATGCAGAATAGGATAAAGACGGTTCAGTGTGTCTGCTGAAAAGCAGCCGGCTCCGCGCCGCAGAGCAACCACGCGGTCGCGGTCTGTCCGCCATTTGATCCCCCTGTCCTCATGATTGCATTTCCCCCATCTCCCAACGGCCGGGCAACATTAATGTTTTAATTTGGCTCCGCCGACCGCGCGGCGTGCCCTGGACAGGAGGTTTTTCATGACGCGTTTGGGTATTGCAACGGGAATTCTGCTTTCCGCAGGGGTGTGCAGCGCGGCACCGGTTCAGTGGGCCGCGACCATCGTAACTCCGGGAATACAAAGCAACGGCTGGACCGGCCAGGTTCTGTCCAATGCGGGGTATTATTCAGGCTCCGGCTCGTACACACTCACTCCATTTGATGCCGCGTTTACAACTACCTTGACCACTGCCAATGGCGTTACTTACCCCGCTACGCTGCTGGCCGTGGCGCCCGGCGATTCCGTGGAACTGGGGTTTGGATCGGGCGGTGCTGTCGGCGATTCGTCGATAAACGGCGGATTTACCATCGGTATTCATGCAGGCGTTGGCCTCAATGACAGTAACTACCCCAACGGCCAAACGTACAATATCAACACCAACCCGACATCCATGGTCTACACCAATCCACGTGAGGCATTTGTTGCCATAAGCCAGGATGGGAGCACGTGGAAGTACCTGCAGTACGACGATGTAACCGGCGACACCCCGGTGGAACCCAATCCTACAAATCCGTCCGACTACAAATGGGTCAGCAGCGAAGCCGACGCCAGCCTCATCAACTTCGACATCCCGAGCAATTATTTCAACTCATCGGCCATTGGCCCCGATGGGAATTATGCCCCCACGACCATCGCGACGGATACGCCGATAGCTGATTTCTCCAAGCCATTCATTGGAACGCTGGCATCATTCAGCAGTGAAGATTGGAGTCAGGTGCTTGGCACACTGAACGAAAGCGCCGGTGGAACATGGCTGGATACCGCCAACAGCGGGCTAACCACAATAAATTACATCCAATTTTCCGTGCCGTCCTCCACTGCGACCACCACCTACGACCCCATGTATATCCAAGCAGTTGCGGGTGTCGCGCCCGAGCCCCAAGCCTTGCCGATGCTGCTGATACCCATTCTCGCGCTGCCGCTGGTTCGTCGCCGGGCCACGCGGCGCTGGAGGAACAGGCACCATGGGCGGGCGTAAAAACAGTGCTTTCACCCTGACGGAATTGCTTGTTGTTGTTGCGCTGATCGCAATACTGATATCGATCTTGTTGCCTGCATTGGCGGGCGCCATCCGCAACGCGCAGACCGTGGTATGTCTCAGCAATTTGCGGCAGCTTGGCCTTCTGACCAGCCAGTACATCTCCGATTACGAGGGCTCATATCCGCCAGCATACTACGGAATGGAGAACCCTTCATGGGCTCTTGATAAGATACGGAACAGCACCACCGGGCAGTGGGAATATACCCCAGGGATACTCTTCGCCGGGCAGGCGGACCTTCGCGTGTTGGTCTGCCCGGCGCTCGATGAAACACCTGCGGTGGGGCAGATTGTGCTGGGATACAATTATAATACCAGCTATATCGGCCATGGCTCGCTGGAGGGTCCGGGTTACACGATGATGCCACCGGCGCTGGCTGCATCCGTGGAAGACCCATCGGCCTGTGGACTGTTCGGCGATGGTGGGTGGTCGGGCGGTGTGGACTATTTCATGCGGGCGCCGGACCTGCTCAACCCCGTTCCACCGGGCGCAGATAGGATTTCAGACAACGAGCGAGCTGCCGGTACCCAAGCCTACCGTCATAATGGTGCCACCAACGTCGTCTATTGCGATGGCCATGCCGCCACGGTGGCCCAGCGGTACACCACCACATTGCCCTATCAGGCGTATATCGGTACCGGCACCGGATTTTTGTCGCCGAATAATTTGGCCTACGAAACCGATCCGTGACCGGTAATCAAAAAGATTCCTCTTGAACTTGATTTTACCCACGGCGCTGCTAGATTGACCAGCCGGAGGTCTTTCCATGGCGGAACTTATCATCAGCGTCTCAGGTGTGCGGGGTATCATCGGCGACTCACTCACCGGGCAGGTTGCATTTGATTTCGGCCGTACTCTTGCCGGCTATCTTCGACGGTCGGTTCAGCAACCAACGATTGTCATCGGCCGCGACTCGCGGCGATCAGGGCCG
>JBMFVY010000020.1:0-37240 GCA_049965755.1 Phycisphaerae bacterium | reverse complement strand
ACACCCCCGCCCCTTCCGTAGCGAGCCACAGGTTCCCCTGCCTGTCCTGACACATGGCCATGATGAAGTGGCCGTCGGGGCCGGCCCATTTATGTCGATTGTTGATACCGGCATTGGGATTATGCAGGGCCGCCACATGGTAATCAGTCCACGGGAGGCTCATCGGCGGAATAAAGATGGGAGTGGGATGACTGAAATGCCTTTGCCAAGGCACCTGAGCCAAGGGCACATGCGGAATTTTTAATTTGGCTTTGGCGTTTGCCGACAAGGCGAATGCGGGAGAAGAAACGAGGCTGATGAGGCTGAGAACTGCGACGATCATCAGGGTGGCTGTTGCAATGGTCGCCGGGCGGAGCCGCCCCGACCGTCGCAGGATTCGCAAGCTGTGTTGAGTGTCGCCCATCGACAATCTCACGATATTGCGGACGCCGCTAGCGCTTTGCACGGGTCGCTTACACCAACGCAGCAGAAGAGTCCGAACTATAAAACACACCCGATGGCGACACCCAGAACATGCGGCATCACCACTATTATGGGAGTATACCACTCAAAAAAAAAACGCAAGCGAAAAGTTGAAAATTTTTCAGAGACCCCAAATTCTTAGCGAAAAGTTAACAATTCGGGTCGGCGGTCGCGCGTCGATGCTGGCACGCTTGCCAGCGTTTCGGCATGCGGATACCTTTATTGCGCATACAGGCAAGTCAGTGAGGCTTAGGGCCCATTGATGCTATGTCACAACTCTTTTTGAGGGGATATCACGATGCAGCGGAAATTGATCGCGGAGTTTCTCGGTACGTTCTGGCTGGTTTTTGGTGGCTGCGGCGCGGCACTCATTTCAGCAGCCTATCCGCACTTGGGGATCGGATTTGCCGGAGTCGCTCTGGCATTTGGACTTACCGTACTCACCGGTATTTATACCGTGGGGTATATTTCCGGCGGCCACTTTAATCCAGCTATTACCATCGGGCTCTGGGTCGGCGGCCGCACCAAGGGAAGCGATGTCATCCCGTACATCATCACGCAGGTGATTGCCGCCATCGCGGCTGCCGGGGCGTTGTACGCCATCGCGAGCGGCAAACCGGGATTTGTAGTTGGAGGTTTCGCGTCGAACGGCTACGGCAGCCTCAGCCCGGGACATTACAGCATGTTGGCGGCATTAATCGGCGAAATTATCTGCACCTTCTTTTTTGTCAGCGTGGTGCTCGGTGCCACTTCGGCCAAAGCTCCGGCAGGATTTGCAGGCGTGGCCATCGGGCTGTGTCTCACATTGATCCACCTGATTATGATTCCGGTCGACAATACCTCGGTCAACCCCGCCCGCAGCACCGGCCCTGCCCTGATTGCCGGTCATGCGTATCTGGGCCAGCTGTGGCTCTTCTGGGTGGCTCCGATCGTCGGCGGCGTTATTGCCGGCGCACTGGGACGATGGCTTCACCCGTCAAACTAACCCGGCAGCGTAAACTTTCCCCTTGGATGTCAAATCCTCACCTGTCGTGGTGATTCAGGTGTCGCGTTGCCGACAAAAGCCGACAAGCGGGACAGGCCATGAGCGGATGGCGGCGCAGGAATCGTGCTGCACCGAATGAAATTAATTTGCTTATCGCACGGGGTGCCATGGCACACAGAGGCATCAGCGGCCTGCTACGGGCCCGCTGATGCCGCGGGCTCACCTTGAGTGAGTTCGTCCAGATCTTCGACGTGTGGGCGGGAGTAATTGCCGTGAACAACCCACCACGCACCGACGAGATTCCAGATAATCGGCAGGAAGCGGATCGCCTGCGTGAGGGCAAAGGCCTGGCTGGCGGTGTTGGTACCGCGGGTGACAAAAAAGTGGAGGATGATCCAGTCCATGACGCCGATACCCTGCGGCGGAAGAATCGGAATGCTCGCAGCGAGAACGGCCAGCGGAATATACGCCAGATAGTAGCCGAGCGGATCGTGCATACCGAAGGCCTGCCCGGCCAGAAATCCGGCAATCGGCAGCACCGCCTGTGAAATTACGCTCGCAATCAGCGCGACGGTGATCACGCCCAGATGACCGCGATAGGCGGCCAGCGTCCGGTCGGCATGCTTAAGAAACTCAGGCAGCGGAAGCTTTTCGATTAAATAGTCCAGCCCCAGTGCGCGGCGCATGCGGCGGGAAAAATAGATGACCGACCCGATGCCGGTAAGGACAAGCATCGCGCCGGTCAGCATCACTACGTGCAGCAGGACGGGATCGGCCCCCTTCCCGCTGGAATGCGCTGAGATCAGCAGTTCCACCAGCGCGGCGGTAAAACCGACGATGATCAGTCCCACCAGCCCGATGACACGGTCGAGGATGACGGTGATGGCGCTTTTGGTTTTCTGCCCGGTGATCCGGCCCGTGTATACGATTTTTACAATATCCCCGCTGGTGGTTCCCGGCAGAAAGGTGGAATAGAACTGCCCCAGAAACGTAAGTGTCAGGCAGCGGCGGTAAGTGAGATTAAGCTCACAGACGTGCAGGAGCTGCTGCCACCGCCAGGCCGTGATTAAAAACGGAATGCCCAGCAGGGCAAAGGCGAGCAGCAGCGGCAGCGGTTTGCTGTGAGCCAGAAGGCTCAGAAACCCAAGTTGCACGATCGGCCGGCCGTGAGATTGCACCAGATAATCGGCCGGAAGACCAAGCGTGGGCGGAAAATCAATGGGGGCATGCGTGGCCCAGGCGCGAATGGTTTTTCCGTCGGGCAGGCGGACGGTGATCGGTTGGCGGCTGAAGTCCAGCACGTAGACATGATGATGCACCGCCACCACACGCATGGGCATCGCCTTGGTGATGATCACATTGCGGATGTTGACGCCGGCGGCAATGGTAACGCGGTCGCTCCAGTGGATATGCGAGATGACATACCACAGGCCGACAATGGCAATCACCCATTTGATGATCGACAGCACCACTCGGCGCACCGGATGGCGATGATGGTGCGGATGATCGTCGGGCGTCCGGGTCATTCAGATCCCCAGATCGTGGCGCGTGAGGATGGATTCAAACCGGTAACCGGCCGCTTCGATATTTTCCCGCGCCCCTTCCTGCCGATCGATGACGGCCACGATGCGATCGATCGTCGCACCGGCGGCGGTGATGACCTTGGCGGCCTCAAGCACCTGCCCGCCGGTGGTGGCGATATCTTCAACCAGCAGCACGCAATCGCCGGGGGTCAGGGCCCCTTCGATCATTTTGCCCGTGCCGTAATCTTTTTTTGCATTTCGCACGATGAAGAACGGGAGCTTGGAGGCCAGAGCCGCGGCGGCGGCCAAAGCGACTCCGCCGAGTTCGGCGCCGGCGATGCGGGCGACATTCGGACTGCGACGCCGGGCCATCAAAGCGCCGAGCGATTCGAGAATGTCCGGCTGAGTTTCAAATAAATACTTATCCAGATAATATTTGGATTTGCGGCCCGACCGGAGCGTGAAATCTCCCTCCAGATAGGCGACTTGTTTAATTCTTGCGGCGAGCTGAGCCTCCGTGAGCATAAATTCACATTCTCCTTAACGTATTTCCCGCTGAAAATTCATCCGGACTCCCGTCCGGTCATGTTAACTCAATACCGCTTTTATTCCCGCTCCCGGAGATTCCAGAATGGCGGTGTCAGTCGGCGGTCAGGGCCCCCACACCATACTGGCGGATTTTATTGTAGCGCTGATCCAGAAGTTGTGGAATCGGAACACTCTTAAGTTCGCGGAGCGAGCGTTCGATATAGCGTTCCAGCGCATCGGCGGCCGCCCGCGGATTGCGATGGGCACCACCGAGCGGTTCGCGTATGACATCATCGATGACGCCAAGTTCCCGCAGATGATTGCTGGTTAATTTAAGAGCCTCCGCCGCCTCGGGAGCATTGGCCGATCCCTTCCAAAGGATTCCGCTGCACCCTTCCGGCGAGATAACGCTGTACCATGCGTATTGCATCATGGCCAGCCGATCGCCCACCCCGATTCCCAGCGCCCCACCCGAGGCACCCTCTCCTATCACGATGCAGATGATCGGTGTGGGGAGCACGGACATTTCACGCAGATTCACGGCAATTGCCTCGGCAACACCGCGCTCTTCCGATCCCAGGCCGGGATACGCTCCAGGGGTGTCAATCAGGGCCACCACCGGCAGGCCGAATTTGGCGGCAAACTGCATCTTCATGAGCGCCTTGCGATATCCTTCGGGGTGCGCACAGCCGAAGTTGCAGGCAATTTTTTCCTTGGTGTCGCGTCCCTTCTGCTGACCGATGAGCATGATTTTTTGGGAGCCGATCCGTCCCGTGCCGGTGATGATCGCCTTATCATCCCCGTAGCGCCGGTCGCCATGAAGCTCTTCAAAGTCTTTGATGATCATGTGGATATAGTCGCGGGTTTGCGGGCGGTTGGGGTGCCGGGCCACCTGAACGGTTTCCCAGGCGGAGAGATTGTCGTAGGTTTTTTTGATCAGGCTGATGAGGTTTTCACGCAGCTTGGCAATTTCGTGGCTGTAGTCAACCCCTTTCTGCTCCTGCAGCACGATCAATTCCTGAATTTGCCGCTCGAGTTTTACAATCGGCTGCTCAAACGGCAGGCCCATCAGCGGCGACGCCGGCGCCGGGGCAGCGGTTTCGGGGGCGGCTTTCTCCCGAACGGGAGAAGCGGGAGAAGATTTATCGGCGGATGATTTCTTTCTGCTTCCGGTTTGCTTCGCCATCGCGAGACTCCATTTGAAAACCACGGGTGCCAGCTCACCGGCAGCATCTTAGCCCAAAACCGGGTGGGCGCGGTAGCGTGCCACGGGACGCCGAGATGCTTTCGCGGTAAGGCCCGGTGCGCCATATTCCCCCCTCTGCAGGGGCGATGAAGTCAGACGGGCGATTTCAGTCGCCGCGGGATCACGGCTTCCACAGCGGCGGAATCGCACGCGCATACTGCGGCGGTCCATCGGGCTGATCGCCCAAGGCAACGGCGGCATGCCAACCCCATCTGGGATTGTATAGAATCGCCCGCGCCATGGCTATCCAATCGGCGTCGCCGCGCAGGAGTATCGCCTCCGCCTGATGTGGATCGGTGATCATGCCGACCGCCCGGGTGATGATGCCGGATGCTTGGCGCACCTTGGACGCAAAGCCGACCTGATAACCCGGTTCTACCGGGATACGGATGTGCGGAATAATTCCACCGGATGAGACGCAGGCGTAATGCACGCCGCCATCTTTAATGCGTCGGGCCAATTCGCAGGCGTCGTCAATTTGCCAACCGTCGGGATGCCAATCGCTTCCGGTTATTCGCATTCCCAAGGCAACGGTTTTGTGCACCGCAGTGCGGATGCGTTCCACCACTTCCATCGCAAAGCGAATGCGATTATCAAAGCTACCGCCGTAATGGTCTTTTCGATGATTGGTCAGCGGGGACATGAATTGGTGGAGTAGATAGCCGTGCGTGGCATGAATCTCGATGATATCGACGCCGGCGGAAACGGCTCGAGAGGCCGCCTGCGCAAACGCTTCGGTGATGTGATGGATTTGCTCCGGCGTCAAAGCCGCGGGCAGATGCCAACCATTGTCAAACGCGGTGGCCGACGCACTGACGGTCTGCCATGCATCCTGCTCGACCGTGAGCGGGCCCCCGCCGAGCCAGGGAATCTGCGTTGAGGCTTTGCGTCCGGCGTGGGCAAGTTGGATTCCAATGCGAACGTGGGGACGAATACTTTTGATGAAGGAGATGATCTTTTTCAGGGCCAGTTCATTGGCTTCGCTGTAGAGACCGAGGCAACCGTGAGAGATTCTTCCCCGGCGCTCCACGGCGGTGGCCTCAATCATCACCGTACCAGCCCCGCTGCATGCTAAATTAGCAAGATGTTGCAAGTGCCAATCGCTGGCACACCCATCGGTGGCACTGTATTGGCACATCGGGGCCACGGCGAGGCGATTCCTTACGTCAATTGAACCTAACTTCATATTTTCAAATAAGTTAGACATATCTGAGCAAACTCCTTATAAACTAAGCCCCCACCGCATCGCCCGATACCAATTCCCGGCACTCGAAGCGATTGGCGGAAAGCATTCTACGCAGGCTTAACTTGACTTTTCAAATGTTCGTTTCAATTATGTATTTGAACTGAATTTGCTCAAAGCGGTACTTTGAGCTGTTTATTGGAGTTTTTGGCGGTGGCTCGAAAACTGGATGTAGAACCTGACTGCACGCGCACCCGACTGCTGGAAGCCGCCGGCGAAATATTTGCCGAGCATGGATTTTCGGCAACCACGATCCAGATGATTTCGCAGCGTGCCGGGGCCAACATCGCCGCGGTGAATTACTACTTCGGCAGCAAGGAAAAACTCTACAATGAGGTGCTCGCATACGGTCGGCAGATCAGCGGCGAATCCGCGACTAACCCGCCGGAGCTCAGACCGGGCGAAGATCCGCACACGGCGCTTGAGTTGTTCATCCGCCAATATATCAGCAGGCTTGTGAGTCCAAATCGGCCGCAATGGTACAACAAACTGGTGGCCCGGGAGATCGCCGAACCAACCAGTGCACTTGATGAGTTGATCCGGATCAAGATTGAGCCGATGCGAACTCGTCTTTCCGCGATTTTGCGGCGCCTGCACGGCGATGCACCGGCCGAGGTGGAACAGCAGTTCATGGAATGCGTCGTGGGGCAGTGTCTGTTTTATTATCGGTGTCGTCATGTCATTCTGCGTTTGCGGGGTAAGACGGACTATACGGAAGAGTTGATCAACGAAATTGCCGCCAATATAACCCGCTTCTCGCTGGGTGGAATAGCATCTTTGATGGAAAGGCAACCGTCCGGGACGGCAGCAAACTAAAACGGGTATGGACAGTGGGGAATAACAACGAAATATGGGCAACCGGCCGAAGAGCGCACGCATCAGGCTTAAGCCGAACGTTAAATTGGAGTAAAAGCTGATATGACACAGACCGATCTGCAACCCGCACCACCTCCGGGTGTCGGAGAGACATTTCGCAGCACCTCGCGGCCGCCGCAGGCGACCCCGCCGCCGGAAAAAAATGGGGGGCGTAAGAAAGTTTTCCTGATCGGCGGGATTGTAATTCTGATTCTCGGCCTGGCGCTGGGCATTCCGTATTACATTCACTCGCTGCACTATGCGTCCACGGATGATGCCTTTATTCGGGCGCATGTAACGGCGGTGGCGCCGCGTGTTGCCCAGCAGATAGTAAAGGTTGATGTGCTGGATAACCAATATGTGAAAAAAGGGACGCTTTTATTAACCCTGGATTCACGCCCCTATGCCGACCAGGTTGCCATCCTGAAGGCGCACATTGAGAACGCCGAGGCCAAAGCGGCGGCCTCAAATTATGAGCTTGGTTTTACGCGGCAGCGGGCGAAGGCGGCACTGGACCAGGCGATTGCCGGCGTTCAGATTGCGCGGGCAGGCCTCGCCACGGCGCAGGCAGCGGCGCAGCAGGCGGCCGGCACGCTGGCACAGGCGGAAGCATCGGTGGCATCGGCACAGGCGGATGTGGCGCGAGCCCGAGCCAATCTCGCGGCCGCAATCGCCACATCGCAGCGGGCCAACAGCGATTATCGCCGTTATCGGGGGCTGGTGAAGACCGGCGATGTCACACCGTTTCAGGTTGATGCTTACCGCGCTGATGCCATAACAGCCGCCGCTGACGTTCTGGCGGCGCGTAAAACACTGCTGGCAAAGATTGCTTATGTGAAGCAGGCAAACGCCAATGTGCTTGCCGCCAAAGCGGGCATTCAGGCGGCCAAGGCGGGGATTCGGCAGGCCAAGGCGCAGTTGGTTGAGGCAAAGGCCAAAGAAGCCGCCTACGACGTTGTGCCGCAGCAGGTGGGGCAGAAGCAAAGCAATGTCAGTTCCAGTCAGGCCACCATCAAGCAATTGAAAGCCCAGCTGGCACTGGCGGAACTTAATTTGTCGTACTGCAACATTTATGCCCCGGTCAGCGGGTACGTAACCAAAAAAGCCATTGAACCGGGCGACTATGTATCCGTCGGCCAGAGCCTGCTGAATATTGTCAGTAAAAAAACATGGGTGGTGGCGAATTTCAAGGAAACTGATCTAACCTACATGAAGCCGGGCGATCCGGTAACCATTACCGTCGATGCGTATCCGCAATTTACATTTCACGGCTACGTACAGAGCATTCAAGCGGGCAGCGGTGCCGCATTCAGCCTGCTGCCGCCGGAAAATGCCACCGGCAATTTCGTAAAGGTGGTGCAGCGTATTGCGGTCAAAATCCTCTTCAAGCATCTGCCAAAAAATGCTCCGTTTCTTGTAACGGGCATGTCGTGTGAGCCGGAGGTGAAATTACGATGAGTGCGGCGGCGGCAATTCCCCAGCCAACTCGACCGGCCATGAATCCCTGGGTGATTGCGCCCGTGGTTGCGATGGCGGCATTTATGGAGGTGCTGGACACCACGATCGCGAACGTCGCCCTGCCGCACATCGCCGGGTCACTGGCGACATCCATTGACCAGAGCACGTGGGTGCTGACGAGCTATCTGGTGGCCAACGCCATCGTGCTGCCGCTGAACGGGTTTTTCAGTGCCGCATTCGGCCGCAAGCGTTATTTCATGGGATGTATGGCGCTATTTACGATCAGTTCCTTCATGTGCGGGATGGCGCCGAATTTTTCGGCACTGGTTCTCTGCCGGATATTTCAGGGATTGGGCGGCGGCGGACTGCAACCCGGTGCCCAGGCGATTTTGCGTGATGTATTTCCGCCTGAAAAAATCGGTGCGGCGATGGCCACCTACGGAATTGTGGTGGTGGTTGCGCCGGTGCTCGGCCCGCTGCTGGGAGGATTTATCACCGATAACTTTACATGGCGGTGGAATTTTCTCATTAATGTGCCCGTCGGCATCATCACCCTTTTCCTGCTCTCCATTTTGCTGCAGGACAATCCGAGCCATCGACGGATTAAACTCAGCGAAACGAAGATTGATTACCTCGGATTCGGATTGCTGGCGGTAGGTCTGGCCAGCTTGCAGATCATGCTGGATCGGGGCGAGGATGCGGATTGGTTTGCGTCGCCACTGATTCGAACGCTGGCCATAGCCGCCGCCCTTGGCATATCCCTGGCGGTCTGGTGGGAATGGCGACACAAAAGCCCGATTGTCAATTTTCGCATGCTCAAGGAGGTGAAGAATTTCGGCTTTGCCACCTTCGGCATGTTCATGTTTGGCAGCATTCTCTACGGCAGCACGACGCTGCTGCCGCTGCTGGTGCAGAGGATGTTCGGTTATGATGCACGGCAGGCAGGAATGGTACTGGCGCCGGGCGGGATCGTTGTGTTCTGTCTGATGCCGCTGGTGGGTTTTCTTATCCCGCGGGTGGCGACGCGCTGGCTGATCAGTTTCGGAGTTTTCTGGAACGTGGTGGCGCTTTATATGATGTCACGCCTGAGCCTGCATGCGGACTTCAGTTCTCTGGCCTTCTGCCGCGTGGTGCAGGGGCTGGGTTTGGCGTTTCTCTTCGTGCCGTTTAATACCGCCGCGTTTGCGTTTGTGCCCAAACAGAAGCTGGCGGACGCATCGGGCATCATCAATCTGGCGCGGAATATCGGCGGAAGTGTCGGCATTTCGCTCTCGGTGAGTTTCGTCAAGCAGGTTGCGCAGATACATCAGAATTATCTCGTCGGCCGGGTAAATGTTCTCAATCCGGCATATCGATCCAGTTTGCACACATTAACCGGCGCCTTTGTCCACGGCGGAATGGCGATTTCGGCGGCCGGCCGGGCGGCGCAGGCGGAAATCTATAACATGGTCGGTCGTGAAGCCCATATGCTGGCGTATGTGGATGCGTTCCGCGTATTGGCGATTGTGTTTTTATTCGTATTACCGATTGCGGCGGTGCTCAAAACGCCTTCGTTCAAGAGCGCCCCGGTCGTGGTGGAGTGATTCTTATGCAGCCGATTAAAACACTGTCTTCCATGGTCGCGATCGCGGCCGTTTCGATGGGATTGGCAGGTTGTATCAATCAGACGCAGGAGGTGGATCATTACCGTGATATCCTCCACGCCACCCCGCAGCCCCTGCCGCGGAAAGTGCCGCATCTGCTTACGCTTGCCGGGGCGCTGCACATGGCCAATGATAATAACGAATCATTGGCGATTGCCGGCGAAAATTATCTTCAGGCCCTGATTGCCAAAGATCGGGCATTTGCCAATTTCTTTCCCACCGTCGGTCTGGCGCCGACCGATTATCAGTTGGACGGATACAATCAAGCGGGGCTTCCCCCCGGTATCGGCAACTTTTTTCAGACGCATTATTTTAACGTGCCTCTGGCCGCCACTTTGAACGTAAACATTCTGCGCGATTCTACGGTTATCTCAGCCGCGGGATCATATACCGGAGTGCAGAAATCGCTGCTTCTGAACTTACAGTCGGATTTGCTGCTGGAAACCGCGCAGACTTATTACGCCGTTCTCTCGGCACAGCGATCAGTAGAAGTGCTTCGGCGCACCCTTGCGGTGCAACGGGCAACGGTTGCGAGCGAGTTGCGGAAACTGGGTGCCGGTATTGCGTTGCGGCTCTCCGTGCTGCAGGATGAGGCGGATGAGGCCCGTACTCAGGTGCAGTTGACCAATGCGGAGAATCTTGTGCAGCGAGGCCGGGCGACGCTGGCGTATCTGATCGGTGTAAACAGATTGAATCACGCCCGACTGGTTAATCTCTTCCGGCCGCCGGAGCATGTCCCCACGCTTGAAGCCATTGACCAGGTGGCACTGGACCGACGGGAGGATTTGCGGGCGGATCAGTATGCCGTGGCCGTGGCTAAAAAAGGTGTCACGGAAGCAATGGCCGAATATTTCCCCAGCGTATCAATCAATTTTGACACCTTCCTCTATAAGGAAAGCTTTCCCAGTGACAGTTGGTGGACTGGTTTGTTTACCGTCAATTTTCCCATTTTTGAAGGGGGCATGATCTACAACGATGTGCGGAAGGCATATTCCAAGCTGCGCCAGGCGATGCTGGAAGAGGAATTGCTGCGCCGCAAGATACATGAGCAGGTTCGCATCGCCCTTTCAGACTGGGTGACATCGCAGGAACTTGTCCGGGATACACGCACTGAAATGCACGCCGCACGGGCGGCATTTCTGCAGGCGCGGCATTCCTACCGAGTCGGCCTGGCGACGAATTTGGATGTCATCACGGCCCAGGATCGTTACCTCTCGGCCAATTTGACCTATCAGCAGGCCAAGTACACCACCTGCGTGGATATGCTGAACCTTCTGCGTGAGAGCGGCCGGCTGACTTATGCATCAATTGCCCAATTGGCGCGCCAACAGGCGCAGCAGGTGGCGATGAACACGCATCCTCGCAAACCCATGGCCCGGCATGTGGCCGTAAAGTGATGGCTCGATCAAAGTGCCTGCTTGCTCTCAAGGGCGCTCTGAACCGTCGATTCGGGTGGTGATCAATGTTAGGCGGATGGCGGATGAAATGCCCACAGAGAGCGCTTGAGCAACTGCCCCCAACGGCGGTCGTACGGATGGACGTGATGGGCAATTTTGCCATCGCGATAGACCGGCAGCCCCACGTTGGCCCATTGGAAGATAGACCCCTTCAAATCATGCACATCGGTAAAGCCATCTTTCATGAGCCGGGCGCAATAGGCGCTTGAGCGATAACCGACCGAGCAATACGCGACAATAGGCTGATCGTGCGGCACACCCGCCATCGCTTTCGCCACCGATTCATTCGCGTTAATCCACCGGGCATGATGGAGATGGCTGACTTCATATTCAATTCGTGCACGGACATCCAGCAACAGCGGCTTTGGCTTATGGGTATCCGCAAGCCACGCATGAAGAGCCTGAACCGATAACTGCGGAACTTGAGGAAAATTATGATGAATCATGGCATTGACTTGCGCCCACGTCAGGCGGCGGCTGTCTCGATACCACCAATAGCCGCCGATGGTTGCGGCCAGCAAAGCAATAACGATCAGGATCAACAGGGGTTTGTTCATAGTATTGTTTCCGCCTTGTTTCGGCACCGTGCATGTCTGCGCCCGCCAACTCGAAGACGCTGTTCAGCAGTTTACCCTACTGCCGCCCGTGGACGCCATCAACGAAGTTTGAAATTTGAAATCCGTCACAACCGGCCCGTGGGCAGCCCGCCGGCCGGCCGCGTAAGATAATCGCATGTTGGCCGACTGATCTTCCGGAGAATACGATGCAGACTGTACATGCGAAGCCGATATCCAGTTATCCACTCTTTATCCGGCTATTTTTCTGGAAGCAGAAGCGGAAATATGGCCGCGTTCTGGAGCCGGGCATGATCTGGGGGCGTTCGCCCAAGGTGTTTGCGACGGTCGCGCTGCTATATGGCGCCTTGGATCGCCGCTCTTCGCCGCTGCCGCCATCGCTGCGAAGTCTGGTCACGGTACGCGTTTCGCAGATCAACCATTGCGCTTTCTGCATCGATATTAATTCCGCCACCCTGCGGAAGCGGGGCGTATCCATGGAGGCTGTGGCAGCGATTGAACACTGGCGTGATGTGGACGGGAAATTATTTTCCGATGATGAGCGTCAGGCCCTTGAATACGCCGAAGCGATGACGCTCAATACGGTCACCGACGAACTGCGCTCGCGGCTAAAAGCCCGGTGGGATGATGATACGATTGTTGAACTCACGGGGTTGATTGCGTTTCAGAATTTATCATCCAAATTCAACGCTGCGCTGGATTTGCCGTCGCAGGGGTTCTGCCGCATGCCTGAGTCATCTCCGCAGGCGGTGCCGAACCCCGACTGATGCGTGCGGCAGGACTTTGCGGTTAGGTTGCCCGGGAAAGGTCTGAGTGGATCGGCGAGCGCTACTCTTTTGCGGTTGGCCCACCGACGCGGCCTGAAATCTCGGAGCCAGAAGCCTGATGGCTAATTAATTCTGCCAGCCGCCGCTGCAGGGATAGCGCCCGCGATTCCGGCGATGCGGCGAGCCGATTCAGGAGTGCGGTCAAATCGGCGCAGGTATCGATGTCGTGCATGGGTGGAAGTTCTGAAATGGTTTCATCATGCTGAGCCGCCGCCCGGCGGGTTTGGCTTGCTACTTCTGCCGTGCCCCATGCAATGCCATCAAAGAGCGATTTTTTGAACCGCGGCACACCGATCAATACATATCCACCGTCATGGGCGGGAATCATGGCGTAACGGCCGCGGTTGACTTCGGCAGCGGCCCATGCGAGGTGATCCGGCGTTAATTCCGGCACGTCGGCGCCGATAAATATGCACCCGGCGTGCGAGGGGGTGGAAACTCGGTGGCGGGCATCTTCCATGCGGTGCCCGAGATCGCCGCCGCGCTGCGGAAGCTTGCGCCAATGATTCCACCCATCCCATGGACTGATATCTTCCGGCGGAGCAAAGAGCAGCACCAGTTCGATCCCAACGGTTTCCGAGGCCCATTGCTCTGCCGTGCGGCGGACATGATCCAGAAACGCGGCGTGAATTTCGGCGGCCGCCTGCGCGGAGATGTGGGATGTCAGACGTGTTTTGACGCTGCCCGGTATCGGTGCTTTGGCCACCAGCACCACCGCCACCGGGGCGACGGCAGAACGATGATTGGGTTCAGCAGTGCTCATCGCGCGACCTCATGGATCGAAACCTGCCGCCGCGCAAGGATGTACCCCGCAGCAAAGCACCAATTGCGAACGGTGCTGCGGCAGACGCCGCGTGCCCAATGCCGCGGGCCGATGGTCACCGGTGCATCGATTCGCGTCGGCTTTTTCAGTCGGCGCAGCCGAAGCGAAAGCTCCATATCTTCCATGGTCGGTTGCAGCGGCCACCCACCGATCTCGGAAAGGAGTTCCACGCCGACAAACATTCCCTGATCGCCGTATGGCATGTGAAATGCCGCAGCCCGCAGGTGATTGCCTTTTTCCACGATGCGAAATTTTAATCGATGGTCATCAATCCGGTGCCCCAGCCACCCCCACGTCCGCCTTGCATCGGGTCCCAGTGCGCAGGCCAGCGCTTCCCGCGTGCTCGGGCGCAGCTGCATATCCGCATGACACACAAGCAGAGCATCGACCTCATTTCGGCTCAACAGCCATTGGACGCCCGCTGCAATGGCAATGCCCCGACGACCATCTGCATCCGCCTGATAAAACATATCCCTTGCCAGCGCGGCCGATTTGACGGCGGGATCGGAATCGCCGTCCACCACGATAATACGGTCTCCGGCGTGCGAAAATGGGTGCAGGGAATCGAGGCACAAAGGCAGAATGGCCTGATCGCCGCGGCACGGAACCACGATTCCGAGGCGAATCGTGCGGAGATTCGCCGGCTCGCGCACGACGAGATCACCGTTCGTCGGCGAAGCCCCTGCGACGGTCTCCGGAAAGGGTTTGGCCGATGCACGGTTTAAGGGTTCCAAAACGTATCTTCTCCGCCAATGAGCGCGTGGAAATTATTCCGGCGCCTGATATTGGTCGCATATGCAAAGAATATCTTACACTCGGTGGCTGTTTGTCTGTTGTCTGTGGATGGCGTGTTGAGGAGACCTGCGATACGATCCGCCGCGTGAATGGAAATATTCCACCCATACGGCCGTTTTATTGTCAGATTTATGTTCTCTGCAAGACCAATGAGGTGTTGTGAGTTGCCGGACCGCGAATCGACGAAATTGGCTTGATGCGTGGCCCGCGGCCGCCATCGTTGCAACCGGTCTGCTTCTTTCCGCGACGGCCGTCGCCGCCGCCATAGTGGCTCTTCATCCGAAACATGGGGGGAGCAGCGCCGATGTGACCGCCACGTTGATGATCGCCGGGGGCGCATTTCTTGTGGCGTGCATGGCCATGCGGCGTACGCTGCCCCGCTGGATATGGCTGTGGGTGGTGGGTGTGGGATTATTGTGCCGCCTCGTGCTATTGCCGGTACCTCCGTTGCATCAAACGGATTCCAAGCGGTATCTCTGGGACGGACTCGTATGGATACATGGGCAGAATCCATGGCGATTCAGCCCGGCCCAAGCGCTTAATGGGAAAACAGCGGGGTTGCCAATCGAGCTTCATCAACTGGCGATTCGGCATCGTCGGTTGATTCAACGCATTAACCACAACCATCTGCCGACCATCTACCCGCCGGTAAGTGAAGCCGTTTTCACAGCTGCTGCGTGGTTGAGCCCGGGGAGCATTCTGAGCCTGAAGGGTATGCTGCTGGCATTCGACGCTGGGACTGCGGTACTCATCGCCTTGACGCTGCGCCGCCTTAAACTCCCCCGCATCTGGCTGCTGGTGTACTGGTGGAATCCGATCGTGATTGACGCCTTTGCACTCCAGGCGCACCTTGACGCCATTGCGATTTTTTTTGTGATGCTGTTCTTCTTTTTCCTCACATGCGACCGGGGTGTCCCGGCCGCGCTGGCCCTCGGGCTTGCCATCGCCGCCAAATTCTGGCCGGTGGTTCTCGTGTTGGTTCTTGCCCGGGCCTACATCCGGCGACCGGCACGGCTGGCCGTAACTCTCGTCGCGGCTTTGGTTTCAACTCTTATCGCACTGGCACCGATGCTTTTAACCGGCCCGGCGGCGTTTAAGTCGCTTTCCGCTTACACACATTACTGGCAAATCAATACGCTGGTGTTTCATCTCCTCTTCCGCCTATGGCGCCATTTTACCCCCACCTGGAAATCCGCCCATATGGCGGCGATCGCGACCATTATGATCATCTACGCCGGTGCTGTGCCGCTTCTGCTGCGCCGTGCGGACAACGCACGCAAACTGATCGGCGCCGGGCTGTTTCTCACCGCACTGATATTTCTTCTCAGTCCGACCAATTTTCCGTGGTATTACACCTGGCTGGTCCCGGCGCTGGCGATATGCCCCCGGCCATCGTGGCTCATCTGGTCATGTACGCTGGGCCTGTATCATCTCTTGTTTCAACATCCATTTGTGGTCTGGTTTGAGCATCTTCCCGTCATCATTTTTCTGGTGCTTGAATTGTTCATCCCGGCGGTGGGCGGATTTTTACAAACCGTCCCCGCCGCAGTTGAGGCAAATACGCCATCACCCGGCATTGCCCGCTCCGGAGTCGCATGATGGCCGACGAAACAAATAACCGCCTGTCCGCCGCATCCGTTGTGGTCATTATTCCCGCGCTTAACGAGCAGGATTCGGTCGCTCGCGTGATCAGCGAAATTCCATTCTGGGTCAGGCGTGTGATTGTGGTTGATAACGGCTCAACCGACGCCACCGCCGACCGCGCGCGGGAAGTAGGAGCGCATGTCGTCGTCGAACCGCGGCGTGGGTATGGGCAGGCGTGCCTGACCGGATGTGCCGCCGCTACCGATGCCGAGATTCTGGTTTTTCTGGATGCGGATCTGAGCGACTATCCTGCGGACATGGGACAATTGGTGGAACCGATCATCGACGGCCGGGCGGATATGGTCATCGGATCCCGAGTGATGGGGTCGCGCCAGCGCGGCGCCCTGCTTCCGCAGCAATATATCGGAGGGGTGCTGGCCTGCACGCTGATCCGTCTGTTTTGGGGCCACAGTTACACCGATCTGGGGCCATTCCGCGCCATCCGGCGCGCCGGCTATGACGCACTTGCAATGGACGACCGCAACTTCGGCTGGACGGTACAGATGCAGATTCGTGCCGTGACATCGGGCCTGACCATTCTTGAAGTACCGGTGAATTATCGGCGGAGGATCGGCAAGTCGAAAATCTCCGGCACGCTGCGGGGGATTTTCTCAGCCGGCGTGAAAATCTTCTATACCATCGGGCATGAACTGATTTCACAGCGAAGAACCAAAGCCCGCCAGGCGCAGAAGTCCGGGGTGGATTCCGCGCGATGACGGTTTGAACCGCCGATGGTTCTCCTGCTGCGACACAGATGTAATACTTTTTCAAGGCAACGCAAAGGCGACATAAGCGGAAAGCACCCAATCGCCGCTGTGACGGGCCGAGCTTGTTATTGCCGGTCCCGCGCCCACACCCAGATACGGCGTGAGATAGCCCCATCTGGGTTCCGGATTAATTTCCACGCCAAAGAGTGTGGAGATGGATTGGTGGCCGCTGCTGGGGCCGGATATCGGGTCGGAGCCGACAATTTCAAAGACCGGCGTAATATCCGCTATCCACGGGATCGGCAGATTTCGATGGTAAATGTTGTACCCCAGCACGGCATCCCACGTCGCATCCTTTTCTCCGCCCTGATGCGGGCCGGTCAAAAATGACACTCCGACGCTGGTCATCACGCTGATATGATTTCCCAGCCCGATCGCCTGCATAATCCGCGGCGTGATCACCGTGCCCGTGCTTACGGCTGAGCCGGACGGGGCATCAACCTCCAGACCCGGAACCAATGAATAATCAAAAAACCCATTGCGGCTTACGTATTGATAGATCGGCGCCCGCAGGATGAACGCAAGATTCGCCATGCCGTCAAAATTGCGGCTCGTCGGCTCTCCGGGTGCTGCGCCCGGAAACGACACATGCTCATGCTGATAGGGCGCCTGTATCTCCACAGTCCATTGATCCATGCCCCACTTGAACTCGTTGTAGAAAAGGTCTAACTGCTGATGGCCGGTTTCAAAATGGTACCAGGTCATGGCGACTTCCCGTTGTGCGGCGACATTGGCGGCCAGAAAGGTGCCCGGGAAAAACCCCCTGGCCAGCTTACTGCGATGATCCAGCAGCCCGAAGAAATATCGTGACGACGGGTCTGTCGCACCGACATCTTCAAAACTCGATGCCGGCGGATTCGCTGATTGCCCTTCCACCATTGCCACGAGTTGCCCCAGAGAATACGCATCCGCCGCCGTCGCCGATTCTGCGCGCGGGACCGACAAGACGGCCGCGCACAACATCGCTGCTTTGACACCACCAATCCGATCCACTTCCATTCCCTTTCTACAATACCACGCGGGTCGGTAGAGCCGCTCGGCCGATGCTTATCGATTTAATTTAATCGTAACCGTTCACGGGCAAAAGTGGCGAAATTAGCTAAATAACCAGTGGTTTCAGCGGTACGAGGTTATTTTCAGCCTGTGTTTCGCACATTAGTCCTATAATATAGCTTGATTTAAAGCTGTTTTGCATTTTTGACCCCGTGAACGGTTACATTTAATCATCCATCGCAGGAGCGCACTGACCTGCGGCGTCAGGCGCTTGCCATGCGCAGAAGTCCGGGGTGGATTCCGCCCGATGAGGCGATTTGTGTCGCCCGGCGGTGGCGGGCGGCCGTGGACCGCCACCGCATCTCAGGCAACAACCATGTTGTCAGTGCCCGACCATTGCTGTCAACTGGTGCAGCTTCCTGTCCAGCATCTTGGCGATCATCGTCACCTTCGGATTGTGAAATTTGTCGAGCCGCCTGGACGGCGGAACGTAGCGCACCACCGTGTCGCCTGCAGCGTCCTGATAGACGTTGATTCGGATCGGCACCACCACGCCTACGCCGGGGTCTGCCGAGAAGAGCATCTTGCCGACGCGGGGGCTGCCTACAAGCAATATCTCCGATTGCACCTGCACGCCCATCTTCGCCATCATTTTGCCCATATTTATCTGGGCCAGCACCATCATGCCGCCGTGAGCAATCATATGCTTGAGCTTGCTCACCGTGCGGGCCACCGAGGCCTGTGTGGTCACAGCCACGCCCGGACCGGACGGCACATAAGTCGTGTCTGAACCTTGGGCAAATGCACCCACGGTCAAACCGCCGGCCAGAATGCCTGCCGCCAATACCCCCTGCCAGATTCCCATTTGCCTTCGCATGATAAAACCCCTTTACAAAAAACGCCGCGAAAACTTTCGTCCACGGGCCGCTACGCTGCGGTGTGGACACGTCGAGGATTCAGCGACATTCGCCTTTCAACTCAACACCAAGCTCGCATGGCAAACTATTTGTCGGGGTCGGCATGATATTCTTACACATCTCGGCCCGGCTCAGGGCAAAGCAAATCATTCTATTAAAAGCTGATTACCTCGTAGCCGTCCCGGACCAGAGTTCTTATACTCGGATGTCCACGAAATTCGCTGGTCAGAGGCAGTCCGGCGCTGCGAACCTGATCCGCCACGCCGAAGGCCGTGGCACAATAGCTGCAAACGGCCTTGAGACGGTGCCGGACTTTCTGGAAGGCATCGTGGTACTTGTGCTCGGGTTTGGCCAGCTCGCCAACCCATCGAGTGGCCGCTCCGTCGAGTATCAGGGCCACTTCATCACCCGCCTCAGAACATTCCATTACGGTGGTAAGCGCGTTGGCCATGCGCCCCATCGCCTCCGGTGTTGTGGTGTCCGCCATTAAGAGCACGCATATCTTTGCCATAAAAATACTCCTGAAACTCCCATGGCGCCCCCCGAGCGACACGGCCGAAAAATCACTACCGATTCGTCCTGATAATCAGTTCAAGCAGTTTCCTGACCCGCGGCGTGAGGCGCTTGCGGTTGTAAGCGTCGGCCGCCTGTTTAATGATCGACGCCTGCGTCGGATACGGATGGATGATCGATCCGATGGAACCCAGCGACATCCCTGCAGCCATCGCCACGGTCAATTCAGATATCATCTCGCCGGCATGGCTGGCCACCAGCGTGGCCCCCAGAATGCAGCCCCGTTTCCTTTCCACGTGCACTTTCAGAAATCCCGCCGTCTGACTGTCCAGCACGGCCCGGTCCACTTCAGCCAGCTCCACCTGAATGGTATCAAACGCCACCCCCCGCTTTTCGATTTCCGCCGCATAAAGACCCACATGGGCTATTTCCGGATCCGTGTAGGTGCACCATGGAATCGTCAGAGCGGTGGATTTTTTGCGGCCATAAAAAAGAGCATTTTGAATGATGATTCGCGCCATGGCATCGGCCGCGTGTGTGAACTTGTACGGGCTGCAAATATCGCCGCCGGCAAATATCCGGCGATTGGTGGTTCGAAGGCATTCATCCACCTTCACGCCGCTGCGCGGGTCGTATTGAACGCCGGCGGCCTCCAAATTCAATCCCTCCACATTGGGTGCCCGTCCGACACCGATCAGGATGGCGTCCACGCATAGTTGACGTTTGGCACTTGGCGAGGCGTTGCCGCCGTCCGGTGCCGGCGCCTGTCCATGCTCCGGGCCTTCCAATTCCAATATTTTCGCATCGCCGCGGCGGCTTATGCCCAAAATCCGACAGCAGCAGTTGATCTCAACGCCATCGTTGCGGAGAGATTTCTCCACCACGTCCGCCGCGTCGCGATCTTCCCGCGGCAGGAGTTGCTTCTGCTGTTCCAGCAATGTCACCTGCGAACCCAGGCGGGCGAATGCCTGGGCCATTTCGCATCCGATGGGACCGGCGCCGATAACCGCCAAACGCCGCGGCAATTCCGTCAGGCTGAAAAGCGTTTCATTGGTTAAATACCCCGCTTCCGCCAAGCCGGGTATGGGGAGTGCCACAGCGCGTGCACCGGTGGCGATCACGGCCTTTTTGAAGCGAAGGACGTTGTTATCGACGCCGACCGTTCGGCTGTCGAGGAATCGCCCCTCGCCGATAAAAACATCCACACCCAATTCGGTGAATCGCTGCGCCGAATCATGGCCGCTGAGTCCGGCCCGCAACCGGCGCAGCCGTTCCATGACAAGCGGGAAGTCCGCGGTAACTTCGCCTGTAACCCGCATGCCCAGTTCGCCGGCCCGTTTCAAATCGGCAACCGCATCGGCTGAGCGAATCAGCGCCTTGGACGGCACGCAGCCGACATTCAGGCAATCGCCCCCCATCAGCGCCTTTTCCACCAGCGCCACCTTCGCCCCCAGCCCCGCTGCACCGGCGGCCGACACGAGTCCGGCCGTGCCCGCTCCAACGACGACAAGGTCGTAAAGCGGCTTGGGCGTCGGTTGCCGCCACTGAGGCGGATGCACATTGGCCCGCAACCGCTCATTGTGCCGGTCCAGCGGCTCCAATGCCGGGATGTTTTCCGTAACCACGTTTGTCATCATCAGTTTCCTTTTGTTGTTGGACGATTAACAATACTGTCCAGCCGCCAACTGTATGGCATGTACGAGATGTTCGGGGTATTACCCTTGGCCAAATCCGCCGCCACCCTCTTATTGAACCGGGCAATGAATTTTAATACCGAACCGGCCGCCTGATGAAAATCTCCGCTGTACCAGGAGTAAATCTGGGTGAGATAAAGCGTCCGGCCGCTTTTGGAAAAGTGAACCCAGCGTGGATTGTTGTTGATCCGAATCGCCTGCTGCTGCAGCTGCGCGTTGACCGTGGCCGGCTCATACGCCTTGTGCCCGAGTTCCGGGCAACCGATGGAGGCGCAATTGATGGCGAAGTGAATTCGCGGATCGGCGAAGTCGCTGCGGAGCGTGAGTTCAATCTGATCCAGGCTGTAAAGTTTGCCTCCGATGTTCCAATGCACCCACGTCCAGCGGCGATTGGAGGGTATGTCGCGGATGGAACCGATGCCGGGGTAATGGTTCAGTATTAATCGCATGGTGAATGCGTTGTACGCATTGATGAGCAGGGCCAATTTGTTGTTGCGCCCGAGCTTGCTGAACGGCGCTCGGCTCAGCTCGGCGATATAGGCGTCCAAGTCCTGCGGATGCGCCGCCAGACCGGCGTAATCCACCCATCCGCCCCGGTGAACATAGGTTGCCAGCACCCTGGTGAACAGGCTGTTATCAAATTGCGGCCCTTTTGGATTGGATTTGAATTTGTTGGTCAGTTTCACCGGCGGCGGGCCGAAAAGCCCCGCCAGCGCCGAGCGGTTCACCCATGAGCAGGCGGCCAGGCTCAGCGACAAAATCGCCAGCAGGCCGAGCACGGTGGTGCGGACCGACCATCCGGTCTGTGTTGGTTCTGTTTTGGATTCATCTGTTTTCACTGCGGAAACTCCTGTGTTGGGAACCGAAGCAAGGGCCTTGCGCGCCAGTCGCGCCGTATAAAGGCTTACCCATAGAACAATCACCAGCCCGGCGCCCAGCAGCACCCAATGAAGGACACCCCCGCCGGCGTGGCCCGCCCCCGTCGCCACGGAAGCGGTATAGCCGAGATACACGTACAACAGTGTGCCCGGCAGCATGCATATCCAACTTGCCAGCACATAACGCCAGAACCCGATGCCGGTAAGCCCGAAAAAATAATTACTCAAATTGAAGGGTACGATCGGGGAAAGCCGCAGCAGAGCCACGATCACCCAGCCGCGGGCCGAAACCGCATGATCAATCGCGGCAAATTTGGGTTTGCCTGAAAGGCGGCGTTCGATGGAGCGGCGAAAAATATAGCGCCCCAGCAGAAAAGCCACCGCCGCCCCGACCGTTGCGGAAATCGAAACAATCAGCGTGCCCTTCCATATGCCGAAGAGCACGCCCCCCAGCGCGGTGAGCGCCGATCCGGGAATCAGCAGCACCGTCGCAGCAACATAGATCAGGCCGAAGGCGATGATCCCCACGATTCCCCATTGGGCAATATGCCCCTGTACAAGATTGATCGCCTGGCCGATGGGGAGCAATCGGGCTATGACAATCAGCGAGAGGATGATTACCACCGGCGCCGCCCGGTTTACCCATTTTGCCATATGCGAGACGGCATTACGTTCAGTCATGATGGCTCCACCCTTCATTACATTATAAATTCAGTAATATGCGGAGCCGCAGCCGATTCCATCGGCTCTCTGCGTCCGCGTTATGAATTAGTCTGGTTGTCCGGGGAATTCTTACACGCAACTTCGGAATCGCTCACCAGGCTGCCGCCGCACGATGAGCCGCAGCCCGCCGTACATGCGAAACAGTGTGATCCGGTGACAATGCGGCGGGCGATGAACGCATCCGGATCAAAATCGCGGATGTGTCCCGCTTCCGCCGGCAGGCCCAGGGCGTAATTGAAATCGCAGTCGTAAATGGTGCCGTCCCAACCGACATGCAGTTGATGGCGGCACATCAGTTCGGCCGTGGTTTCAAGATTGAAATTCCGCTCCAGCAACTGTTGATAGTCGCCGGCGCGGCCGTCACGCTTGAGATCGTGCAGGAATCGACCGATCGGCACATTGGTTATCGTATGCAGATGCGTGAAGCGAATGCCGAATTCGCCGCCAAGCCGCTCTCGATAGGCAGCTTCCAATTCCTGCTGATTCGGCGGCAGGGATGGGCCGCCGGGATTGTATACCAGATACAGCGGTAATCGGGGATCAGCCCCATAGCCCAACGCATTGAGCCGCTGAATGACTTCAATGCTCTCCTGATAAACGTGCCTTCCTCGCTGGCGATCCACATTGGTCTCGAGATAGCATGGCAGCGATGCGACAAGATGCACGCCCCGGTCGGCATAAAATTCCGGCAAATCCCGATACCCATCTTCCAACATGATGGTGAGATTGGTGCGAACCATCACCACAAATCCCCCTGCCAGCGCGGCATCGACAAATCGGCGGAAATTCGGGTTCATTTCAGGCGCTCCGCCCGTAATGTCAATCGTTTGTGCACCCGCTTTCCTTGCCGCCGCCAGCGTCCATTCCATGGTCTCCCACGACATCTGCTCCTTGCGCCGCGGTGATGATTCCACATGGCAGTGATGGCAGGCGAGATTACACGTCAGGCCGATGTTCACCTGCACTGTTCCGATGCTGATGCCCCGCAGCGGCCCCACGCCGGCGCCATCGAGCCGAAGGTCAAAATCATTCTCAGTCGTTTGGTTTAATACTTGTAAATTCATCCCTTTACCACCTCATCCTTATTCCCCAGGATCATCATCTCGCTGCAGCGCCGGCCGGAATAAACCTTTCGCTCCGGCTCAGGCAGACTCGCCACGCCCGTGGTCCAGACACCCGTCTCGATGGGTGATATGAAAATCTCCGGAACCCCCTGTGATCGAAGCTCCTTTGCCCAAACGGCGTGATTATATCCGACCGACCGCAGCGAGAGTCGCCATTCGCCGGGCGAAGAGATTTCCAGTACCGCGTAATGGACAGCCGTGTCGCCATCATGATCCGGCTTGCCCGTAACGCCGCAATTCATGGCAAAATAATTCCGGCCAAGACACCGCATCCATGGAAGCCCCGTGTGGGTGCAAACAAATCCGATCAGTTCGCGTTTTTTCAGTATCGGCAGCCAGCGGGCAGGAGACAATTCTGATTCATACAGAAATTCATTCGTCCGATCGGGGCTGCCGTGGCATAAAAGAATGTTGCCCGCGGGCGTCGGCACAACCCGTTGATCCGGCCAGGTGGCTAACCACCGGCGTTGATCATCTGTGATGCCGCTTTGGGCGATGGCAAAGGCTTCGCACGCGGTTCGCTCATCCTCCGGAGACGAATATCCGCATGCGCACCGGCTTTGCTCCGCAGCCGCCTGCTGCTCGTGATTGCCGGCCACCCATACCGAGAAATGTCGCCGGATGAGTTCCAATATCTCGCCCCCGTGCCCGCAGCATCCAATTGCATCGCCGATAAACGCCAGCGTGCGGCAACCTTGGCGAATCGCATCGTCAACACACGCCTGCAGAGCGGGCACATTGCCGTAGGCGCCCCCCATCACGGCCATTCGCCATGGGGTCGCCTCATCCGAACTGTAGCTGGCGTTTGGCACGTTCATCGGCATCCTCAATACTATTCGGCCACCACCGGCACGACGGCGACCATCGTTTCCAACGACGCTCCAGACCCTTCAACTCCCCATATGCCCCACGGAATCATCGCCAACGCTCCGGCCAGCCATAAAAATCCCATAATCCCGAAAACACCGGCATCGCCCCATGACGTTTTAGATACGGCAACCAGCAGAGGACCGGATGCAATGGCGCCGATTCGCCCCACCGCCACCGAGGCGCCGATGCCCGTTGCCCGCAGGTGCGTAGGAAATATTTCTGAAAAGGTGGGATATGCGCTGGTCCACGCACCGGTGGCGCAAAAATTCGCCGCCATGAATGCAAGGAGCACCAGCAGCGGCGAATGCGTCGCGGCCGCGGGCGCCATCAACAAACTGGTGATGGCTGCGAGTGTGTAAAAGAGGGGCACGGTTATCTTGCGGCCAAGTTTATCAAACATGGAGGCCATCAGCAGACCACCCGCCAACGCCCCCACATTGCCAAGCAGATAAAACCATGGCATCTGCCGATTGGCGATGTTCACCTGCGGCAGCACCACCAGCGCCAAAAATGTGAAGACACCGTAGTAGCCGAACGCCTCCGACAAATCCAACGTGCATCCCAAAAGCAACCGCCCCGGATATCGCACCACCAACTCGCGTAAATTGGCCACGACGGTCCCCGCCACCAGTATCTCACCCTTGGATTCGTCGGCCGTCGGCTCACTGCCGTCGAACTTGGCCGCGGGTTCTTCACCCTGGCCGGCGGAATGCTGAATTTGCTTCACGGCGGCAACGGCGTCATCGGTGCGCCCGCGCGACAACAACCACCGCGGTGATTCCGGCAGTCGGCGGCGGAAATAGGCCACAAACAATCCCCCCACCGCCCCCAACGCAAACCCAAAACGCCATGCAATCGCCTGCTGCGGAATCACATTCAAAAATAACAGGCTCACCAAGGCGGCGATCATCGCCCCCAACGGCCAAAAATTCATCACAATCGCCGCGGCTCTCCCCCGCTGTTTCACCGGCAGCAATTCACCAATGGCACCATTGATGGCGGAATATTCGGCGCCCACGCCCAATGCCGTCAGAAAGCGAAACACCATGAACCAGCCGAATCCCGGGGCCAGCGCCGAGCAGAACGTAAACGCGGAGTAAATCGTCAGTGTCAGGAGAAACAGTTTTTTTCGGCCGAAGCGGTCCGCCAGATATCCGAACAACACAGCCCCGGCCATGATACCCGCCAACCAGAGCGGTGTAATCAATGACGCCTGCCAGGTGGAAAGGTGAAATTGCGTCTTGATCGTCCCCAGCAGACCGCCGGTCAGATTCACTTCAAACGAGTCGAACAGCCAGCCGATTCCCAAAGCAACCGTCATGGAAGTGTGGTAGCGGCTCCACCGAAGCCGGTCGAGGATGTTCAGAGAGCAGGTACCCTGCGATTGCATGAATGTAAAACCTCCGAATAGGGTATCCCGCCGCGTCCGCCCCATCTCATTCGACGCACTAACCCTACGTGATAGTCGGTTAAAGGGATGAAATCTTACAGATCGCCACCAGGCTTCCGAAAATAAGCCAATAACCGCGGGGCCGCGTGCGAGTCGCGGCTGGCGGCCATCGGCATTCGTTCGCATGCGGCCGAACCCTTCACCCGCCGCTATTTTCCCGATTGGGCTTTGTTCACCGCTTCCGTCATGCGCAACTTGGCTTCCGGTGTAAGCCCCGGTTCGTCACCACTTCCCGGTGGTTCGGATGTCTTAAGCAATCTTCGCGCAAAAAGATCAATGGCCCGCAATTGCCGGGCGCAGGCGCGGCATGCACCGCACATGGCAAGGTGCATGGCCAGTTCCAAGCGCTCCCATACGGTCAACCGCCGATCAAGCCGATCCGACGCCAATCGCGTCGCCTGACGGCACGAAAATATGCCAAGGTCTCGCCACATGCGATGTATTTCCAATCCGGCTCGACATCCTCAGTCGCGGCCTATCCCCTTGCTTTCCAAGCACGCCCGCAACCGCAGCCGCGCCCGATGAAGCATCATGTAAAGGTTATTCGGATTAAGTTCCAAAATCTTACACATTTCCTCCGTTTCCACGCCGTCCATCACCCGCATCACGAAAACTTCGCGATAACGCCTTGGAAGCGCCTCCATACACGTCTTGAGCGCCCGCTGGGTGTCCGCCTGCTGAGCCAATTCCTCCGGCGATGATTTCCACGCATGCGGCGTTGCCATCGATGTCCAGTGCCCGAAAGAATTGAACATTCCACTCACCGCACCGTCGTCGTCCATCGCCGCCGGCGTCTCCCGCACTTGACGGCGCAGATGGTCAATTAATTTATGCTTGAGAATCCCCACCAACCACGTGCCGAAACTTGACTGCCCCGAAAAGTTCTTCAATCCCTGCAGTGCCGCGAGGAATGTCTCCTGCACGAGTTCTTCCGCAGTAGCATCATCACGCACCCGCAAACGCACATAGCGAAAGAGCATGTCGCCGTAGTTCGCCACCCACGTTTCGGTTGCCGGTACGCTGCGCTCATTATTTTCTGGCAAAGATTCCTGCAAATTCATAACTCGCAAATCATATTAACCGCCGCCATCCATTTTGAATAATCTACCCCGTTTGGGCCGCCCAAGGCAGGTACGTTAAATCAGGGAGGTTGGATGACGCAATCCGCAAACGAAATTTCAAATCTCAAATTTGAAATCTGAAATTTAATGCAACTACCAAACGCGTCACACGTCGGCATGGCAAGCTGCGGTCAGGATTTTCGGATTGCACCCCGCGCAATTACGATCAAATCGCTATAATCTGGCCGAAGGAGTTGGCGGTGGCAGATTTGGCGGACGAGAAAAATATCTCGGCGGGTAGCGCCGGCAAGACGGCCGGTTCAGCCCCGGCGCGGAAAAAACATTATTGGCGTCATACCGTGCTGATCATCTGGCTGCTGCTCACCGGTGCCTGGCTGGCAAGCTATCTCACCCCGTGGCAATTCAGCATGCAAAGCCCCACCCACCGCACGCACCTTTATGTCATTGACGGAACACTTTATTGGCAGCATGAAAATATTCACAGCCCGCAAAAGCGTTCATCCATCGCGTTCGACACGCTGGCCAACGCCCGACTTCTGGGCCCCGCCACCCGCATGCTCATCACCGCCAACGGCATCGGAACGGACGGCGACATCGTGGGCCTTCGCGGCCTGGTCTGGACATCGAATCCGCTGGCCGGATCAGGCCTGTGGATGTCGCCCCTGGTGCTGGGACTGATTTTCCTCGGCCCGTTGGCATGGTGGCTTGCGAGACGCTGGGGCAGGCGGAAATCGGCCGCCCCCAAAATCCGCACCGCCTGACGCCGCACCCATACCGTCATATACCGGCCCCGCCAAAGTGGAAGAAACTGTTTTCTGTACCGCTTAAATACCCGCTGATGCCACAGGCCTTTATTTCCATAAGAACGCCAGGTGACCACAAACATCGCCCGATCAGTCTGGTGCTCAACACGCCGGAGTTCCGGCGGCGTCGTGATGCCGGGCTCGGGGAACCAGCTCGACGGCATAACCATGCCCGGCGCCATCCAGGGGAAAAATCCATTGGAGAGCACCAGCGTCGGCTCATCCCACGTCAGATGCACCACGTGATTCCATTCTTTCGCCTGCTGCCGATATGCCCACAGGCCGCCGGTCTGCCGATTGCGTACCTTGATGATCCAACCGCTCGCGACGATCGCTACGGTGGTCGCCTGCGATAGAATCGCCAAACTGCACACGATGGTAAGCCATCGACGACGAATGTTTGTCATGGTGAGCACGCCGGCCACGAACAGCACCGGCATGTAGCTGTAATATTCCCATGAATGCCGCCAGCCGTAAAAGCCAAACACAAACGCCAGCTGCATGATCCCCAGGCAGACAAGCGTTTCTGTATTGCGGCCGGGCAGGCCGGACCGAAATCGCACCAGCCATCGCGGCAATGTCCAGATGATCACCACCAGCATCGCCAGCCATATCCCCGCCGGAGTGAGAAAATAATAAAGCAGGCCGTGATACTCGGGCGACCAGAAGCGCTGCCCCCTGCCGAAAAGAAATCCGAAGTGGGTATCGGTGTAGGTGCGCAGGCCGGTGATAGGGAGAATGGTCATCAGCAATGATCGCAGACCAAACTGCCGGATACACCCCAGCGCGACGATGATGCCCCCGATCGTGGCGGGCAGCAATTCGCGCACCAGAGCGCGGATAGGTTTTCCGTGCTGAATATAATCCCAGAATATTAAAATCAGCAGCAGCAGGCCGTACACATATCCCATCGACGGCTTTACGAACAGGCATATGGTGCAAAGCAGCAGGGCAATGCGCTGGTTACCGCGGGCCTGCATGGCAATGGCCCAGAGCAGCAGAGTCGCTTCCAGCGGATGCGTCAGCGTCAGATAGGCGGGCATGATGGCAATCGGCAGGGCGCACAGAAGCCAGATGACCGCCCGCCGCGGGGCTGAAATAGCCCGCATGAAAAGGGCGATAGCGCCGGCCATTAATATTTCCAGACACGACGTGGTGAGGATATAGCCGACCGGGTTGCGGCCGAAGATTTTCAATGCCCAATGGGCGAAAATGAGGCTGGCCAAACCGTGGGTGTAACCGAAATCGATGGCCGGGCGCATGCCCGCCGATATCAGCACATCCCCTTTGAAGGCGGTGCCGGGATCAAAAAACGCAAAAAGCGACCAGTCGGCAATTTTGGGCAATTCAAAGCACTGCACCAGCAGCAGCAAACCGGCGAGAATGAAAAACAGTTTCCAGCCGATCTGTGAATCCCCGGATTTACCTTCGGCTCCGGGTGCGGAGGTTTGGATGGCAGCGGGAACCGGGCGGGAGGAATCAATCATGCCGGTGATTTTACGCGCCAGGAGGCTCTGCGGGTAATCGTATGCGATACCGCGATTCTATTTCGCCGCGCCGGGGCAATATCCGATCAGTTTGCCGCTTCAGCCGCATGGCGGGCCGCCGCCAGCACCGGGCCGTAATTCGGCTGATGTGCGATATTGGGCACCAGTTGGATGTAAACGATATGCCCGTTCTTGCCGACCACCACCACCTGCCGGGCCAGCAGGCCGTTCTGCTTCATCAAAACGCCGTAATGCCGGGCGAAGGAGTGGAACCGGTAATCGGAGAGGAGGGTGATATGTTTAACACCTCGCGCACCGCACCACTGCTTTTGAGCAAATGGCAAATCCATGCTGATCGTGATGATGCCGACATCCGGCCCCATACTTCCTGCAACCTTATTAAAATGATCGGTCTCAAGATCGCATACCGGGGTATCAATGGAGGGCACCGATGAGAGAATCCATACTTTACCGTGGCCGGGGTGGAAATGATAAACGGCCATCTGATCATTCACAGCGCGGAAGCACGGTGCCCGCTCGCCGACGTGGATCGGGTCGCCAAGCAATGTGATCGGCTGCGTTCCCATCTTCACCAGTCCGGTGCGCTGCGGCATGCCGGCGCACCCACCGAGCAGGAAAAGCGAAATCGCCGCCACGGCCAACACACTCATTCTCGTGAGCTTGATGATCTTCATGAGGGATCTCCAAAAATTGTATTCAGACTGCCCGGCGGCAGCAAACCGAATATCGCCCGCAATCCGCAGGGGCCGTGTACGATTATAGCGATACAGATCGGAAAGAGAATTCGTGAGATGCGAAGAACCGGGCACAGTTAAATGCCGCGATCACGCCGAAACGAACACACCGCTGCCGTTTCCCCTTTACCACGCACCGAATTTAACATTTCGCACCGGCACCATGCAGGTGTCATACACGAGGGGATTCGTGGAAGCGAGCACCGGTACCGGACATCGCCGCCCGACATGTGAAAGGCCTATCTGCACGGTGCGGCCATTGCGGATGGCGTTGTAGGTGAAGATATTATCGTTATTCATGCCGGCATATGGATCCCTGCACCACGTAGCATGATCATCTCCGAAACAAACGTTTTCGCCTTTGCCACGATGATTGCCGGTATTGAAAATGGAAGCCTGAGCGGCGGCTGCGAGCGATGTGGTGGTGATGCGATTGAATTTTTTGATATGATTTTTAACATCCTGAGGCGCCATATCGCAGATCACGGGGACGTTCGAACCAATGTTGTCGGTCCACCATCCGCCAGAAAATGTCTTTTCACCGCCGCCCTTGACCGCAATCTGCGGCATCCCCGGTGCGGTCGTCTGAAAGGCTTTGGGAACAGAGGATTCCCAAGGGTACGCGATGGAGTAACTTTCACCCTTGCCGAACTTATTCGGCGATTTTCCTCCTGCAACCGCTCCAAAATTTCCGTAGAACATCGGTTTCTGCGCACCGGATTTCGGTCGAGTATATGCCTCCGAGGGGGCAACGGCCAGCGGATCCGATGGGCAGATGAAGGATTTGGTCGTCGTATAACCCTGCAATACCAACAGATACATGCATGCGAGCGGATTTCCCCGGTCTGCGGACGTCAATTGGGATTTTTTTACATGGGGCTTTTGGCCGTACCATTCGGCGACCACCACTGCCGCCGGCTGGCGATGATTCCACCCGGTCGGAAAGCGCGGCTGGTTGCAATAGGTTTTACCGTTGGGCCCGGGAGTGATCGCAAACACCGAATTGTTTCTCTGCGCATAGATAGTCTCGCATGCAACAATCTTCCGGAGGTTTCCGGCGCACAGCGCCCGATTCGCCGCGCTATCGGCCCGCCGGATCCCCGGAATCAGGACGGACACGAGAACCACGGCAATCGCGACAACGGCAAGCACGTCGGCCGGGCGGAACGCGCACCGCCCCATTTTCAGTGCTGAACCATCCATCTGAAATCCTCCTTAGCGGAAAAGTCGTTTCAATAAGATATCCCGTGACTGAATAATGGTTGTAATCCGACATCCCCACTTTTCAAACAGCAATCGGCCCGTACTCAGGCACCGCAGAAGATGGCGAATTTATTCCCAGTGCGCGTGATTATCAAAAACACCATAAATCACGGTTTTGTTCCGCCGCAGGAATTCCACCTGTAGCCGGGCGGCAGCGACGTCGGTGGGCATCACCTGGACAGGTGGGTGCCGGCGAGCCCGCTTAAAAAATAATCCATTAATTCATGCCCATGCTCAACGTGCAGATCGCTTTCGCGTGCCGCCTTTTCCGTATACGGGCGGGGCAGGGCCCCCTTGCGCTGCGACCCGGCCATCGCGAACGGCACCCGGGCATCATGGTGTTTGCGCGTCATACATTCGGTAGCATGATCCGGCATGATCAAAATCCGCCACTGCTCAAAGGTTTTGAGCTTCTGCAGCACCGGGCCGACGATATGCCTGTCAATCGCCTCAATCGCCGCCACCTTCGTGACAAAATCCGACTGATGGCTCGCCTCATCTGGAGCTTCAATGTGGGTGCAGACAATATCAAATTCATCCAGTGCCGCAACCGTATAACGCCCCTGGGCGGCGTAGTCGTTGTCGTGGTAGCTGGTCATTCCCGGCACATCAATATTCCGCCACCCGAGCAGGTTCGCGATGCCGCGCAGAAGATCAACCGAAGTAATCATCGCGCCATAAATTCCAAATCGCTCTTCAAAGCTCGGCAGTGAAGCGGCCTTTCCCTGTCCCCATGGCCAGATATCCGAGGCGGGTTTTTCGCCAAATTGCAGGCGGACCGCGTTGACATCATGGACCGACAAAACCTTTTGGGCCTCCGTGATCAGTTCCAGCAGAATGCGGCTCTCCGGGCCGCGGGGAAGATGCGATGCAACGGGTTGATCGGGAATATCGTGCGGTGGTGTTGTCTTAATACGGCTGAAATCCACACCGGAAATGGTCATCAGATTGCGATAGCTCACGCCGGGATGAAGTTTCACACCGGCAAACCGCGAATCGGACAGCACCTGCGCCTCCATGGCACGGATCAGATCACGGGCCTCCGCATCCTTGAGATGGCCGGCCGAATGATCAATCATCCGTCCGTCGGCAATGGTGACAAAATTACACCGGAAAACCCATTGGTTTGGATCCAGCTTGAGCCCCATCGCCGCAGCCTCCAGCGGCGCCCGGCCGGGATGGTATTTGGCCGGATCATAGCCCAGCAGTGAAAGTGTGCAAACATCGCTGCCGGGAAGAAATTTTTCCGGCGTGGTTCGCACGGTTCCAATGCGGCCGGTGAGCGCCACTTCGTCCATGAACGGTTTGGCGGCAACTTCCAGCGGCGTTTTATCACCGAGTTCTTCGATCGGTGAATCGGCGGCCCCGTCGGGAATCACAATGACAAATTTCGGCTTTGATTTTCCGTTACTCATAATCATCCAATATACGCAGGTGAATCGGTTCGCCGCGCACACACGGCAGTTGTTCAAGTTTCCGCATCGCATCGGTCACACTGCCGTCCCGGGCTTCATGCGTGGTAATCACCAGCGGCACGTACGTGCCGGCTTTGGATTCATGCTGGGCCACGGCGGAAATGCTGATGTTGTTGCGTCCCAGCACGCCGGTAATTTCATGAATAGTCCCCGGTCGGTCCAGTGCCGCGATGCGGAGATAATGTCGGGTGTTGACATCCGCAAGCGGAATAACGCCAATCTCACGGCGATGATTCAGAAGCGGGTGCCGGGCGAACATCGGCACGGCATTGCCCATGGCCGCCTCCAGAATATCCGCCAACACGGCACTGGCGGTGGGCATGGCGCCGGCTCCGCGGCCGAAATAGACCGTTCGCCCCGCGATGCTGCCGTCCACGCTGATGGCATTGTACGAGCCGTTGACGTTGGAAAGCGGATGCGAAAACGGTATCAGGGCCGGGTGAACTCTCAGCGATACCCCCGCCCCCTGTCGCTGCGCTATCGCCAGCAGTTTGCAGACATACCCCAGTTCCTGGGCGTAACGCAGATCCGCATCGTGCAGACCGGCGATGCCGCGCGTATCGATAGCCGCGGATTTAATATCCGCGCCGAACGCCAGCGATGCCAGTACCGCCAGTTTATGACTGCTGTCGAGACCGGAAACATCCATATGCGGATCGGCCTCGGCATAGCCGGCGTGCTGCGCCTCGGCCAGTGCGGCGGTATAGGTTTTTTTGTTCTGCGTCATCTGCGTGAGAATGTAGTTGCAGGTTCCGTTGAGAATCCCCACCACCGACCTGATTTCATTGGCGAGCAGACCGCGGGTCAGGGCCAGCACAATCGGTATCGCTCCGCCGCAGGACGCCTCAAAACAGACGCACGACTGATGCCGTGCCGCAGCGGCAAATATCTCCCCACCGCGCTGCGCCAGCAAATACTTGTTGGCTGTCACCACGCGCCTGCCGTTTTTCAATGCCCGGAGTATCCACTCACCGGCCGGTTCCAGCCCGCCGATGAGTTCCACCACAATATCAATGTCGGGATTTTCCAGCACCTCATCCGGTTCGGAGGTTATCAGCGATGCGGGGATCGGGCGGGGCCGGGAGGTATCGCGAACCAGAACTTTTTTAAGTTCCAGCCGAACACCCGAACGTCTTTCCAGATGCTCCGCCTGCTCCAAGATCACCTGCGCAACGCCCCCCCCAACCGTACCGCAGCCCAGAATTCCGACACCTATCTTCATAACACCGTGTTCCGATTCACCATGCTTCACCCTCGGGCCCGATCATACGCGGATCATTGTACTGCGGCCGACCGCCCGTCGTTTGAAGGGTATTGTGCACGCAAAATCAAAAAATTTGTATCCTGCCGCGGCGGAACGGTCATGGGGGCGCCGCCCCGGCGGCCGACGGAGCCGGCGCCGCTGGCAGATGTTAGCCGATGGATTTATCCGCCGGTGGCCACCGCGGTGAAAAAGTGCTAACCGCGGAGGGAGAAATCGATTTCACCGCAATGGATGCAGGGGAATGCGACGCACGGGCCACGCCGCCCATAAAGCCGCGGCCGTTGGTCGCGCCGTGAGCTCGCCTCCCAGAACCATATTTCGCGCGGAGCCGCGGAGATGGCGCGGAGACGGAGGCATCTATCTCCCACACGGGGCCTTACCGCTCCATCGCGCTTTCCCCGTGTGCCTCGCGGCCCTGCCGCGATATTATTTTTTACCGCAGGGGAATCAGGGGCACGCGGAGGCGCGCCATTGAATCGGTACGCTCGGCCGGACCATCCCACCTTGCAAACCGCGGCATTCGGCCCAACTTAATGTGACACAGACATTCTTGTCTGTGATCCCCGCCATCGGCCGGGCGATTCCGGACCCGTGGCCCGACATTGATATTTCAGTGATTGCGACCATAGCACGGCCTCGGCATCTCGGCTACCGCAAAAATCATAACACGCGGGGGCGGCGAGGGAAAGGCGCCACCATCAGTAGCCTGCCCCAAGCACGCCTGCCGCATTGATCCATCGATCTGCTCCTGAAAATCCAATCAAGGGGCCACAACCCAAACGACACGGAAACGCCCGCTGTATCTTCGCTGGAGGTTCACGAGCGGTCACGAGTCACCCGAAGAAATGGGGTTTTTAAGAGATGGCCGTTTGACTACCCTGATTCCCGGTGGCGACGGCCAAAGGTGGATCGCCACCGCGAGGTAGAGCAGGAGCAAGGGCATGAAGACCTCAGCCAGCGCAATACCAGGCGCCATCTGCAAAACGAAGCCCGGGGCCGGAGCCACCGGATAGAGCGCCGCCGTTGCGCCCTCGAACATCCCGCAAACGTAGACCAGCCAAAGGACGAGAACCGCGATCAACAACACGAGCGCCACGCCGAAAACGGTACTTGCCCCCCAACGGGCCGGTTCGCCGATCAGGCGACCCGGGGTAGCTGCGCCAGTCGCGTCGCCTCCGGCTGAACAACCGAGCCCGCGCCCGCCGAAGCGTCGGGCCAGGCCGGCGCGTAAATCGATGAACCAGCAGTGCCCGCAGAGGATGATCGCCGACAGTAAAAAAGCGAATTTACTTCCGTCCCGAAGACCGGCAGCCAACGACAGCGCCAGCACAATCGCGGTCGCCACCGTGCACTGCAATATGCCCAGCATCGATCCCCCGATCGCTACCCCCGATCTTTCCGCCGCGAGCCTGTCACTCTGCACGATTCCAGCGGTGGACATGCAAAGAAAGGCGGCTATTACCTGTAGAGGGCCCACCAAGACGCCCATCGCGGCGAGGCCGATGGCGGCCAGATGCACTCCGGTGAGCAGATACCTGTAGCGGAGCTTGGTGCCGGGCGCCGCGCGGAGCGGGCGCATCGTGGCGGGAGCGATGGTCACGGCGGCGGCGAGCAGCGCCAGCATGAGCAGCACTCTGAAGGCCGATTGAAACTCGCCGAGGAGGTAGCACGCGCCGATCACCACCGATAGCCTGACGGCATAGCTTCGGGCAAATGGCTTGAATACTTCAGTTAATATCATCTTGCTCACCAAGGCTGTGGTTATCCACCTCGTGCATCCATTTCGCCTCCGCAACAGTCAACGGCGTAATCGGCACGACGTAGGTTTGATCGGGTGAGTGCCAGTCGTTGTTGATGTTGAGGGGGTTGTAGTCCTCTATGTACAGCTTCGCGCCGCGGAGCGCCACCGGTACCGAGGCGACAAAGCCGCTGGAATATTTTACCTTAATCCAGTCCGAGGGCTCGGGTGGGGAGATGCCGGTGTAGGGCTGCCTGGGTGATTCGAGAGCGACAGTCAGCTTCCGCGCCAGTCCGGGCGGCGGGACGAACCATTGGAACGGGCCGTTCGCCTCGCCGACACTTACCGCCGCTATTTGCCCATGGACGGCGCCGCTGGCAGCCAATCGGGTATTTGAAAGCTGCACATAGCCGGCGTTGAATAGGCCAAGCGATAGAGCCCATACGCCCGCAACTTCCAGCACCGAGAGCCGCACGTAGGTACGCAATATCGCGAATGCCATATTCACTCTCGCGCCGCGTGCCCCCGCAGCCGCTGAAGTGTTCGCGCCCGTGCTTTCCGCCGGATGTTCAGCAGGCTCGCTCATGGCGCCCCCTTGGCTTGGCGCGGTCCTCGGAGACGCCCCTGCGTGTTCTGTGCCCATTCGGACGTCCGCCCAGCACCGCGGGCGGGCGGCGGCTCCCACACCACCTTCACCGGGCTCGGGACGCCCCTGGCCGAGGATAACGTCAACTTGCCGGTATTTGTTGTATAGCGGTTGAGGCCAACCGCCATAACGGGTTTCGCGGTCACCTTTTCGCCTCCTCTGCACCATGTATCGCATTCACGTCGCAGGCTCCCGACCTCTTGGCATGCTTGTCCTGCGTTATCCGTTCGTCGTCGCCGAGACCGGCGTCACGCTACCGCCGAAGCTCTCGCGCCAGACCGATTGCTGGTAAAACGGCTTGAATCCATAGTAGTGCTGGAGCATATACCCGGCGTTGTGCACGGGGTCGGCGAGCAACCCCAAGCCACCGTCCGCCGAGCTATTGAAGTGGAAATGGTACCTGTTACGCTCAATCATCTCGGCCGATACGTGCCATCTCAGGTGGCCGGTGCAACCGGTTATCTCCAAAGTGGCGGATTTGTAGCCGAAATGTGCCACTCCGAGCGCAACGCCCAAGTCGCCCACCGGGCTGTTAAACCTAAAGTTAAAAAAATAGGCGAGCTTCCAGTGCTTGGGTTTGAAGTCCAAATGGAAAAATTCATTCGACGGCGGAATCTTTGGCGCCAGCTTATGGGTTCCGGGTTTCCCATACTTCTCGAGCCGCTTGCGTTGTAAGGTTTTCCGAACGGCATGATATGAACAGATGTCGATATGTGGCTGTGTCCCGGGTCGGT
>JBMFVY010000019.1:0-37269 GCA_049965755.1 Phycisphaerae bacterium | reverse complement strand
GCGGCCGTCAGGGGTTTGCCACGACCATCATAGCGGTCAAGCAGGGAGTTGAGACGGTCCCAGCGGGGGCGGCGTAAAATTATAAAATCATTTAAATTCACCGGACCGCTCCTGCACCGCCGCCATACCGTCACCCGGCGTCTGTCCAGGTGTTATCTTCGCCCCGCCGGTGCGAAAAATCAATGCGGAGTTCGACCGGGCCGGCGGCGCCGGCTGAGAGGGGGAAGTAGAAAGTCGAACGCGGAACACATATTGAACCTTACCTGCAACGTGACGTCATCTACTTTTTCTCACACGAAGCTCCAAGACGATACGACAACGCGCACGGGCTTTTGCCGGCGCCTTTGCGTATCATGGTGTCCATGGCAGTAAAAGAGCTGATCTCGTCGTGCGAAGCACCATGCCTGTTTGCTCACCGTTCAACTCCCACCTTTACACGTCCGTATGAAGTCCGCCTGCAAAAAATTGCTACGCCCCAACACTTTTGTCCCTGCGCGCTTTCGATTGCGGCGGCAACGTGATATCATCAGCGTTTGCGTAAGCCTCAGGCTACCTGCACGTTGAATTTTTTATTCACGAAAAGCCTGATGTTATTTCGCGATTGTGATTTTATG
The DNA here is from genome assembly GCA_049965755.1 of Phycisphaerae bacterium. Taxonomy (GTDB): domain Bacteria; phylum Planctomycetota; class Phycisphaerae; order WQYP01; family WQYP01; genus JAJZGD01. The sequence continues at coordinate 36,655 of JBMFVY010000019.1, read as the reverse complement.
TTTGGCCCGAGTCACTGCCCAGAGTTTCTTCGGTACCTCTCGGCATACCCGCCGCCAACCTGAACCAACATCGCGGCTTTTACGTAACCGAAAGTAGTGGCTGGATTGTATTTCAGCCTTCGCACGTCAAGTGCCGATAATACCGCGGTAGGTGGCGCCCATCACCGACAGTAAGGTGGGCCAGTACCGTCGAATCGCAGCGGTTTTACCGCAGTGCTTTGACGTCCGGAAATGTAGACGGAGATATTCATGACTCAGGCATCTACGGCTCACGCGGGCCATGACCATACCCACAACCACAAGCACGACCACACGCATGACCATGGGCAAGCCGACGGTATCGGTTGTGCCTGCGGGCACGATCATGGTGAAGGTGGGCACACCCACGCCGGCGTGGGGCTGAATTTTCAGTTGACGGTGATCGTTCCGGTTACTGTTGCCCTGCTGATTCTGGCGATGATTTTCTATCAATTTCCCCACGAAGTTCCCTTGGCGCGGGCGCTCGGCTTTCTGGCGGCACTGATATCCGGCGGGCCGATCATCGTATCAGCCGTCCGCGGTTTGTCCAAAGGCCAGACTAACGTCAACGAGCTTGTTGCCATGAGTATCATCGGTGCGATCGCGCTTGGATGGTTGATTGAAGCCGGTCTGGTGGCCCTGATTCTTCAAATTGGCGCTCTGATTGAGCAGGTGGCGGCCGAATCCGCCCGCAACGCGATCCTGGCCCTTCAAAATTTGGCACCTGTCCATGCCCGCGTTCGCCGGGATGGCGTTGACACCATCATTGGGGTGGATCAATTGAAAGTCGGTGACATTCTCGTTGTACAACCCGGAGAACGGATTGCTGGCGATGGCGATGTCATCACCGGCGAGACCAGCGTGGATGAGTCGATGGTAACCGGCGAATCCATCCCGGTTGACAAAGCCAAGGGCTCAACTGTCCTGGCCGGCACGATCAATCTGACCGGCTCGGCCGAGGTCAAAGTAACACGTATCGGAGAGCATTCTGCACTGGGCCATACCATCGCGTTGGTACGTCGGGCGCAGCAATATCAGCCGCGGATTATTCGTGCGGCCGATAAGTTTTTCTCATTTTATACACCGATTGTTCTGGTGCTCTCGGTTGTCGCGTTCTGGGTTACCCGCGATCCGATGCGCATGGTGACGATGTGGGTGGTCGGTTGCCCTTGTGCCATGCTGCTCGCCTCCCCGCTGGCGATTATCGTGGCGTTGGCTCGCGCAAGCCGCAGTGGTATCCAAGTAAAAGCCGGGCCGTTTGTCGAAGCGTCTGTACATCTCGACACCGTGGTTTTTGACAAAACCGGCACCCTGACCACAGGAAAGTTTGTCGTCAGCAGTGTGAGCCCGGGACCTGGAGTTACTGAAAACGAGTTGTTGCACATGGCGGCAACCATTGAAAATCGCAGCTCGCACCCGCTGGCCAAGGCCATTGTCTCCTATGCGCAGGAACATGGCGTGGCGGTGACGCAGGCATCGGATATTAAAGTTCTGGAAGGGCTTGGAGTTGAGGCGATCATCGACGGCCATAAAACCCGCGCCGGATCGATCAAACTTCTCTCACCGGCTGCCGCCGAGGCCGTCAAAGGCCTGGAAACGCAGCAGAGTGAACTGCCGCTGGTGCCGGTCTATATCACACAGGGTGATCGGCTTATCGGAGCCGTCAATCTGACGGATGAAATTCGCCCCGAGGCTCGGCGCACCATCAAGCGACTGCGCAACCTCGGTATCAAACGGGTGGTCATGATGACCGGCGACCGCCGGGTGACAGCCCAAATGGTGGGCCGCGCGGTTGGCTGCGATGACGTTTACGCTGAACTTCTGCCGAGCCAGAAGGAAGAATTGGTGCGGCAATTGCAGCGCGGCGATCATGGCGTGGCCATGGTCGGTGACGGCATCAATGACGCCCCGTCCCTCACCGTTGCGACCGTTGGTATTGCCATGGGTATTCACGGGACCGATGCGGCCATCGAAGCGGCAGACGCCATCTTGCTCAAGGATGATTTGACGCGCATCCCGCTGCTGATTTATCTGGCCCGTCAGACTCGGACTGCCATCTTCCAGAACCTCGCCTTTGCACTTCTATTCGCCGGTGCAGCGGAGGTGGCTGCAGCGTTCGGGCTTTTCGGACCCGTTGTCGCGGCGCTGGTGCACATGATGGCGGTCGTAGTGATAGCTGTTAATTCCGTCCGGCTTGCCGGCGATGTGGGCGTCAATCGCAAACCATTGCCCAGTGCGGACCCGGAGGATATGGAATCTGCGGCCCCGGCACTGCCGTCTTCCCCTGCACTGCAACCGGTATGAGGCCCGACGTAGGATGTGTTCGTTCCTATTTGGATCACGGATGATTTGAGATGACCAGCTTTTCCGCGTGTCCTCCGGTAATGCAGTCGCATCCGCAGGCATGTTTGACACAACCAAAACGGAAGCTTCCATCAGGTTCTGATTTCAAGCGTATCGAGGAATGATCGTAAGTGAAAAGAGCTGAAGTAGTCGCCTTATGGGTCGCCATCGGCCTTCTGATTGTTACGGGGATATTGGGCATCGCCATATTCCAGTATGGTACGGTCTGTTTCTGGGCCGCCGCTCTGGCGGCAGCGGCGCAGACCGTTCTGGGATTTCTTACCTGGTGGGGGCTGAAACTTACTCGCCAGCAGCGGGCGCTGGTTGCCGAGGTAACGACCAAGAGTAAATTTACACCACTGGCCCCGCTGGGCTCATTTCACATGAGCTACTCTGATGATTCGGCTCCGGCCCCAGCTCCGGCACCGGAGGTGGAACCGGAAGACATTACCAGCCTGGATACCGGTTTTCAGCGGGTGATCATCGGCCTCTGTGCAGCGATGTTTTTCGTCATTGCCGCGGTGATCGGCTACATGGTCTGGACTCAATTCGCCGCCGTCATGCCGGGTATCCCGATTGTCATCTCGCCGCATCCGATTGATCCGGGGGCGGTGGTTGCAGCGATTTTCGCCCTGCTGACCTATTTTCTGCTGGCATCCTTCTCGCGAGTTGATCGTCGAATCGAGGGTTACGGCGAAGCGGCCAATGGAATCGTCATTCTCGGGATACCCGGTGCCGTAGCGCTCCTCATCGCTGTCATTGCGGCGTGGGCTGATACCTCCTATGCAACCCAGGCCGCCGCCATATTTATTGCGGCGGTTCTTGCACTGCAGGGTATGGAACTGCTTATTAATTCACTCCGGTCGATGGGATCGATTGATGAGTTGGAACAGACCGGCATTGATCTGCAGCAGATGCCGCTGGTTCCGCTCATATCCAGCGGGTGGATCGTCGGCCTCCGCGTCTTGATGTCCGAAAGCATCGGCATGACGCAGCAGGATTCCTCGTGGATACGTGTTTTGGGGCGCATCCTGCCCAGGGTGCTGGTAGCGGGCATTGTGTTTTTGATCATCCTCAGCACTCTTCGTGTCGTACCCACCGGAGATGTTGGTATACGCGAACACCTCGGGGTTACCACGGCTTATGACCTCGCGCATCCTCTGTCCTCGGGCCTGCACGTCATGTGGCCGTGGCCGATAGATAAGGTGTCGTTAATTCCGACGGAAAAAATTCATAATGCCGTCGTCGGTACGGAGGTGGAGCACAAATCCAAACTGGGTGAAAGTGTCTTCTCCTTCTGGTCTTCGCATAAGTCGATACCGGGTTCGGAGTTTGTAACCGGTGATGTAGCCAGCGGCGGTAATTCATATGTGAACGTACAGGTACAGACCAAGAACGCCGGCGTTCCGGGGCAGAAGGTGAAGATATCCACAGCGTCACAATTGCTGGACGGGTTTGTGGTGGCGTGGTGGCGGGTGAAAAATCCGGGGCTCTTTTTCCATAATGTTGAAAACCGGAATATCATTGAATACGGCAGTTCCGCCGGCATCGGCAATACGCCGCATTCCAAACCGATGGATAAAGTACTGGTGCATCAGATGCTGCTGGCCGCAATCACGCGTGTCTTTGCTCGCCACTCCCTGCATGAAATCCTTGAATCCCGGACGCCGAACGTCGTGTCAGATATTAAATCATTCATGCAGAAGCGGCTCGATGCCATGCAGAGTGGTATCCAGATTACCAATGTGGATATCAAAGACCTGCACCCGCCCAAGGGGATCGGCGATTACCGCAGCCCGCGAACGGGGCGTTTGATCCCCGGACCTGCTCGCGCCTTTGAAGAGGTTGTCAGCGCCCGTGAGGAGAAGCACAGCCTCATTCAGGAGGCAAAAATGCGGGCGTTTCAGGATGTCATCATCGCCAATGGCGAGGCGCAGGCTCTGGTATCCGACGCGGAAGCGGCAGCGGCAAAACGTGTGGATTCAGAAAAGGGGCGGGCCGCCGCTCTGGTTGAAGAATCGACAGCATTTGCCGGGGCAGGCGGGGCGGCTCGCATTTGGGCGTTCTATCAGGCCATCGGCACCGTCTTTCCGGATATCAGCAAAGTCATCCTCGGCCCCGGGGTCTCGCCGCCGCAAATTTGGCAACTCGGGCACGCACACTCTCAAATTCCGCTGGCGCCGCCGACAACAGCGGGAGGTGTAAATTCGGGGCTTAATCCCCCGAATGTGTCCGGCCAGATGGGGGCGTCACCCCAGCAGCAGTAAGGTCGTGTTCAGGGAATGGAATGTTATCGGGGGCCGTATCGTTTGCCGCCCCAAAGCTAATGAGGCTCAGCCATATGCGTAAAGTTATCGTTGGTCTTTTCCTGTTTGTGGTTATCGCGGTCATTGTCCTCGATACCTGTACCTTCGTCTCCAAGCCCTATCAGAAGGTACTGATCAGCCGATTCGGCGAGATCATCACCAAGCCGACTCGCATCTGCTATAACTGGTACCTCTGCTGGCCTACGGACAAGCTCATTCGGCTCGATATGCGTCTGCACCTCTATCAGAGTAATAACCGTGAAGTCACCACATCGGATGGCGAGCCGATCACAATCCGTACCTATGCACTCTGGAAAATCATAGATCCGCGGCTCTATTACGAAAAGCTTCCCGGCGGGACACCGGAAGTGCAGAATTATCTTGATCAGAAAATTGAAGGAACGGTACTGACGGTCATGGGGCAGTACAAACTCAGTGCCATGTTCAACGTAAATCGGCAGAAACTTCAGATGCACGCGGCTGAAAACCAAATCCGAGATGAAGTCAATAAAAAACTCAAACCCCTCGGCATCTCCATCAAGGCGCTTGGCTTCTCACGCATGACCTTCCCGCCGACCGTTGCCGTCGCGGTTTACCATCATATGAGCGCAGAGCGTGAAAAGATTGCGCACAAGTACCTCAGCGAAGGTGCCAGCCAGGCCACCAGTATCGTCGCCGCCGGGAAAGCCAAGGCGACGGAAATTCTCAGTGAGGCGCAGAAGACCGCCACTGAAATCCGCGGTTCCGCTGATGCCCAGGCCTACAGAATCATCGGCGACGCACAGACGACGCCGCAGGCACGCCGTTTTTACCGGTTCTACAAGTCACTGGAACTTTTCAGACGATCCATGGGTGACAGCACGTACTGGATACTCTCACCCGATAATCCGGTGGTGGCGCCACTCTTCCAGCAGTTGAAGGTCATTGAAAAAAATGCGGCACATCCGACGGGTAAAGCTCGCTGACTGCCTGCGGTTTGAATAGGGGACATTGTCCATCATGACTGATTTGCAAGAACGTATTGTGATCGATTCAACCAGCGGCCGTTCGCTGACGGTATTGCCGGAGGAACCTCGCGGCTCGGGCGGCAATCAGTGGTTCTCCGCACAGTACACCCTGATCTATTTCCTCATCGGCGTCATCGTTATCTGGATCCTCAGCGGCTTTTATCAGGTGGGGGTGGGTGAGGTCGGTGTGGTGGAACGTCTTGGTCAATATCTCACCCTGCCCAATGGACAGCCTGAACTCTCCGAGTCGGGGCTGCATTACCATCTGCCCTGGCCCATTGATAAGGTGCACATCATCCCGCTGAATCGGGAACATCTGCTGGAGGTGGCCGACTTTGATACCTCTCCGGCTTCCTATGCCAATCTTCGAAAAAAATACATGCGTCAGGGAATACCAAGGCGTGTGGTTGATGCAATTTTCAATCCGTATCTGATCACCGGCGACAAAAATATCCTTCATGCCCGGATTTCCGTCCAGTACGAAATCAATAATCCTATGGAATATCTGCTGTCCGTTTATCAACCCGCCGGTGAGCCGCGGGGTTCCGCCCGCGATGCAGCGATCCGAATGCTCGCCAGCCATCAGCTCATCAGTCAGTTGGCGCATGATACGGTGGATGAAGCGCTCTACAACAAACTTGTCGTGCAACGTCAGTTGTCAAGTCAGAACGCATCCGATGGCGGTGGCCTGCAGGCAGCGGTCAAGGCCGTCAAGTTGGGTATCACCGTCAAACGTGTGCAGTTGGAGTATGTCCATTGGCCAAGGGCAGTCAACGCAGCCTTTACGGCCGCACTGACCGACCGGCAGGAAGAGGCACTGGCTATACAGGACGCTCTCCGTCAGAGCGATACGGTCATGACCGAAGCCCAGGGGCAGGCACAGGCGATCGTGTCGTCAGCTCAGGCTCAGGCGAGCCGCACGATCAGCGAGGCCTCTGCCGAGGCACAGAAGTTTACGAGTGTGTACCGTCAATATGTCAAGCATCCCCGCGTCATTACGCTCAAACTGATTGCCGATACGCTGGGTAAAGTCATGCAGAATGCCCGGCGGGTGTTTTTTGTCCAACCGGGGCAACGCATGCTGCTCTCGCTGCCGCCACCGCCGAAAAAAGCGTCAGCAGTGGTCGCAAGGCAGCCCGGCGATTAAGCTCGATATCTGATGCTCGTGGTTTTTTGGAGATAGATATTCATGGTTGCACCCGGATTTGCCATACAGACCCGGCAGTTGACTAAAATTTATCCCGGCTTCTGGAGAAGTCAGCAGGTCGCGGCACTGACGGAACTGAATCTCGCGGTGGAGCGAAGCCAGATTTTTGGTCTCCTTGGCCCCAATGGAAGTGGTAAAACCACCACGATTAAACTCCTCCTGGGCCTCATCAATCCAACCGGCGGAGACGCACTGGTCATGGGTAAGCCAGCCGGCGATCAGGACACTCGTCGCGTCATCGGTTACCTACCCGAGGAAAGCTATCTTTATCGCTTCCTCAATGCCCGCCAGACGCTTGATTTTTACGCGCGTCTCTTCAATATGAACCGCGCTGAGCGCCGCCGCGCCGTGGACTATTATCTTGACTTTGTAGGCCTCGATCCCGCCGTCCGATCCAGGCGGATCGGAACCTACTCCAAAGGGCAGACCCGTCGAGTCGCACTTGCCCAGGCGCTGCTCAATAATCCGGATCTCGTCATCATGGATGAACCCACTTCCGGCCTGGATCCGGTAGGCATGCTGGAAATTAAAAATATGATCCTGCGCCTGAAGGAGGCGGGTAAAACCGTTCTCCTCTCCAGCCACCAGCTGGCCGACGTGGAAGATGTTTGTGATCGGCTCGTGATCCTCTATCGCGGCCGGGTTGAAATTCAGGGTACTCTTAATGACCTCCTGGAGGTAAAAGATACCTTTCAGTTTGAGGCACGCGGCGTCACGCCTGAAATTCAGACGCAGTTGCTGGAATTCGCTCAGCGCAACGGCCTCACCGATGTGCGCACGGGGCGGCCGCGGGTGCGCCTCGAGGATATATTCAAAAATCTGGTCGATTCGAAACGCAAGGCTGAACGCCGCTGACGGTTCAACGGAGTGCGAATGCACCATTCAATCAATATCATGTCCTTGGTAGCCGACGCAGTTATTCTCGTCATCCTCGTTGCATTTATTCTCACCGCATTTCGAGATATCGCACGAATCGGCACCGGCATCAGCCGGGCGTGGGCGGTCGGACGCACGACATTTATTGAAGCGTGGCATAATCGTATGTGGGCCATTCCCATCATCTGGATGGTTATCTGCCTGATACTCGGCTTTTCGATTGTGCGCGGCTATACGCCCGGCAGCGAGGTTCGCGTCTATCTGACCATATTCATTCGTGCGCAGGAAATTATACTGCTGGTTTATCTCGGCATACTGGCCTGCCTTTCTCTTCCCCGTGAACGGGAACGCAAAACACTTATAACAACAGGAGCCAAGCCTGTTACCCGTCTCGAATTACTGCTGGGAAAAATCATGGGCTTGGGCGCAGCAGCGCTGGTCATGCTGCTGGCCATGATGCTCTTCACGTGGGCCTTCATGAAGGTGGTCGACCATAACATTCGTTCCGATGCGATGGTGTTGTATAAGCTGGAGAAGAAAAACTACAATCGGCTGATCCGCCATGTACCGCCCGATTTCGGTCTGCTTTACACGGCCACTCACGGCGTGCTCCAGGCGCAAAATTACATCACCGGCAAGCTGCGTATCGCCGGCATGATCTCGTATGCCACCAATCCGCCGACGCGCTATCTCAAGGGTGGCAGCACGGAAACGGTCTACTTTGAATTTCCCTCAATTCCCGCCAATTTAAGCTATCAACCTGATTTTCTCTTCCGCTTTGGACTTTTTCCACCCGGTCACCCTGCCGAGATACACATTACCGCCATTCAGCGCGAGAACCCCATGGTGACGGAGGAAGCTTCGGTCAAGCTCAATGCCGCAGGTGCTGCGGCGTGGACACCCAAGCACCCGTTCCGATTTTTCGCTTATACCGATCCTCAGACCGGCAGGGTACTGAGTCCCGGGCCCGTCGTGCTGAGAGTCACCTGTCCTACATTTCACACCTATCTGCAGATCGGCGATGGCACGCATTTGAGCAACTGCAGTTGCATCGTGACCGGCGTCAATGCCGCCATGCTCCATGAGCACGGTATTGATTACATCCTGCCTAAGGCTGATCCGGTGATTACCGGGTTCAAATCCAATGGTTGGCAGGAGATTACAGGCCCCGGTAAAACGGGACAAACACGGCCGGAAGTGGCGTCATGGGAATTTACGCATCTTAATCCTCTCGCTATTCCCAAAACCAAGAATGGTAAATTTACCCTGCATCTTATCTGCGGCGTTTCCAAGCAAACCAATGAGGCCATTCCCAACTATGCCGCACTTTTTGCCTATTCAAGCGACGATCCTACAAATCCCGTGAAACTACTCAAGCTGCATATCAATGAAAAACGCGTCACTGTTGTTCATCTGCCCGAACGCCTGCTCGACGGCAGTCCTCTGATTGTTAATCTCAGCAGTATCGTTCACGGTCACTGGCTGAAAATCCGCACCAATTCGGTGCGAATCATGCAAAAGCCGTCGTCGTTCATGGGTAATCTTTTCAAGACAGAATTGATCGTCTTCTGCGAGATCATCCTCCTCATCACCATCGGTGTCGTGTCCGGCACCGCATTGGGGTGGCCTGTGGCATTGCTCACCACCATGTGCTGTTACATTCTCGGTAATCTGTTCCATTTTGTCAGTGTTCTCGCCAAGGCCAATGGATTTGAGTTGCTCAATATTGTCCAGGAGCACCGGCTTCAAGGCGTCTGGTATTACCAGTTGGGTTCATTTATCAGCGGTGTGATGGTTCATGTGCTGGAAATCCTGGTCTATTTGTTGCCGAACTTCACGCGCTTTTCACCCTTACCATATATCACGGCGTCTCGAAATATGCCCTGGCTCTTTCTGGGACAGAATATCTTTGCGGCGATGATTTCCATGATCCCGGCGATAGCCGTCGGTTACCTCGTGATGCGAAAACGGGAGCTTTCGTAATGCCGGAATTAACACCCACCAATTTAACGTCCCCCCGTCAACCGGATTCGAATCTCCGCGCAAGAATCAAAAGCCAGGTTCGTCGTGATCAGTTGATATGTATCGCGATTACCGTGGTATTGATCGCCGGCATTTTTCTGATCGAGCCGTCACTCAAACAGCAGCGTTCCCGGCTGGTACAGTCCAACGACAAAAATATCGGCCAACTGCTTTTGACGTTCCCACGCCTGGCGCTGGGCGGATTCCGAGGCATCCTTGCCATGGCTTTGTGGGAAAACGCCGAACATGACAAAAATGTCCAGAAATGGCGACCCCTGGAAACCGATTACAACGCCATCGCCGCATTGGAGCCCTACTTCGCATCCGATTATATTTTCAATGCTTGGAACATGTCCTACAACCTTTCCGCGCAATACCACGGTTTGGGTACCAAATACAAATGGGTGCTGGATGGACTGGTGTACCTTTACAAGGGCGAGCACTATGTTCCCGACAACGCCAATATGATCATTAATGAGGCCAATGACTTTTTCCTCAAATTGGGCACAAGCTTTGAACGTAAATATTATTGTGCCCGCTGGCGTTATGATATTGCCCATCTTTATCGCTATAAACCGGGTGAGAAAGGTACGCAGTTCGGCACACTGCCCGAGGTATATTTCATCGTCCATCAGCCCGAATTCAAATGTAAACTCCTGCCGGCACTGGACCGAAAAGGGCCGCTGGGGCACGGTGTGAAAGTCGGAAAAATTCACTATCGCTATGGACTGAGCGTATTTTATTTCGCATGGGTGGAATACGGTCGTGCCATGCATCAGCCGAAATTGCCCACCGATTCCGGTATTGAAGTGCTGGAGTCCTGGCAGCCCATGGCGCTTCGTCTCTGGTGCCGGGATGATATTTACTATGCACAGCGGCTCACCAACCATATTTTCACCGAGCCGGAGGCAAAAATGCTGCGACGATTTCCGGCCCGTGTCCGCAATATTCTCGACTGTTACCGAAATGTGGCCATTAACGGTCCCCGGGATATCCGGGAATGGCATGTGTACCTTCAGAAATATCCCGATCAGTATAAAGTCCACCATCAGCATTTGCTTGAGACGCGATATTTCATGGCCTTGGCTCGGGCCGAGAAGGCGATGTTTCAAGGGCTTGTCGCCTGGCAGAACAACGATCGAAAATTTCGGATCGGTGACCGGGCAGACCGTTATTTCCTGATGGCGATCAGCCGGTTCAAAACGGCTATGGTGGCTTTTCACACCTATCTCCACGAGGCCTACCCGCGCTCGGCGGGTTTTCCCAAGGGAATGGGACGTGGCGGTCAGATGAAATTCATGCGGGCAATGGAAGCTCGCATTGACGGCATCGAGAGTTTTCGTCTCACGGCCCAGCGCGGTGAGCCGAATTTAAGCTTCCTCGATCCTGTCACGCTTTCCGACAGTGATTGATTGACGACGGTTCGACCTCGCCGCCCGCCATAAAATTCAACTAACAGTCGGTTGCGGCTTGGCGATGATATGGCGCTGTATGGAGAGCCTTACTCCGCTCACAAAACACTCAGAGCGTTCGCCGCCATTTTCTCCTGACGGTAGGCCGTCATCACAGTGGATGGAATTGGCGGGCGGTCGTGCGGCAGTTGACACCGTTATCGTCGTGCAACTATATTCCCTATGGCGACGTCCGTAGTAATCGGATCCGTTAAACATGTGACCTTGATCTGGAGAGTCGAATGCGTATGAACCGATTGGCGATGGCGATGCTTGCGACATGGGCGGGATTCATGACAGGCTTGGCGCATGGTGCTCCGGTGGGGCAGAAGCAGTTTTTCCTCAAGGCTGGGGACAGAGTCTGCTTCTATGGCGACAGCATTACCGAGCAGAGGTATTACGGCGTGGATACCGAAACCTATGCCGTGACGCGCTTTCCCGATATGCAGGTGATGTTTGTGAATTCCGGTGTGGCTGCTGATGAAGTGGGCGGTGGCTGGGCCGGCCCGATCGACGTCCGCCTCAAACGCGACGTCTACCCCTTCAAACCCAATATTGTCATCATCATGCTGGGAATGAATGATGCACATTATCGTCCGTTCAATCGGTCGATTTTTAATGTGTATCGCAAAGGTTACATTCATATCGTCAATGAGCTCAAGAAGCATCTCCCCGGCGTGAAGATCGTGCTCATCCAGCCGTCACCGTTTGACGATGTTTCGCACAAGGTTTTGTTTCCAGGCGGATACAACGCAGTGCTGCTGAAATACGCGGCGTTTGTCAAACGGCTGGCCGCTCGTGATCATCTTATGTGCGTGAATTTCAACAGGCCTCTGGTGAACGTCATCAAAGGCCTGATGAAAATCAGCAAGCCGCTGGCGCAGCAGTTTATTCCGGGCCGCGTACATCCAAGTGCAACGGGTCAATTGATTATGGCGGCAACGCTCCTGAAGGCATGGCATGCAACTCCCATCGTCTCAGCAGTAGACATCAACGGCGGACGGTTGATATCATCGAAGAATACCCGTGTGCAACATCTGATTGCACACGGCGGCCTTCAGTGGACGCAAATGGATCAATCCCTGCCCATGCCGATGATGACGCTTCACGAAAACTGGCCGCAGTTTCCGCCCATGCGCCTCTGGCCTGCGCCGACGCCGAATTTTGTCTATAAAAATCCGCTCGCTTCCGCGGTGCTCAAACTGACACATCTTTACCGCAAGCTGGACCGGGAAATGCTCCGTATCCACGGTCTTGCGGCCGGCCGCTATCAACTGAAGATCAACAATCAGGTGGTTGGAACATTTTCAACCGGGCAACTCTCGCACGGTATTAATCTGGCGAAATACAAAACCCCCATGCTGGTGCAGGCCTATCACGTTCAGGACACGCTCTGGCACCTGACGGAGGAACGCTTTTACGCATGGCGTCACATCCAGTTGCCGATTGATTCGGCTTATCGTGTCCCCTGGAGTCGGACCCCATTGACGCGGGTGGGCTATTATTCAACCATGAGAAAAATCAATTATTTGGCGGACAAACTGGTACATGCGATTTACGCGACATTTCCCGGCTATCGGAATGAAATCTATAAGGCGGCTCAACCGGTGCCGGATCACTATTCGCTCACGCCGGTCAACTAAAACGCCCGGCGCCGTTGCGGATCAACATACTTTGCTGGTGTCCCGGCATGCAGCTCACGCCTGATCACGCGGGGATCATCTGCTCAAAGGGGCGGCCGAGAAGCTTAAGCCGCACATGGTCATGGCCATCTGCGCCGCCCGCAGGCGAATCTATTACCCTTTCCGGGAAATTGAAATCGGCGCACCTCCATCCCACCCGGCCCCGCGATATGTGTGGTGGAGATCCCCAATTTGCAATCGGCTCCGTGCGTGTCGTGCGGCAGTTGACACCGTTGTCGTCGTGCAACTATATTCCCTATGGCGACGTCCGTAGTAATCGGATCCGTTAAACATGTGACCTTGATCTGGAGAGTCGAATGCGTATGAACCGATTGGCGATGGCAATGCTTGCGACATGGGCGGGATTCATGACGGGCTTGGCGCATGGTGCTCCGGTGGGGCAGAAGCAATTTTTTCTCAAGGCTGGGGACAGAGTCTGCTTCTATGGCGACAGCATTACCGAGCAGAGGTATTACGGCGTGGATACCGAAACCTATGCCGTGACGCGCTTTCCCGATATGCACGTGATGTTTGTGAATTCCGGTGTGGGGGGTGACAAAGTCGGCGGCGGCTGGGCCGGCCCGATCAACGTCCGCCTCAAACGTGACGTCTACCCCTTCAAACCCAATATTGTCACCATCATGCTGGGGATGAACGACGCGGAATATCGTCCGTTCAGTCGCCCGATTTTTAATGTCTATCGCAAAGGTTATATTTATCTCGTCAATCAACTCAAGAAGCATCTCCCCGGCGTGAAGATCGTGCTCATCCAGCCGTCGCCCTATGACGATGTTTCGTATAAAGTCAATTTTCCGGGCGGCTACAACGCCGTGCTGCTGAAATACGCGGCCTTTGTCAAACGGCTCGCTGCCCGTGATCATCTCATGTGCGTCAACTTTAATAAGCCGCTGGTGGATGTAACCAAAGGCCTGATGAAAATCAGCAAGCCACTGGCACAGCAGTTTATTCCGCACCGCATACATCCAAGTGCGACGGGTCAATTGATTATGGCGGCAACGCTCCTGAAGGCATGGCACGCGACTCCTATCGTCTCATCAGTTGACATCAATGGCGGAAGGTTGGTTTCGGCGCAGAATACGAAAGTACGTCATTTGTCCACGCGCGGCGGCCTTCAGTGGACGCAGACGGATCAATCTCTGCCCATGCCGATGATGACGCTTCACGAAAACTGGGTGCAGTTTCCGCCGATGCGCCTCTGGCCCGCGCCGATGCCGAATTTTGCCTACACCAGTCCGCTGGCGTCTGCAGTATTGAAGTTGACGCATCTCTACAGCAAATTGGATCGAGAAATGCTCCGTGTCCACGGTCTGGCGGCCGGCCGCTATCAACTGAAGATTAACGGTCAGGCGGTTGGAACATTTTCAACCGGGGAACTCTCGCACGGTATTAATCTGGCAAAATACAAAACCCCCATGCTGGTGCAGGCCTATCACGTGCAGGATATGCTCTGGTACCTGACGGAGGAACGCTTTTACGCCTGGCGTCATATTCAGCTACCCATCGAAGGGTACAATGCGCCGTGGGGTGGGCCGGCAGGGAAAATATCGGTTACACCTTCGGCCGGGCGGAAACTCAACCGTATAGCGGACAAACTTGTACATGCGATTTACGCAACGTTCCCCGCCTATAGGAGTGAAATATATAAGGCTGCCCGGCCAACGGTTGACCATTATTCGCTCACGCCGGTCAACTAAAACGCCCGGCGCCGTTGCGGATCAACATACTTTTCTGATTTCCCGGCATGCAGATCACGCCTGATCACGCGGGGATCACCTGCTCAAAAGGGCGGCCGAGAAGCTTAAGTCGCAGCATGGTCATGGCCATCTGCGCCGCCCGCAGGCGAATCTGCGCCCGCTGGCCGGGAAATTGAAATCGACGCACGTCCGTCCCATCTGGCCCTGCCAAACCGATAAATACCGTACCTACCGGCTTTTCGTCCGTCCCGCCGTCGGGCCCCGCGATACCAGTGGTCGAGATTCCCCAGTTTGTGCCGGCTTTGTCCCGTGCGGCTTGTGCCATCGCCTCCGCAATCGGTTCGCTGACGGCTCCGTGGGTTTTAAGCAACTCGGCCCTTACGTTCAATTCCTGAATTTTCTGCGAGTCGTTGTACGTTACCCATCCGCCATGAAAGCAGTTGGACGCACCGGGGATGGCGGTTATCAGTTCGGCCAGCAGGCCGCCGGTACAGCTTTCCGCCGTCGCGACGGTCTGGCGGCAGTTCCGCAGGGAGTTGACCAATACAGATTCAATGGATGCCTCACCCGTGGAAAAAATCAGATCGCCGAGCCGGGCCGTCACTTCCTGAGTAACGGTCGATATCGCGGCCTGCGCCTGCGATTCTGTTCCGCGGGCATAAATTCGAATGGATACGATTCCATCGTGAACCGTGGTGCCGACGCTTGGATCAGCTCCGCGTTTCATCAGATCACGTATTTTATCTCCCACCCACGATTCGCCTGCGCCAAAGGTGTTGATGGTCGCAATTCGAAGCACCGTTGGTGAACCGTTCATTTTCAGTTCCGGTCCCACACTCGTCTCAAACATCACTTTCATTTCTCTCGGAACGCCCGGCATGGCAAATACCCGGCAATGGTCCCATTTTGCCATAATGCCCGGTGCGGTGCCCGCGGAATTGGAGATGCATCGTGCGCTCGCCGGTCGAAGTGACTGTACCCGATTTACGTCCGGCATGGGGCGGTTAAGCCGATGAAAAAAAGCCTTAATCTCCACCAGCGCATCGGCGTCGGTAATAAGTTCCTCACCCATGGCGGTCGCCAGAGCCTGACGCGTCAGGTCGTCATCCGTGGGGCCCAATCCGCCGGTGATCAGGATCAGGTCCGCCCCGCGGTGCATCCAGCGCAGGGCGTGGACAATTTCTTCGAGTTGATCCCCGACGGTAACATGCTGTCGGACACGAACTCCGATTTGCTGGAGTTGCTCGCTCAGCCAGGAGGCATTGCGGTTAAGGGTTTGGCCTGAAGTCAGTTCATCACCAATCGATAAGATGTCCGCTCGCATGGGGTTCTCCGTACCACGGCCGCCGGGGCGGGGCAAATAGCCCGATCCCTCCCCGGCCGCTGCCGCTGCCGCTGATCATAGTCACATCCGAGGCGGAAAGTGAATACATGGCCGGACTCCTATCGATCGGCCCCATCTATTTCACCACCAATTGAGCGCTACGGTTTAATCAAATCGCCGTACACGGGTGCCTCAATTCTCTGCCACCATCCTCAAGTCTGACGCTACAATGCCTCTGGGATGAAAAATAGAAAGGCCCTGAATGATTGAATTGCCGCTCATCAACCTGTCGCAACCCGGTGCTGCCGACGAACTGGCTCAGCTCAAGCGACGACTTTCCCTCGATGATGTTTTGCTCGGCGGGAATCAGGAGAATATTCAGCGGCGTGATGCGGTGCGGGAGATTATTTCATCCGTCAGGCGTGGCGGCGATCAGGCCGTGGCGGAATTGGCGGCAAAATATGATGATCCAACCCTTACCATCGATACGCTGCGTGTTAAGCAATCTGCCATCGATGCGGCGGTCCGCCATGCCGATTCGAAATTACTGGCTGCGCTGGATACAGCCATCAACAATGTGCGGCGTTTTCAGGCGGCGATGCTTTCTCCGGATGCACCGGCCATCGAACCGCCCGGAGCAAAGCCCGGAGGGGGGGCACAATTACGAATTCAAAGCGTGCCGCTCAAAAGAGTGGGAATTTACGTCCCCGGTGGGGCGGGCGCATACCCTTCAACGCTGATTATGACGGCGGTACCGGCGCTGGCGGCGGGCGTAAAGAGCCTCTGCATCTGCTCACCGGCCCGCGGCGGGCTCGTTGCGCCGGTTGTATTGGCGGCCGCCGGACGTCTCGGACTGACGGAAATTTACGGCATCGGTGGGGCGCATGCGATTGCGGCGATGGCGCTGGGAACCGATCGGATACCTCGCGTGGATAAAATTGTCGGGCCGGGAAACTGGTATGTTCAACTCGCCAAGCGCGAACTCTTCGGTATTGTCGATATTGACAGCTTTGCCGGGCCCAGCGAGGTGGTTGTTCTTGCGGATTCCTCCGCCGATCCGCTCGTGACGGCGTCTGAATTGCTGGCGCAGGCTGAACACGCCCCCGGCAGTTGCATTCTGATTACCGCCGACGCAGATTTTGCCCGGCGTGTGCAGGCCGATCTCGGTCGCCTGCTTGCTGAATTACCGCGCCGCATCCAAACTGAAAAAGCCCTTGCCTTTGCCAGTGCCATCGTGGTAACGACCGATCATGCAGCGGCGGTTGATCTGGCCAATGATTTGGCTCCCGAGCACCTGCAAATTACCACACGCACGGCCCGCCACGATGCCGCCGCCATCACCAACGCCGGGGCGATATTCATCGGCCCCTGGTCGCCGGTGGCGGCCGGTGATTACCTCGCCGGACCATCGCATGTATTGCCAACCTCCGGCACCGGGCGTTTTTTCAGCGGCCTTTCAGCCGAGAGTTTTCGGCGGCGGATGTCGGTGGTGGAACTGGATTCGTCCGCTCTGGCGGCGGCGATCGATCCGCTTTGCACGCTGGCGCGGGCGGAAGGATTTGAAGGCCACGCACGCTCGGCGGAAGTTCGCATCGGTGAGGGGAAATCGCATTAGGATGGCGACGGAATCGGAAACAGCGTCGGCAATGCTGATCCCGCAACCCGGCGAGCCTATTGGCCTTATCGCCGGCCAAGGGATGTTACCCGTCTCAGTGGCTGACGGCTTACGATCCCGCGGACATCCTGTGATATGTGCCGCCCTCTGGGGCCAGAGCGAAGAGGCTTTATTGCAGCCTCGATGTGAGCGTTTCAAGCGTGTCGGTCTGTTACGCATCAACCAATGGATTCGCTGGTTCCGACGTTGTTCCGTAAGTAAGGCGGTCATGGTCGGCCGCGTGGCCAAGGCCGGCATGTACGAGAAATATCGCATGTTGCGATATATTCCTGACTGGCGGACGGCCCGTATCTGGTTCTGGCGGATTCCGCACGACAAACGGAGCGCCCGCCTGCTTTCGGCTCTCGCCGACGAATTGGCTTCAGGAGGTATAACCCTTTTGGACGCACGCCCCTACATCCCGCAGGAATTGGCCGTGGAAGGCCTGATGACGCGGACGCGGCCCGGCGCCGATATTCTGGCCGATGTCGATTTTGGCTGGCCGCTGCTTCGTGATGTCAATCGGCTGCTGATCGGCCAGAGCCTTGCCGTAAAAGACCGCGAGGTAATTGCCGTTGAGGCGATGGAGGGAACCGACGCCTTGATTCATCGCGCCGGAGGCCTGTGCAAGCGCGGAGGATGGGTGTTGCTTAAGGCCAGCAACCCTAACCAGGATATTCGCTTTGATGTCCCAACCGTGGGGCCTCAGACCATGCAAAACCTGATTCAGGCCCGGGCCGCGGCACTGGTACTCGAATCGGGACGTACCATCATGCTTGAAAAACAGCGATTGCTGCAGATGGCCGATGATGCCGGTATCGCGGTGCTGGGGCGGCCATAATCTCCGCTAAATTGCTGCGTTACGCCCAAATCCACGCCGCCCGGCCGGCTTTCCGCCCAAAATCCCTTCACCGCCAAGGGGATCGCGTTTATCTCCGTTTTCAACCGCACAAAATATCGCCACGAAGCCCCATGAAGTCTCGTTTACGGCGATATGGCTCGATATTTGCAAAGGGGTTTCCTTGACGCATAATCACCGCCGCCACATAATGCCGCGCTGTGGTTACAGTTTGAATTCACCGGCGCTGGGAGCAGATGCCAACGATTTCCAGGTCAGAACAAAAAGGTGAAGCATGGCGACCGTAACAAAAAAAGAACTGGTGGACCGTATTGCTGGCAAGCATAAGATCAGCCGGCAGGTCGCGCGGCGAACGGTTCAGGCGTTCCTGGATGAAATCATTCGCGAATTGGAGGACGGCAACCGCCTTGAATTCCGCGACTTTGGCGTATTTGAAGCCCATTACCGGGCGCCGCGGGTAGGCCAGAACCCCGCCACGCTCGAACGCGTCAAGGTGCCAGCCCGCCTTCGTGTGCGATTCAAGCCCGGCCGAATGCTCAAGCAGAAACTCGCCGCCGCCGCCGACCGGCACGCAACACAGTCGGAGCGGGAAAGCGGTTCGTCGGTCGCAAGTTCTCTGAACTCCTCGTCCGCGGCGCCCCCGTCCGCCGACTCGGGGCCGGCGTCAAACAATATTTCCTGACTTATGACCGATGATCCATTTCCCTCTGCGATGCGCCGCTGGCTTGACGATTTGGACGCCGACCTCCAAGCCCGCAAACGCGACCACAACTGGCGCGTGCTGCCGAGGGTGCAGTCTCGCTGCGAGCCTGAGATGCGGATTAACTCGGCACCATATCTGCAGTTCTGTAGCAACAATTATCTGGGGCTTGCTGCCGACCCGCGCGTCATCGATGCTGCCCGTGGTGCGCTGGATCGCTGGGGTTTTGGCGCTGGGGCGTCGCGCCTGGTCTCCGGTAATACCGAACTTCATGAAAAACTCGAGGCCGATCTGGCACAATTAAAAAAACAGCCCGCAGCGGTGATTCTCCCATCGGGCTTCGCTGCCAATCTGGCGGCACTCAAAACATTTTCAGCACCCGGCGACCTGATTTTCTCCGACAAGCTCAATCACGCCAGCCTGCTTGACGCCGCCGCCGCCTCCGGCGCTGATCATCACACCTATCCGCATCTGGATTATGACCGATTGGAATCCCGGCTCCAGCGGTTCGCTGATCGGCATGCCACGGGTGGTTCAGCACCCCGCGGACGCTGCTGGCTGGTGACCGATACTGTATTTTCAATGGATGGGGATGTGGGCAGTCCGGCTCGGCTGGCGCAGCTCGCCGATCAGTATGACGCCGTGCTGATGCTTGATGAAGCCCACGCTACCGGCGTGCTCGGAAGTGACGGCGCGGGCGTCGCCGCCATGGAAAATGTCAGCGACCGAATTGCACTCTCCGTCGGCACGCTTTCCAAAGCCTTCGGCTCGGCTGGCGGCTTTATCGCCGGCCCCCACGCCGCCGTCGATTCTCTCATCAACAGGGGCCGAAATCTCATCTACACCACTGCTCTGCCGGCCGCGTGCATCGCGGCAGCGCAGGCGGCGCTCGACATCAGCCTCGCTGAGCCTTGGCGACGGGAACGGGTGTGCCTGCTCGCCCACCGACTTCGCACTCAGTTGCAGCAGATGGGCTTTGAATGCGGCCGATCCGCTACGCCCATCATTCCCATCATTCTCGGCTCGTCGCAGAGCGCTCTGGATGCCTCAAGAGCATTGGCGGAAAAGGGTATCTGGGTCTCCGCCATCCGTCCGCCGACCGTTAAACCGAATTCCGCCCGTCTGCGCATCAGCCTCATGGCAACGCACACCGATGAACACATTGCCCGCCTCGTAGATGCGATGAAAGACATCGCTCCGGCCGCATGAGATCTTCCTCGGGTTAAGTGTGTGTATCGTGAGCCGCTCCGGCGAGCAGATGTAGATAGTGCCTATGGGTTTCTCGCTCCGGAATATTGCTCGTCCGAAACATGTTCCAGCCAATCTACCGGACTGCCATTTAGTTTTTCCTGAATGGCAATATGAGTCACCGCCGTTCTTGCCGTTGCTCCATGCCAATGCTTTTCACCCGGTGCGAACCAGACCACATCTCCGGGGCGAATCTCATGGCGCTCGCCGCCCCAGCGCTGCACCCATCCGCATCCAGCGGTAACAATCAGCGTCTGGCCCAGCGGATGGGTATGCCACGCCGTCCGGGCGCCCGGTTCAAATGTCACGCATGCCATCGCCACGCGTGCGGGTTCCGGTGGTGCGAATAGGGGGTCAATCCGCACCTGCCCGGTGAACCATTGCGCCGGCCCCCGCGCGGCAGGCTCGGAACCCGGATACTTAATTTCCATACGTTACTCCTCGAAGGCAAAACTCGAACCATCCCCGCAGGCATGAACGCTCATTCACTGCAGTTGACACATTCTACGCACGGCAAATGCAAAGGCTGCGCCGTTCACACGATTTACGCCGGCGTGCGGCCGCCGCGCCATCAGGCCGGTATTAATATTTCCGGTCCAGCAGCCGATAGCCGATCGCTTCGGTCAGGTGCACCGCCGTGATGTTTTCAGCTTCATTCAGATCCGCAATGGTTCGCGAGAGCCGTCGCACTTTATCAAACGCCCGGGCGCTTAATCCAAGTTCCTCCATCGCCTGCTTCATCAGGCGCATGCAGATGTCATCCAGCGGGCAGAATTTCTGCAGATCCCGCGTCTTCATCGACGCATTGGTCATGGTATTCCCCTCACCGAAACGACGGGCCTGAATCTTTCGCGCCTTCTCCACTTCCGCGCGCATCTGGGCGGAAGTGGTTCCGGTCGTTTTGCTGGTCAGATCGCGATACGTGACGGCGGGCACTTCAAGGTGAATATCAATACGGTCCAGCAGCGGGCCGGAAAGCTTCCCCATGTATTTATCCATCGCCTGAAGTTCCGTCGATTTCGCCTGGCGCCGGTCCAGATTTCCCTTCCCCGCAGCCGTTGGATTCATGGCCGCCACCAGCATGAAGCGGGCGGGAAACGATACGCTGGAATGCGATCGTGCCACCGTCACCATGCCCGATTCCAAAGGTTGACGGAGCGTCTCCAGCACATGGCGTTGAAACTCGGGCAATTCATCCAAGAATAATATGCCGTGATGAGCCAGCGATACTTCGCCGGGCCGCGGTATGCTCCCGCCGCCGATCAGGGCTGGTGCGCTGGCGCTGTGGTGCGGCATTCGGACGGGGCGCTGTCGCATCAGGCTCGCCCCCTTGGGCAGCAGCCCGCAGGCGGAGTAAATCTGCGATGTCTCCAGCGCCTCACGCCGCGAGAGCGGCGGCATGATCGTCGGCAGCCGCTGGCACAGCATCGTCTTTCCCGCACCGGGCGGACCGAGCAGAAGCACATTGTGGTACCCAGCCGCCGCGATCGTCATCGCCCGCTTGGCAACTTCCTGTCCGCGCACATCGGCAAAATCCACATCGTAGATGGCAGCGGCGTCCATTTCGTCGAGACTCTCCGGTGTCTCCGGTGTCAGCTCCAATTGACCGTTGAGAAAACCGACCAGCGCCGCCAGCGAGTCGATCCCATAGACTTCAATATCCGGTACAACCGCCGCCTCCCGGGCGTTCGCCGTCGGCAGCAGAACGCCTGTCATCCGGCTTTCCGCCGCCAGCATGGCCAGCGACAATGCGCCCTTAATCGGTCGCACACTGCCGTCGAGTGCCAATTCTCCCGCCACCAGAAACTTCCTGTGCCGATCACCCATGATAACTTTATTGGCATGCAGGATGCCCAGTGCAATGGGAAGTTCCAGGCTGCTTCCATCTTTTTTAATATCTGCCGGGGCCAGATTCACCAGCAGTTTCTTCTCCGGCCAGACGTAGCCACTGTTGATCATCGCCGTCTGAATGCGATCCAGCGCTTCCCGCACCGCCGCATTGGCCAGCCCGACGATCAGCGGATCGCCGTAATCCCGCTGCGCGATATCCACTTCCACTTCGCAATCAATGGCTTCAATACCCTGCAGAACAAAACTGCGCACCTTGGCAAGCATATTTTCCTCCACGAAAACCAAATAATATATTGCACCGGGTTGTCCGGCAGTGCAAACAAGCCGATTCACGGCCTGTGCGACGCAATATTCTGCGGACTACCCCTGTTTTTATCGGCATCCACCAGCGGGGCCGTATGGTCGATACGGGCTTTGGAGTAGATGCGGCCGGCCCAGATGCTCCCTCCGTGGACATAATAATCCCACATGCTGCCCATCAGCGTGAGCATGGAAAAAAGAATCCCCAGCGGAAGAAGAAATTCAACCCCCGCACGCTGGCGGGCTTCTTTTCGCACCCGGTGGGCGTGGGCAAAAAACAGCAGGTTCAGCACCAGCGCGATCAGTGCCGTGGCAAACCATCCGGCCGATGGATGCACCAACAGCCCCGCCACGCCGACCATCAGATAGACCGGCACCAGCACTCCAAGCGTCAGCAGCGAACTCAGTGCCAGAATCGCCCAGAGCAGCGAGCAGTTCAGCCCGGTGTAGGCGTTTTTCTTGAGTCCGTAATACGTATCCCGCAACCCTTCATACATGCGGCCGGAGAGCAGATCGGGCGAGTACGTCGTAAAAACTCGAAACCCCTCCGCCCGTGTCCGCCGCCCGATTGCCAAATCCTCAATAATCTGGCTTCGGATGCCCGAATGGCGGCCGATGGCGTCGTACGCGGCGGTGCGGAACAACATATACGCCCCCGCCGTCAGCGGCGCGGGATGTGTGGACCGATTCACCACCGGCAGCGGCGCAAGCCGTTGAATGGCCAGCGTCGCGGTCAGCATAACCGCCTGCTCAAGAGCGCCTCCGGGGGTCATCCAGGGCAGCAATGTCAGCAGATCAAGTTTCCTGTGCAGCATCAGCCGCATCGCGTGCTTGAGCGATTCCGGATGGTGCTCCATGTCGGAATCAGTAAATAATACATACGGCGTAGTCATCCATTCGTCGGCCTGATGCACCGCCCACACTTTTCCGGTCCAACCGCTCGGCGGGGGAGTCTGGTTGTGTATCACGGCGAGATGCTTAAATCGGTTCTCAAGATCACGGCAGATATCGGCGGTGGAATCTGATGACTGATCATCCACAAACACCACCCGGTAATTCGGATAATTCATCCGGCACAGCGACCCGAGCGTCTTGGCCAGCACATGCCCCTCATTACGCCCCGGTGCCACAACCGTTACGGCCGGCCACGTTTCCGGATCGCCCGGCCATGTGTCGGAAATCGGCTCTCCGTCCACGGCAAAATTCAAATCATCAGGCTGATGGTTGAGATTGTACGTAAAGCGGCCGTTATGTCGCGTGGCAGGACTGAAAATCACCATCGCCCAGAGCGCCAGTGCGATGGTTGCAAGCATACCTGTCAGCCACATCAATATGGCCATGGTCAAAACCACTCCTCGCAGATTCCTGCGGCTGATCGATGTTACGGCGTAAAACCGAAACAGCTCGATGTTTTCCGCCGGCTGAACCGTCGGTATCTCAGAGCCGATGCAGGGCCCGCAAATCTTCTTCGTCGGCACGGCCGGCGATAAAACGCTGTACTCGCGGGTCGCTGTGGGCACGCAATTCATCGGCGGTGCCGTCGGCAATGATGCCGCCCCCCATCAGCATGACCAGCCGATCTCCCACCTTAAAAGCACTGGTCATGTCGTGAGTGACAACGATGGCCGATACTTTCAATTCCTCATGAAGTTTCAGGATCAGTTCATTGATGACATCCGACCGGATCGGGTCCAGGCCGGTGGTCGGTTCGTCGTAAAGAACCAGCTCCGGGTTCAGCGCAATAGCACGGGCCAGTGCGACGCGTTTTCGCTGGCCGCCGGAAAGTTCGCCGGGCATTTTATTTTCACTATTTTCCATCCCCACCATCGCCAGACGCTCGGCCACGCGGTCGCGGATTTCAGACTTTGAAAGCCCGGAATGTTCCCGCATCGGAAACGCCACATTTTCGCCGACGGTCATCGAGTCAAACAGGGCGCTGAGCTGAAAAAGAAATCCGATTTTTCGCCGGATCGGCTCCATTCCCCGGTCTTTAAGATGATCAATCCGCATGTCGCGGTAATAAATGCTGCCGGAATCCGGTGACAGCAGGCCGACAATATGCTTGAGCAGCACCGATTTCCCCGTGCCGGATGGGCCTAAAACCACCGTCGTCTTCCCCTCCGCGAACGCCACCGAGACGCCGTTGAGCACCACCAGCGAACCGAAACGTTTGTGGACATTTTCAAATCGAATCAGCGCCGGGGGCGTGGGTGATGAATTTTGCATGGGGTGGTCAGACATAAGCTTATAGTACGCTCGGTTGATTCGGATACATCGCGTTGTAAAGGTTGTTGAGTCCCAGGGCGAGGATGAAATTGCTCAGCAGAATCAGACAAAAACCGGTGACAAACGCCTCCGTGCACGCCCGCCCGACTCCCTGAGCTCCGTTGCCGCAGCGGAAGCCTTTGTAGCAGGCGACGGTCGATATCACAATTCCAAAGAAGAACGCCTTGACCAAACCCACATTGACGGTGAATAGATCCGTCGACTGGGCTGCATAGTGCCAGAATGGATAATTCCGCACGCCTTCCACCCGCACCGCCACCAGCCAGCCTCCGAGAATGCCGATCGCATCGCTGTAAAGTGTCAGAATCGGCGTCATGATCACACACGCCAGCACCCGCGGCACCACGAGGGTGCGGATCGGATCTGCTCCCATCACGCGCAGGGCGTCGATCTGCTCCGTGACGCGCATCGTCCCGAGTTCCGCCGTCATGGCGCCGCCCAATCGCCCCGCAAGCATCACCGCCGTGAGAATCGGCCCCACCTGTTTAACCACACTGATGACGATGATCGATCCGACGCGGCTGGCCAGACCGATTTCCTGAAATTGCGGCAGCGTCTCAACCGCAAGTACTGCACCAATAAATCCACCGCCGATCATCACCACCGGGATCGATTTGGTGCCCATTTCATACATCTGGGCAAAAGTTTCACTTATGGCCCGTCGCCCCGGCCAGCGGAATATCCAGTAAAGGGTGCTGAGAAAAAATACACCCATATCGCCCAATGCCAGATTGGTGTTAATCGCCCACTCGCCCAACCGGGCGATATAACCGGCCGGTCTGCGCAACGTCGTGGTAGGGGTTTCAATACTTGCCATATCAGTCCCGCAAATACCCAAAACTCTGCCGTCGTATTGTATACCTTCCGCGGCAGAGTTGCAGGATGTGGGCAGGGGCCGTGGCGATCTTTCCGGGCCGCTGGCTCTGTCGCCAGAGCAGGAGAAACTTGAACGGTCAAGAGGTGGGTATGCGGGAACTGTGCCGAACACGGCGGGGTTGCGATATTCACCGCAGAGGTGCCACCGCGTTTCACAAAAGCAACTCCAGCCATACAGCCGCCGGCTCGCCCGCCTGTAGTAATTGCCACGCCTGGATCGCGGGGATGTGTGGTGCCGTCAGTTCTCAGCGCGGATCAGCAGTCGCCGCCGACCGCTTCGGCCGACCTGCGATCAGACGCTCTTCTGCGGCTCATCGTCCACGGCTTCAATGAGGAAGTCTTTCACCTTCTTATTAAGCGTGTTCCGGTTGATCCCCAGAAAGTCGGCCGCTTTTACCTTTACCTGTTCACATCGGCCCAGCGCTTCCTCAATCAGCCGCTTTTCGACCTGTTCAATGACCAGTTCATAAATTTGCCCGTCCCGATGTGCGTATTCATTCACAGCCTGTGTGGCCATGCGCCGAATCAGGGCGTCAAGCGTTTCACTGGACTGATTTGATTTTCCCTGTTGGGCGAAGGCCCGTATGGCCGTCGGAAGGAGATCTTCTGTCAGCGTGTCGTTGCGCGCCAGCACGACCGCCCGTTCGATGGCGTTTTCCAGTTCCCGCACGTTACCCGGCCAGGGGTAGCGTACCAGCAGATTTAATATGTCGCGGCTGATCTTATTGAGGTTCTTGCCGTTTTCGGCATTGAATCGATCGCGGAAAAAGTCAATCAATCGGGGGATATCCTCACGCCGGCTGCGCAGCGCCGGTAGATTGATCGTCACCACGTTGAGACGATAAAAAAGATCTTCACGGAATTTCCCCTTGGCAACTTCTTCCTGAAGATTCAGATTGGTCGCGGCGATAATCCGGACATCCACGCGGATGGTCTTCGTGTCACCAACCCGCTCAAATTCCCTCTCCTGGAGCACCCGCAGCAGTTTCACCTGCAGGCTGGTATCGATGGTGCCGATTTCATCTAGAAAAAGCGTGCCCGTATCCGCCGCCTCAAACCGTCCCATTCGGTCGCGAATCGCCCCGGTAAAACTCCCTTTGACATGTCCGAAAAGTTCCGACTCCAGCAGCGTGCCGGTCAACGCACCGCAGTTGACGCGGATAAACGGCTTTTCCGCCCGATTGGAATTGAAATGAATCGCCTTGGCGATCAATTCCTTTCCCGTGCCCGTTTCACCCAGCAGCAAAACCGTCGCCCGGCTGGTGGCAACCTGGGCGATGGTATCGAATACTTCAAGCATCGCGGGCGAGTTGCCGATGATATTATCAAATTTATATTTGCTCTGCAGCGTATCGCGCAGTTGCCGCCGCTCTTCAATCCACTGTTCCCGCTCACTGGCCATGATTCGATTGATCTTGATCGCCTGCGCCAGAAATGCGCTGATGATCTCCAGCATCCGCCGGTCACCCTCCAGTGTCGGGGTGTCAACAAACTTTTTATCAACGCTCAAAGCGCCGGCCACGCGATTGTCAATCTGGATCGGTACGCAGATGAAACTGATCACCTGTCCCGCCAGCGCCGCACGGGCACCCGTGCGATTCAGAAAATTGATGTCCTTGCTGATGTTCTCCACCACGCGCGTTTTGCCGCTGGCCACCACCTGCCCCGTAATTCCTTCGCCCACTTCGTAGCGGCCCCGCTGAATCTCCTCCGGCGTCAAGCCGAGTGCCGCCTCGATGCGCAGCTTGCCGGTGGTGTCATCAAAGAGCACCATCGATCCGCGTTCCATCCCCAGCCGATTGGCCAGAACACGCATGGTCTGATCAAACGCTGCGTGCAGGTTAAGGCCCATCGATAGGACGCGGCTGATTTCTTCCAGTGTTGCCAATTCCAGTTCCGCCCGGTCTAACATTCACACCCCCAGAAAATCCGCACCCGTAAAAACATACCGTAACCGCCGCCAGCGAATATCTCGGCACCCGGCAATGACGGCCCGTCTCATCGCACGGCGCACGCTGCCCAATGGATCATCATAACACCGCCATGCCATGCCTAAGCATTGAGCAAAAACCGTGCGCGGCGTTCAATTTTCCATTTTTATCCGCGTTATTCCGTGGGATATCAAGCTGTTTTTTAACCCAAAAAATTGTCTATAAGACGTTGAATATAAATGCGTTACGTGCATATAATCGCCAAGATATCGCCAAAGGCGGAACTAACCTTTGCGTCCGGCAGTCGATTGGCCTTGATCGCCCGATATTCCATCATTCACCTTTATGGTGCTCAAATTTTGTGCACTTTTCCAGCTTGGTAGGCAAACATCCCCGCGGTGGGTGAATCAGGCGCCCTGCCAATCGAGGGCAATCTCAATCTCGGCCCGCTTTGCGCAGTGCCAATCGCTTTCGCACACCGCGAATATCATGTCCCATGACCCAGCGCAGCAGATAACGCAAAATGACGGATGTCCCGATGCTCGCCAGCAACATCGTCGGAAATGCCCACCGCCCAACGAACCATCGCGCGACCCACATCCCACCGGTAAATTCCACGGCGCAGATGAGAACAAATTCCTCCCACGGATGGCGGCTCTGTATCCACTTCTGCTGCGATCGCTTGTAGCGGCCGAACAGCAGACCCGTGACGGCCAGCATGGCCAGCAATCCTGCCGCGACCGCATCGAGCCCTGCCAGACCCACATCCCGCACCACGATCGCCGTCAGATAGCCGATAATCGCCGCCACAGTGGCAGTGATTAAAAATTTAACGCGCGGCGATCCCCGCAGGTATTTGTAATCGTAAAGACGCGAAAGATGCTCCAGATAACGCCACTGCTCTTTCATCGTGAGCTTGCTTTGCCCGTGCAGCCGATTGCGGAAGAAAATCGGCACCTCCAGTACCCGCTTCACATGGCATTTCACCATCAGTTCCAGGCCGATTTTGTAGCCGATCGGGCTTAATTCATCCGCCCCAAGATATGTTTCGCGCCGCAACGCCACGAATCCCGCCATCGGATCGCGCACCGCACCCGCAAACGGCCTTCCCAGTGCCGTGGCCACCGCACTGTTAAGCTTCCGAAACATCCCCCAGTCATCTTGAGTGCCGCCGCCGGCAATATATCGCGACCCGACCACGAAATCGGCGGATCCATCCATCAGCGGCCGGACCATGGCACCGATGGCGTCGGGTGGATGGCTTAAATCGGCATCCATCACGACGAGAATATCGCCACGGGCCCGATTGAACCCCGCCAATACCGCCGATGACAGCCCCTTTTCATCGCGCCGGATCAGGTAATGAAACTGCGGATACTTGGCGGCAAGATTCTCAAGCACCCCTGGTGTGCCATCCCGCGAATCATCGTCCACGACAATCGCTTCCCACGACCAATGCGTCGGTTCCATGGCGGAGGCAATCTCCTCCATCAGCCGGGGCAGATTCTCCGCCTCGCAATAGGCCGGGATCACAATACTTACCTGAATGTGGGCGGCTTTGTCCAATTCCTCACTGCACCTTTCCATTCCGCGGCAGTATATTACCGTCTCGCGGCGTGGCTGCCTTGATTTTGCGAAATGGCCCCCGCTCAATCGCCGGGTTTCTGTGAGCCCGTCATAACAGAAAGGATGATCGACCCTGCATCAACCGCTACTGAAAATATTCCGACTCCCGCACGGCGCTGATCTTGATCTGCCTGCCTATCAGACCGCCGGTGCCGCGGGGATGGATTTAAGCGCGGCCATTGATGAAGATATCGTTCTGCAACCCGGACAGCGATGTATCATCCCGTGTGGAATGATCATCGCCATCGAGCCGGGGTTTGAAGGGCAGGTCCGCCCACGCTCCGGCCTGGCTCTGAAGCACGGCATCGGCATGCCCAACACTCCCGGCACCATCGACAGCGATTACCGTGGCGAATTGAAGGTGATATTAATTAATTTCGGTCAGGCCGACTTTCGCATCACCCGCGGCATGCGAATCGCCCAACTGGTCATCACACCGGTTGCACATGCCGCCATTGAACTGGTGGACAGCGCTGAGAAACTTTCATCCACCGACCGGGGTGGCGGCGGGTTTGGCAGCACCGGCATCTAACGCCCGGAAAAATATCGACGCACCATCCCGCGATAGCGACGCGGGATATAGCCGCTCTCAGCCGCCGATGCGCGGGCCGCCGCACGCAGCAGAGCGGTGGGGGGGAGCCCGGCCGCCGCTCCAGACGCTCGGTACATATAAACCCTCACACCTGATGCGATATTCTCTCGGTGATTCTTTTCGCCCGCCTGTCCCCCCGCAATCGAAATCAACTTTCCGGAGAACGAACGGCTTTCGCGGATACGAGTTGATCCCGGTGGCGAGTTGCCCAGATTGCCGCCGCTCGGTGATTTGCCCTTCCTTTCCGCCTCCGTGCCTTGAGACGGAGATGGCAGGCCCCCGCGCGAGCCACCATCTGGCAGATGCAAGGTGGCCATTTGAGCGCGATTAATCTGCATTAATTTCTCCAATTGAGTTTTGATGGATTGAATCGTCGGCCCCATGTGTCCATGTCGGCTCCCCGCCAGTTCGTGTTTGAGATGGCTGGCGAGAGCTCGTTCCGGTCCGACGGGATGAATCGCCTGCAACTGATGCGCAAGCCGAGCCGCCTGATCGCGGCTTAGTGTAGCTTCCGGGCCCGCCTTAGCCGCCGCCTTCGCCAACTGCCGCGACATCCGTTGGACAATGAGCGAATTTTTCGTCAATCGCTCCGCCAGATTTGAAGTCAGTCTTGCGCCCTGCCCATGACCGGGGTGTTGGGTCTGCATCGGTGCGTGCGGTAAGCCCGCTGAATTTTGCCCGTGTGCTGCGGCCGCCTTCATCATCGGCTGTGTTGTCGGCCCCTGCGTCGTTGTGCTTTGGACGCCGACGATTTTCGCCCCCACTGAATTTGGCGTATGCCCCGGTACCGGCGCCGCTTTGGTCAGTATGCCGCACCATACTGCGGCAAGCAGAGTCAACAGTGCCATCGCCCACGCTCGCCGAAGCTCCGCCGGCCTCAGCAATTTCAGGGGGCCGATTGTCTGGAGTGCATCGCCGGCCCGCTGATACAATCGCTGTGCAAAACCATCCGCTACCGCATCCCGAGGCCGTGTGTTAACCGAAAGCAGACTCACGGCTGTCGCCGTCGTTGAAGGCAAATTCAAACGCGAATCGATCTCTCTGGCAAGAACGATCCGCTGCGGCCACCAATAGACAGCACCCAGCGCGCCTGCAAAGGCGATGATGGCGATCCAGATCATCGATATCGGGAAGAGGGTGCCCAAAAAAACTGCGATGCCAACCGCCGATATCCGCCGCTGCATGCCCGGCGTTTGTCTCCAATGATACGCCCCCCAGGCCGCCACAGCCGCGATGAGGCAGAAAATCAACACCCGCCACCCCCACCCGCCGACTGCAAGGCGATCAAACAACATCATAAGGATGGCCGTGAGCGATGCGAGTGCGATGAGCTGCGCCGCGACTTCAAGCTGATGAGATGCCGCCGCCACACCTGACGTAAAATTCCATTGTCGCAGAAAATATCGCTCGGTCGGCGATCCGGCGTCACGGCCGGAATCTCCGGATATCAACGCGGCCTGTTTGTGGATGCTGCTCATATTCAACCGCCCGGGCAAGCATTCTTTCGCAAGACCCACCTGATTTTAACCGCAGGTTTCCCAGTTCGGCTGTGCCTTGTGTTCATCTACGCCATCCGGCCTGCCGAGGGCGTTAAAACTGCATCAGCGATCTGGCTTATCTCACGGCGTTCCCGGCTGCGGTATCTCAACGCGTGCTTCCGCCACCAGCTTCACGGGGCCTATCAGCCCGGACGGGTGCAGCGGAGAACTTTTGTGGTAGTAGTTCCAAGTCTCAAATGTATATCGCCCGGGGGTCGGTCGAGGCAAGTTATGAATGACCCAGTTGGGAAAGCGGACCAGCGGGCCACCCAAATGCGGATGCCCTACAGGATGCCAGCGAGGTCGGCCCCATTGCATATGCGTGGGAAGCTGGTCATCGCCAATAAGCCGATTCTGCCAGGTGTCCGTCGCGACAATTCGCAATCGGTTGATCCCCGGTTTTATGGCGGATGTAATATTTATCTTGAAGGGGGCATACCAGAGAACGCCCATATCCCTGCCGTTTACCCACACCTGTGCCATTTCATCCACTCTTCCCAGGCTCAGAATGATTTGCCTGCCGGTGCCGATGAACTGCAACGGGATTCGGATGGTTTTAAGGTAGGTGCCCGAGCCGGAAAAATATTTAATACCCCCATCCGTCGAATCCGTCCACGACATCAGGTGCGAAAATTCCGCACGCGCCGGGGCGCCCCAGCCGGGTGTAAATCGAATCTGCCATGGCCCATGAATGAAAAATGGCTTCGGCAACGCCGGTATCACGACCTTCGTCTTCTGTCCCTGCGCAAAGGTCAGATCATAATCGCCGGCCTTGGGCGTTATCAATTCAAAGCCCCGATCCGAACTTAACACAACCTCCGAATGCGTTGAAAGATGGTGATGCCGAAAGACATGTATCACATGATCAACATGCCGAACTCGATGCCGGAATACCACAAATACCGATTCCAGCGGTTCGAGTTGAAGCGGCACGGCCGTACCGCCATGGACTTCTGAATAGTCACCCGCGGTAACCTGTCGGCCCGAAGCGGCGTACCACAGTTCGGGCACTTTGTCTGCAACGTCAAACCAGGCCGTGGTCGCTACAGGTGAATGGCCACGATTAACCACGAAATAAATATCCAATCCCCGCGCATGGCGATGAATGGCCACCAGCGGCGCCGGTGCCTGAAAATCGGGGGGGACACCCAGTTGGCTAAGCATGTCATCCACCGATACATTCCACGCCACCATCCCTTTGCCATACGGATGTTCTTTGATCGTGGTCCCGTTGCAATCTCCCCATACCTTTCGGCCGATGGCCGCGACCTGTGCGTCGCAGGCCGGGTAGTCGGTCAGGCTCGGCGATGCAGTGGGCCGGGGACCGATGATCACCGCCCCGGCGGCGACCAGAGATTCAAGCTTCTTGGCCACGCGGGGAAGCATCAGCTGCGTGCGCGGTAACACCATCACAAAGTAAGATCGCCCGCTCGGCAGAACGATCTTGCCGTTTTTGACGGTGGCCCGGTAAAACAGAGACAAGCTGGCCGCGTCCATTGAAAGTTGCGTTGGTTTACAGTTAAGCGTGCACGAATCGCATACCTGTTGTCCCTGCCGCAGCATGGTTAAGCAGCGATTCAAATAGGTAAAAAATGCGATACCCGGCTTGTACCACGTTTCATTCTCGCCAAAATGCGAACCCCACCATGCCATCAGAATACCGGGTTTGTATTTTTTATTCAGCGCTTGGAGAGTCCAGTCATGCAGATAACACCGGTTGACTCCGCTCAGCAATCCTCCATCCAGGGTCGGCTTCAGCGATTCCGGCGTTTCGTTCAACATGCTTTCCCACGGATGGCCCGTTAGTGTTTCCGCGCCAACGATCCTTCGCCCATAGGCTCTGGCGGCCCCCGCAACATTCCACGCAATGCCGGAACTGCTGGCATTCCAAAACTCTCCCATGGTGACATCGCAGGCGTCAGCACACGCGATGGTGTTGAATGGACCTGTGTACGGCTCCAGGCACATCTTCAGTCCAGCCGCATCAATCAGTTTGTGGTAAATATCAAAATCGTGCAGTTTGAACAGTTGGGCAATCGTCCGTTTGAAATCATATTTGAATTTTTGCGTCTGCGTCCGACTGCCCACGATGACACCGTCAAGGGTCGGCAACCACGGCAGGGGGTCATAATGTCGCATGGCAATGAAATCACTGCGGAAGTGTTTCGTCCATGTCTGTGAACCCGCCTCATAACTGTCGAAGAGCAAATGCGTGAATGTTCGGCCGACAAACGGCCCGAGATGATTTTCGACGCCATGAATGACATGCTCGATATGAAACGTCGCCGCCTTGACACTTAACTTGTCGGCTTCCAGAGATCGGCCGATGTCATCGGGCTTCGGTATGTCCTGCGATCCCGTGGATGTATATCCATAGCGGAATATCCGCCACGTTCCCGCCGGTGCACGCCACGTTAAGCGCCCCTGTGCATTCATGTCCCTGGAAATATTCAAAATAGTGCCGGGTTTAACAATTTTGGTCGCCGGAACCGCCAGCACGCATACATCCTCATAAAGGTGCTGGATGGTGTGCGGTCGTCTCAGTTTCAGCTTGACCGACCCCGGTCCGTGCACGGTTGTAACCGTCCATACAATCTTCTTCATCGATAAAGCGGGAGTAATCCAGGGGCCGCCACTCGCAGAGAACCCGGGGCAGTTCTCCAATCCAACCTTCATGTGCAGTTTCCGGGCCACGCGGCAGGCATACTTAACCATGCCCCACCATTTGGGGCTGTGATAATAAACCGGAGGAACTCCGCTGTTTTCCATGTCCCTACCAACCGACGCCTGCGAAGCAATCGGGCAGATCGTAACCCCCGCGATTCCGGCACGGTTCATGGCGGTTAAATCCCGCTTGATCCCATATTTGCTGATCGTCAACCCCATCCAATGCCACCATGCGTAAGTGCGATACTTGCGTGGTGGATGCAAAAATTCCGCCCTGAGATTGCTATCAGCCTGTACAGATGCCCGTGCAGGCTCCTGTCGGAGATTGCACGTCAACATGACGGCCGCCAGGAGGCCGACGAAGAAATACTTCAACTTAAATTTCAGGCTTGACGAGGTTCCGCGCATTTTGATATCCATGAAAGAGAGCTCCTTGACAGAGATACTCCGCGAGGTGTCAATTCTCACGCCGTCA
This sequence comes from Phycisphaerae bacterium, assembly GCA_049965755.1. Classification (GTDB taxonomy): domain Bacteria; phylum Planctomycetota; class Phycisphaerae; order WQYP01; family WQYP01; genus JAJZGD01. The sequence goes on along the minus strand of JBMFVY010000019.1, from coordinate 2,101 downwards.
TTTGGAGGACGGGCGTATCGAGCCTCGGCCGAAAGAATATTTAGAAAAGCATATCCCAACACGGCATGCCTTGTCCAATCGGTTGATAAACGCCTTTCGCCGGGGGCGTATGACAGCATCCGTCGAGGGGGCGGGCAATTTTTTCAGGCGGCGTAATACGGATGTGCGATGGGTGGTTTACGGTATGGCGGCATGATGTAATTGGCTTTGTTCTCGCACGAAGCAAGCCAAGATTTCGTCACAGAATCTGCCGGCTTCACCGTATCGTCTCCGCGCCAGCTCCGCGCCTCCGCGCGAGATACTGAATCATGCCTGCGGCATGATGTATTCAGCTTTTTTTTTTAAGCAGAGGCTCCGTCACTGAGTCGGCACGCTTTGCTGAGCCGTCCTGTTTTACAAACCGCGGCGGCGGGCCCAACCGAGCGTGGCATAGACATTCTTGTCTGTGATCCCTGCCATTGGCCGGGCGCCCGCGGCCCCGTAGCCCCCAGCGCTGAAATTTCACCTATTGCACCCGATGCATTTCATCCAACGCCGTCTGCCAGTACGCCTGCCGCTCCGCTAACGTAAACTTCCTGCCGCGTTGATCCATCGATCTGCTCCTGAAAATCCAATCCACGGGTCAGGGTCTACCCAACGCAAAAATCCCCGCCAGATGTGTTTCGCCTGAGGTTTACCCCCGCCCACAGCGGCTCGTGCGGTTCGTGGCATAGGGCAGGGCAATAGCCCCTGGCCCCATCCATGCCAACAACGGTGGATGTCACCTTTTTGTGCCCGCCAAGGTATTATGGCAGCTTGATATTCCGAAATTTAACGGGAATGGAAATTTCTTTTTGCCCCACCATGATGATCAGCATGAGTGTATCGGTTGGCCTGAGCACTCTTTTGGTTCCGTAGGCCTGAACCTCGCGGCCGCCATGGTGGCTCTCAATAACTGTTGATCCGCTGGCAATCGATTTCTGTTTCGCGTTGAGAATTTTAACCTTCCAGAGCGAATGGGTCCTCCCTGATATAGAAAGGAAGACACCTTTTTTGGGGGCAAAAATCGCGCCAAAGGGCCGGTGCGCCAGCAAACGTATTCGCAGCCCCGCTTTCGTAAGGACGGGGGAGTTCAGATTCTGGCCTAGTAGTTTATAGGGATGGACTCTCACCACCGTCGGCGTGCCGCCCACCAATGCCCGGAAACTGCCTTGCAGTATTGAAATCTGACGTGCCGCTCTTCGCGGCTCGGTCAGGTGAATTGTAATATTGAATCCGTGCAACTCGCCCGAGCCCCTGTAAATCCGGTGCAGACGCTGACTGTGGGTGCCAAACGAGAGTCCACCCACGTTTACAGACATCAGCTTCAATGGGTCGCCAAGATTATCCACGGCCTTCCGAAGCACCAGGGGCCCGCAATATGCCGCGCTGTCACCAATTTTCCCCCCAACGCGCAGTCTCAGGGTCAACCCAGCCGGCGTGCCGGAAAATCTGGGGCCTGGGTAGCCCGGCGCGTCGAAGATGCGCTTATCTATGATTCGCGTAATCAAGATGGATGGGGAGGCTGCAAGTGCACTGCAGGAGGGCCAGCTCAAAAATACGGCGAATATGCACGAAGGCAATATGCGTTGATTCACGGCAATTCTCCGTCTTATCGTTTTCAAAGCTTCGATTCCGGGGCGCGGCCCAAATATCCAGTACCGCCTCTTTTTCTCCGTCCACAACTTTTAAGAGTAACCCCAGTAGATCGCCAGAAGATTGGTCAGGCGTTGAGCCGTGCGAAGCTTGGCGTCCTCCGCTCGGCAGCCGGACTTGATGACCTTGTGAAAGGTTTCGATTTTCCATCGCATGGCGTACCAGTCCAGTTTTTCCACGGCTTCCTGCAAACTGGATACGGGCAGGTCCGTCAGCAGCTTCCACTCGATGGGAGCGCGTTTCTTTGGGCCGTTGATCTCCCTGGCATGAATGACCGTCAGGTCCAGGGCGGGATAGCGTTTCTGCTTACCGATGGGAGGCCGAACCGTCATCCGGCGGAAACGCACCTCCAGCGGATGTTCCATCAGAATTTGATGCTTCGCAGGGCCATATGAGGCCGTAAAATCAACGGTTTTTGCGTCTCGAC
>JBMFVY010000018.1:0-38023 GCA_049965755.1 Phycisphaerae bacterium | reverse complement strand
ATAACCCGCCGCCAACTTTATCGCGAAAATTAACGCCGCTCAAAATGATTGATGCTTCGCGTGACCCCCAGGCGGATATTTACAGGCCGACGCCTTCAGCGGTTATGACGGTATCTACCTGGGCCGAACCGGAGGCCGGGTGGTGGAGGTGGCGTGCTGGGCTCATGCGCGGCGGAAGTTCTATGATGCGCGTAAGAGCGATATGCAGACGAGCACCCGGGCGTTGGCGTATATCCGGCTGCTCTACGACGTGGAGGATCAGGCACGCGAAAAGGAGATGAGCGCCGATGAGCGAGCTCGATGGCGGCAGGCCGAGGCCAAACCCCGGTTGGAGGAGTTAAAAAAATGGCTGCAGAGCCTTCGGCGGGAAAATGGCGGACATGTGCTGCCCAAAAGCCCGATGGGGGAGGCGATCGGCTACACGCTCAACCAATGGGACGCTCTGAACGTGTACCTGACCGATGGGCGGTTGTCGATGGATAACAACGTTGCGGAGAACGCGCTGCGTCGGGTGGCCCTGGGGCGTAAGAACTGGCTGTTCGTGGGCAGTGATAACGGCGGCCGGACGGCGGCGGTGCTCTATAGCCTCATCAGCAGTTGTAAACGCCACAAGGTTGAGCCATGGGCGTACCTGCGCGATGTGCTCACCCGCATTCCGCAGACCCCGGCGGAGAAGCTCGGTGATCTCCTGCCGGACCGCTGGCAGACCCTGATGGAACAAACCAAAGCGGCCGCATGATGCATCGCCCCGGCCGAATCCTCAAGCCAATCCATTAAATTCTGTGTCCGCCCATCGTGACCGATGCTCCGGTGCACGAATCCCGGCTGCCACCGAAAATCACCTCCGCCAGGCCAAGCGCGGGCTACTGTTCTTCGCCGGACGTTTACGATGACTTTGTCGTTTTGTGTCAAACTCAGCAGGAGGCCCGGAGGGCGCTCGGTGAGGTGCAACAATGGACGGCGCAAGCCGGACTGACCCTGCACCCGGAAAAAACTCGCATTGCCCATGCGGCTACGGAAGGTTTTGAGTTCCTGGGATACCGCTTTGAAGGCGGCCGCAGATTCCCAAGGAAGAAGAGCCTCAAGAAGCTGCGGGACGCGATACGAGAGCGAACCCGACGCACGAACGGCCGGAGTATGCCGATGATCATTAAATCCATCAATCCGGTATTGCGCGGCTGGTTCAAGTATTTCCAGCACTGCCACCGGACCACATTTCCGTCGGAGGACGCATGGATACGCATGCGACTTCGGAGCATTCTTCGGCGTCGGCAAGGCCACCGAGGTCGGGGCCGGGGCCGAGATCACCAGCGCTGGCCAAACGTCTACTTCCGCGACATGGGCCTGTATTCACTAACCGCGGCCCATCAACTCGCCTGTCAGTCCCTGAAGGGGGCCCGTTAACCGGAGAGCCGGATGCGGCAAATCCGCACGTCCGGTTCGGAGGGAGGGGAGACCGCATTAAAAGCGGTCTTCCCTACCCCTATTTGGAAGCCTTGCGGACGCTGTTCCATACAATCCATCAGCGGAAGATGGTGGAAGCACCGGCGTTCCAGCAGGCATTGGAACAGGCCCGCGATAATCTGGTGGCCGCCGGCCTGGATGCTCCGGAACATAAACCGGCCCAGAATATGGCGGAACGCTTCCGCCAAAATGGGGAATCATACTTTCAATTTATCACCACACCAGGCGTTGAGCCCACCAATAATCTCGCGGAACAGGCGATTCGTTTTGTGGTCTTGGATCGACATGTCACGCAGGGAACACGCAGCGAACGCGGGCGGCAATGGTGCGAACGCATCTGGTCGGCTATTGCCACCTGCACGCAGCAACAACGCAGCGTCTTTGAGTTCCTGTACCAGACCATCAACAACCACTTCGCGGGGAAACCCACACCCTCGCTTCTTCCATCAGGCCCGTGAACGGTTACAAAGTACTTCAGTAAAAAACCAACTGCTCCCATAGTCGGGCTTGAATCTGATTTCTTACACTGTCCGTGCAAAAAAATGCCGTCAGCAAAATCGTTCAAATGTAGAATCTCTTCAATGCTGATTCTTGCCCTCGCGCTGCATGTTCCATTCGTTGGTACATCAGGATATTCGGCCATGTCCATTGAAACCGTGGCGACATGATCAACGCAGCTTAACCCGAGTACTTCGACTTTTTACCTCGCAGCGGGATATCCAAGAGCTCCCTCCGGATTATAAAAAAGATCTTAAGGATGATTTTGAGATTTTCAACCGGGTTAATTAAGAGCCGATTAAGCCGGGCGTGGCAATCAATCCGGGCGGGCGGCGGTGACGGTGGAATAACTCCATCGGCTCGCATTTGGGATGATCGCGTCCGGCGGGTGGGGACATCCACCGTCCCGGGAGTGCCCGAAAAATTGCAATTCTCAGATGACTGGCAAATTTATCGCCGCGCTGTAATTGTGGGCGGATATGGTAAAATGTCGGCCGGTAAGAATGACTCAGACGCTGCATAGGACGCGGCGTTCGTCGTGCATGGATGGTCGGTGCGCATGGCCAAGATTATTGTCTGTCTCGTAGCGTTTATGCTGATGGCTGCGGTGTTGTTTTCGATTCGCAGCACGCGACTTGATGTTACGAGCACCTGTGCCGAACTGACTCATCATATCCAGCAACAGAGCCACAAGCTGTGGGATCAGCAGATATTAATCGCCCGGCACGCCAATCCGGAGGCCCTGAGCAGGGAACTCAAAGCACTCAATGCTGCAACAACAAAGGCTGCCTCTTCCGCGCCGACGGCCGCCGGTGTCAGCGAAGGAGTGGTCGTGCCGCAGCCGCTACCCGCAGCCACTCAGGGGGGAGCGGGCCAATGATGCGGAGAATTGACCATGTATGATCCGATCTCAAATTCGATGCCAAAGCCGTCCCGGCTTAAACAGGCCGACTGGGTCGCCGGAGTGGTGCTCGCAGTCACATTATTGATTCTGCTCGGGTTGGTCGGGCGAGTTGCATGGCTTCAAACGCATGTGACGCGCGGCGACGTTGTGGCACTCAAAAGCCAGCATCAGGTTGCCGTGAGCGTCATGGCCCGGCGGGCATCCATTTACACGGCCGATTCAACGCTGGTGGCGGGCAGCGTCCGGATGTACAACCTGTTTGCCGATCCGGGTTATATTTTTGATCCCCAAGGGGATCTCAACGCCCTGAGCGGGGCCGAACTTAAAAAATCGCAGCGGATCATGGCGCGTGCCCTGGGTGAGTTGCTCGATGAGAATCCGCATAATTTTCTCGCGTGGTTGCATTCCAGATTGTATTACCCGGCGGGAGGTCTGTGCCGCTTTGTATGGCTCAAGCGGATGGCGTCCCGCCGATTTTATGATCGCTATGAAAAAATCAAGGATCATCTGATACACGTTTCGCGTCTCGCCATGCGACGGGGAAATACCGCCCGCGAAATGGAATACTATCACGCCTTCGGCGGCATCGGATTTATCCGCACCACCAAACGCATATATCCCCTCGGCGATTTTGCCGGCCAAGTGATCGGATTTGCCAATTCCAATCGCGGGCTTCAGGGGCTTGAATCGCAGCTTAATTCCCTGCTGGTCGGGCGCGACGGGCGACTGGCCTATGTAAAAGACGCCGCCCAGCGGGCCTTGTGGATCAAACGCCATGGCTATCGGCCGCCCAGCGATGGTATGCGTGTGTGGTTGACGCTGAATACCGTCATTCAGGATGCGGCCCAGAAGAATCTCGATAAGGCCTGCCGCCATTTTAAGGCCCACAGCGGTGTGGCGATCATCATGGATCCCTTCAACGGGGATATTCTGGCCATGGCCAATTATCCGCAGCTCAATCCGAACGACTATATCAAGACGCCTCCGCAGTTCTGGCGTAATCGGGCGGTCACCGATCCATATGAACCCGGTTCGGTATTCAAACCCTTCAATCTCGGGTGCGCCTTTCTGCATCATGTGGTGAACCTTAAGGATGTGTTCTATTGCTATCACGGTTATTACGTCGATCCGACCGGCCGGGTGATCAAGGATGTCGGCGGATGGGGCTACCTGACGGTGGAAAAAATACTGGTCTATTCCAGCAACATCGGTATGACGCAGATCGCCTGGAAGATGGGACGCCCGATGCTCTATTCCGGCATCAATTCATTTGGCTTCGGTCATTTCACCGGCTGTATTCTGCCGGGAGAATCCCCCGGCATTGTCCGCCCTCTTTCCGAATGGACGAAGAATACGCTTACATCCGCGGCGTTTGGCTACGGAATTGCTATCACGCCGCTGCAACTGGCCCGTGCATTTTGTGTTTTTGCCAACGGCGGATACCTCCCCACGCCGCAGATTGTCAAAGCGGTTGAGGTAAGGCCGGGACATATTAAAACTTGGGCGCAGATTGCCGGGCCGCAGCCCATGAAAAAAATCCTGCCCAAACACATCTGCCACGAACTCATTGGCGCCATGGAGCAGGTCATGGTCCAGGGTACCGGGCAATACGCTATCTCTCCCTACTACCAGCTTTACGGCAAAACCGGAACGGCGAATCTGGCGGTGGCCGGCGGCGATGGCTACCATCACCATGAATACAATGCGACATTCATCTGCGGCGGCCCGGCGCCGGATCCCCGCCTGATCTGCGTGGTTGCGGTAAATCGACCCGACCCGGCACTGGGACATTATGGCGGTACGGTGGCCGGCCCGGCGTGCTCAAAAATGATCACCGCCGCTCTGCGTTATCTGCAGGTTCCACCGGATCAGGGACCCAAGACCGATCCATGGTGGGGTCGCGAAAGCGAACTTAAGAAGATGAAGGGCCTCAGTCACTGAGTACCCTGCGGCGGAAAACGAAGGATGTGTGCATGCCGATTGGTCTGAGGGAATTATTTCAGGGCGATATCGCAGAATCGGTCGGGCAGGTCGATTATCCGGGAGCGGTTCTGCCGGATATCCCAATCACCGGTGTTGCCGATGATTCGCGCCGGGTATTGCCCGGAAATATCTTTATTGCCAGATCGGGAACAAAGCTCAGCGGCCGCGATTTTATCCCGCAGGCCGTGCAGCGCGGAGCGGTGGCGATTCTATCGGATGAGCCGCTCAGTGTGGCCGGGGTTGTGTGCATTCGAGCCGATGATCTGCCGAAAACCGTCGGTCGGGTCGCTCACCGCTTCTGGAATGATCCAACGCGAACTCTGCGCGTGATGGCGGTAACCGGAACCAACGGCAAAACCACCATCGCTTATCTCACCCGCAGTATTTTTAATTCTCTCAACGTGCGCTGCGGCCTGATCGGAACGGTTGAAATCGATGATGGCCGGACCAAAATCCCCAGCCCCATGACCACCCCCGGCGCTGTTGAACTTTCCCGCCTGCTGGCCGCGATGCGCGACAATGGCTTGGTTGCCGTGGCCATGGAGGCCAGCAGTCACGCTCTGGATCAGGATCGGCTTGCGGGTGTGAATGTAAGTGTCGCCATGTTTTCCAATTTAACCGGTGATCATCTGGATTATCACGGCACCATGGAACGGTATGCGGCGGCCAAGGCCAAGCTATTTACCGGACTGCACCCGGACGCGTGGGCGGTTGTTAACGCTGATGATCGTTACACGCCCGTCATGGTGCGGGACAGCAAGGCCCGCGTGTTCACATACGGTCTCAAGCACAAAGCTGACCTGCATGCCGAGGTGCTGAAAATGGACAGTACCGGCATGCAATTGAAAGTCTCATTGCGTGGCGGGCCGCCGCAACTCATCAGCAGCCCGATGGTCGGCCTGCACAACGCACAAAATATCCTCTGCGCCATGTCGGGCGGGATCGCGGCCGGCTTCCCGATGGATCAACTTGCGTCCGCTATTTCCATGGCCCCGGCGGCACCCGGTCGACTTCAACGGGTCGGGCTTCCCGGCATGGACGGCGGTGAGATGCCCTTTTCTGTTTTTGTCGACTATGCCCACACGCACGATGCGCTGGAAAATGTTCTCACGGCGCTGCGGCCGCTGACCCGCGGTCGGCTGATCTGTGTTTTCGGCTGTGGTGGTGATCGGGACCGCACCAAACGCCCGCTGATGGGCGCCGTTGCGGAAAAATTCGCGGATCGGGTGGTCATCACCAGCGATAATCCCCGCACCGAAAATCCCATGTCAATCATCGATGACATTCTTGAGGGGCTTTCGCCGGGCGGCCGTAATGCGGTGGGCATCATTCCGGATCGCCGGGCCGCCATTGAAGCGGCAGTTGAAATGGCCGAACCGGATGATACGATCTTAATCGCTGGTAAAGGGCATGAAAATTATCAGATCGTCGGCGACGAGCGGCGTGATTTTGATGATGCGGAATGTGCCGTCGAGGCCTTGCAGAGTAAACTCAGGGCGTCAGTAAAGTGATGAATGCCGCGGGAGCGGTGGTGTCGGGGTGAGTTTCGAGGCGAAAAGTGAAAGCATGTTCATTTGATCATATCCGACGGGTGACGCTCTCACGCTGGATTCTGCGCGGCGAGCGGGAATTCCGCGGGGGTGTTTCCACCGACAGCCGCGAAATCCGCGAGGGCGATCTGTTTATCGCCATTCAGGGGGAGAAATTCAACGGCAATAAATTTGTAATGCAGGCGATTTCGGCCGGTGCCTCGGGCGCTCTTGTTGATGAACCGATCGATCCTGATACGCTCGCCGAGCTCCGTGGCACCTCCGCCACCATCATGCAGACCGACCAATCGGTACGTGCGCTGGGGCGTTTGGCGGCAAACTATCGCCGTGATCTTCGAAGCAAGGTGATTGCCGTCGGAGGTTCCAACGGCAAAACCACCACCAAACAAATGATCCATACCCTGCTGTCGCAGAAATTCAACGGTCTGGCGAGTCCCAGAAGTTTTAATAACAACATCGGTCTGCCGCTGACGCTCCTCTCCGTCGAGCCCCGGCATGATTATGTGATCCTTGAAGTCGGCACCAATGCTCCCGGAGAAGTCGGAGCTCTCGGCCTCATAGCCCTGCCGGATATGGCCGTTATTACGGGTGTCGGCTATGAACATCTTGAAGGACTCCGCGATCTGCGGTCGGTGGCGGTTGAAGAGGCGTCGCTGGCGAATTTTGCCATGGACGACGGCATGATATTTTTGAATAAATCCTCGCCGGAACTGATGGAGGCGCTGCGGTTAACCAAAATTCCGCGGGTTACGGTCGGTCTGCCCGGGGATGGCGCCGACATTGAAATCAATGATATCCGTCAGGACATGACGGGAGTTTCATTTTCGCTCAACAACCGTTCGCAATTTCATCTGCCGCTGCTGGGGCGGCATAACGCCATCAACGCGGCCCTGGCCATCGGCGTGGCCCGGCGCATGGGGCTGTCGGAAGCGGAAATACAGTCCGGGCTGTTGCAGGTAAAACCCAGCCCGATGCGCCTTGAACCCCAGACACTCGGTTCACATTGGATTCTCAACGACGCCTACAACGCCAATCCATCCAGCACCGAGGTTGCCCTGAGAACTTTTGCCGAACTGGTGCTTCCCGTTGTCAACCGGCGATCACCCCGCAAGGTGGCTGTGCTCGGCGATATGCTGGAACTCGGGCCCAGCGCTGCCGAGCATCACATTCGGATGGGGGAATTGGCCGCGGAATTGAAGCTTTCCTTGCTGGTTGCCATCGGGCCGTTGGCAAGTTGGGCGGCCATCTCCGCAGACAAGCGGGGCATCTCGAGCTTTCAGTTCCCGGATATCGATCGCGCACTGGAAAATCAAAACCAGTGGCTTCGCACAGGCGATGCCATATTGTTAAAAGGCTCGCGGGGCATGCATCTCGAAAATCTGCTTAAGGGATTGTCGGTTGGTAAGTTGACGCAGAATGTCGACTGCGCCTGACAGGGAGGTCAGCGTTTATGCTTTATTGGTTATATAAACTGCTGGAAGCGCATCACGTTATCAGTGCCGGATCGGCGCTCGACGTGGTGATATTCCGATCGGCGCTTTCCGTCATGTCCGGCTTTTTGATCGTCCTCTTTGCCGGCAAGCCGGTTATCCGCTGGCTTAAAAAACAGAAGTTGGGTGATCAGCCGGAATTCAACAATGAAACCCTCAACGCCATGACCGCAAATAAGGCGGATACTCCCACGATGGGGGGGGTGCTCATCATCGGCAGTATTATTCTCTCCACGCTCCTGTTTGCCCGACTGGACAATTTCTATGTCCGCATGGGTTTGGTCTGTCTCATCTACCTTGGCGGGGTAGGGGCTGTGGATGATTGGCTTAAATTGACCGCAAAACGCCGCACTCCCGGATCACGCGACGGCTTTTTCTGGTGGGAAAAGCTTCTCTTTCAGATCGGCCTGGGGATGATCCTGGCCTTCTTTATTTACCATCACGGCAATTACCATCAGGCTCACTACCTGAATTGGCCCTTCCTGCCACGGGATATCGTTCTGCCCGCATGGCTCTTCGCCATTCTCACCATCTGCGTGATTGCCGGCACCAGCAACGCCGTTAATTTCACCGACGGTATGGACGGACTTGCCAGCGGCTGCATGGCCATTGTTGCCTTCGGCTTCATGGTACTCGCCTACGTGACCGGCGATGCACGTTGGGCCGCCACGCTCGACTTCAATCACATTCGGCATTCCGGAGAACTTGCGGTGATTTGCGGTGCGATGACCGGCTCCTGTCTTGGATTTCTCTGGTACAACTGCAATCCGGCGTCCGTCTTCATGGGGGATACAGGTTCATTGCCGTTGGGAGGCGTCATTGGGTATGTGGCGGTGGTCATTCGGCAGGAACCGATGCTTTTTCTGGTCGGTGGTATTTTCGTCATTGAGCTGATGAGTGTGGTGCTGCAGGTGTCGTTCTTCAAGGCAACCCGTGGAAAGAGGCTCTTTCGCTGTGCCCCGATCCATCATCATTTTCATATGGCGGGTTGGAGCGAACCTCAGGTGGTGGTGCGGTTTTGGCTCCTCTCCGCCCTTTTTGCGGCTGGGGCTTTGGCATTGGTGAAGTTGCGATAAAAATTTGTGCTTAATTTGGGCCGGATTGGACGAAAATACGTATACTGTGATTGCGTTATCGGTCAGAGAGCCGGTACCTTATAATTACTCTCTGCCGTTCGCATCGTTTTTGTGCGGATGGTATGTTACGCGGCCATGGATGGTCTGCGTCCTTGAGCACATGGATGGTGCAGTTCACACCTGTGCCTCCGTCATTAGCCGACCGATGTTTAGCTGGATGGGTTTCACATGTCCGCAAGTAAACCGTCAATACGCTGGCCCACGCTCACACGCTGGCCGGGTCGAACTGAAAATAAATCAGCGGGTGGAGTCGCCGGAAAAATTGCTCGGGGTTTGCAGTTCACACTGAGTCCCGTGTCGTTGGAATTGGACCGCGTCCTGCTTATTGTCACCTTGACGCTCCTTGGCATCGGGTTGCTGATGGTGCAGAGCGCCCAGGCCCGCATTGCCGCCATGCCGCGGGATTTTCTCTTCCACTTCTTCTTCAATATTTCGGGTTTGCACGTCCTGCTGGCCGTCACGTTGCTGATGGTACTGTGGCGAATGGATTACCGGCGTCTGCTGGGCAAAACGCTCTGGACATCCCCGGCAACCATTCTGATGGGGATATCCATTGTCTGTCTGGCACTGGTGCTGACGCATTTTGGTGCCACCATCAACGGAGCCAGACGGTGGCTGATGATCCGCGTCGGGTCGCACCATGTCGGGTTTGAACCCTCCGAACTCGCCAAGTGGGTGTTGATTGTCTTTATCGCCGCCTATGCGTCCCATCAGGCTGAATCCATCCGAAGTTTCTGGCGGGGGTTTGTCCCGCTTATCGGTGTGGTCGGTATCACCACCGCTTTAATATTGAAGGAAGACTTCGGCACTGCCGCGCTGATGGTGGGTATCGCCGGCATGATGATGCTCATGGCCGGGTGCAGATGGTGGCAACTGGCGATACTTATTCCGCCCGCGCTGGCCGTCGCTTATTTCGCGGTCTGGAATGTTCCTTACCGCAGGGAGCGATTCCTGATATTTCTCCACCCGCATATGGACCCTCAGGGAGCGGGGTACAACCCCATTCAATCCCTGCTCTCATTTTCCAGCGGCGGCTTCTGGGGTAAAGGATTGGGAAACGGCGTTCAAAAAATGGGGTATCTGCCCGAGGATTCCACCGACTTTATCTTTTCGCTCATTGCAGAGGAACTCGGCTTTATGGGATGCCTGATGGTCATCAGCCTCTATATCACGCTGGTGATTGTCGGCTGGCGGATTGTTCACAAGGCGGAAAATATCTTCACCAAGCTCATCGCCTTCGGCACAACCGCAACCATCGGCCTTCAAGCGGCGATGAATGTGGCGGTAGTTACCGTGACGGTTCCGACCAAAGGCATTGCACTGCCCATGATTTCTGCTGGTGGTACCGGTTGGATTCTCACCGCCGGAGCTGTCGGACTTTTGATGAATGTTGAACGCTCCAGTCGCAGGGCGGGTGGGGCGGTGGAGGGGGCGACAGCCGAATTGCGGCAGTCGCAGAAAGATGTGTCGAAAGTTAAAGTTCGGGGGGCAGCGTGAGCCGTACCGCCGGTATCGATCCGTCTGCATCGCTGCAGCGAACCACCGTCGGCGTAAGCCGCTTGCCGAATAAATCCATGCCGCAGGAATCATCGACCGAAATGGTGACATTCATTTTTGCCGGTGGTGGAACCGGGGGGCACCTTTATCCGGGCCTTGCGGTGGCGGAAGAGTTGCAGAAATTACTCCCCTCGTGTCGTATTCATTGGGCGGCCACTCCCCGTCCTATCGATCAGCGGCTTTTGGCCGACAAGGGTGATGCGTATATCCCGCAGGGGATTAAGCCGTTCCCGCGAAACCCATTGCACTGGCCCGGCTTTTTTAGATCGTGGAAGCAATCCTGTCGCCATTGGGATGAGTTTTTCGCGCACTCCCACGTATCCGCCATTCTTGCACTGGGGGGGTACGCGGCCGCCCCGGCAAGTTGCGTCGCCGCAGCGCAAAATATTCCGCTGGCATTGCTGAATCCCGACGCCAAAATGGGCCTTGCCAACCGTTATCTGGCGAAGCGGGCCAATGCTATTTTTACCCAATGGCCGATGGATATGGGCCGAGCGGGTGATCCGAAGTGCATCGTGACGGGCGTGCCGCTGCGGCCGTCTCTGTTTCACCGGTCGCGTGAAAAGGCTCTGACCTCTCTGGGGTTCTCGCCGGATCGCCGGACATTGGTCATCACCGGCGCATCCCTCGGCGCAGGCACCATCAACGATGCCTGGTGCCGCCTCATGGCTGATACGCAGATGCTCAAGGCCCTGCAAAATCCCGCCGCTCCGTGGCAGGTATTGCATCTCACGGGGGCCTCGCAGTATGAAAAAGTGCGGCAGGTAGCCGCGGCATCGGCCGTCGGATGCTGGAAGGTGATGGACTACTGCGACGACATGGGGAGCGTCTGGGCGGCGGCGGATCTTGCCATTACCCGCGCTGGAGCGGGCCTGTGCGCGGAGCTCGAGGCCTGCGGCGTGCCCGCCATCCTTCTACCGTATCCGTATCATCGCGACCGACATCAGCATGCCAACGCGCAGCGGCTCGTGGCCCATGGTGCCGCTGTCATGCTGGAGGATAAATGTGACGCGGCAGCCAACGGCCAAGCGATAAAAAAAACGCTTCTGGAACTGCTCATCGCCGATGGCCGACGGAAGATGATGCGCGAGGCGGGACTTGCCAATGGGAAAACCGAGGCGGCCGGACAGATTGCCCGGTGGTTGTGCCGCGCAAGCGGGCGATCAATCGCTTAAACTAAAATGAAAGCAAGCATGGAGGCTTGAACGTTATGATCGGCATGAGCCAAGCAGTTAATGATCCAGTTAGGCGCATAAATATTTCCATGTCTGACGATAATCACCACCAGCAATCTCTCAGTGGCCTGCATATTCATATGGTGGGTATCGGGGGCAGCGGGATGTGCGGCCTGGCGGAAATTGCCCTGCAGTGCGGGGCGACCGTTACCGGCTCGGATCGGTCGACCAATCCGGCCGTTGAGCGGCTTGCCGCGATGGGGGTGCCGATTACTTTCAATCAGCAACTCGGTGCCATCCCGCCGGAAACCCAATGGGTCATCTGTTCCGCCGCTGTGAGCCGCGACAATCCGGAGCTTGTCACCGCCGTCGGCCGTCGGCTGACAATATTGAAATATTCTGAAATGCTCGGCCGGGTCATGGAATTCCGCCTCGGCATCGCGGTGGCCGGCACGCATGGCAAATCCACCACCACGGCGATGACGGCGTGGATCATGACCTGTGCGGGTCTGGATCCTTCGTTTGTGGTCGGCGCATCGATCCCGCAGCTCGGCGGATCATCCCGCGGCGGCACCGGGCCGCATTTTGTTGTTGAAGCATGCGAGTTTGACCGCAGTTTCCTCAACCTGCATCCCCGTTCGGCGGCCGTGCTGAATATCGAGCCGGATCATCTCGACTATTACAAAGATATTACTGAAATCGTTGAGGCTTTCTGCGATTTTATCTCACGCGTGCAGCCCGGCGGGCAGGTGCTTATTCCGGCCGGCAGCCCCCATCACCATGCACTGGCCGCTGCCGCTGCTGCCGAGACGCTCACCTTCGGTGTGGATGTCGACGCGGATATCGCCGCCCGGCAACTCACCCTTGCTCACGGGTGTTATGAATTTGACTTCTGCTTCAGGGGAAAGCGCCTCGGGCGCACTGCGCTCCAGGTGCCCGGACGGCATAATGTCGGCAACGCCCTCGCCGCCGCGGGACTCGCCCTGCATGCCGGCGCCGGATGGGATGCGATAGCCAAAGCCCTGGCATCGTTTCGTGGAGCACAGCGCCGGAGTGAATTAATCCGACAGACCGCGGATATCACGCTCGTTGATGATTATGCCCACCATCCGACGGAAATTCGAGTAACCCTCGCGGCTCTGAAAACCCGCTGGCAGCCAAAGCGGCTCATCTGCGTGTTTCAACCGCATCAGCACAGCCGGACCCGCTGCTTCATGGACGAATTCTCGCGCAGTTTCGATGATGCGGACCTGGTGATCGTTCCCGATATACACTTTGCCCGCGACACGGCCGCGGATGAGGCGGGTGTCAAAGCCGGAACATTGGTGGAAAAAATCAAGGCGGCGGGTGTTGCGGCGCTGCACCTTCCGCAGTGTTCTCAAGTGGTGGAATATCTCGCCGCCCATCGGCAGCCGGGTGATCTGATCATCTCCATGGGGGCGGGAAATGTCTGGAAAGTGACGCATGAGTTGGCAAAGCGGATTTGAATCCATTATTCGTGAACAGGTGCATCTGGCCCCTCTGACCTGGTTCGGTCTTGGAGGACCGGCCCGTTATTTCATTACACCCGAAAATACCGCGCAACTCTCGGCCGTCATGAAACGCCTGCATGACGCGCAGATACCTGTTTATGTGCTTGGCAGCGGGTCCAATTTGTTGATCCGCGATGAGGGTGTCGACGGGGCGGTGATTCATCTGAGCAACCCGTCATTTTCACAAGTGCATATCGACGGCCGTATGGTCAGAGTCGGTGCGGGTGCCGACATGATGCATCTGGTCAACACCATGTGCAAAACCGGACTGGGGGGAATTGAAGTCGTGGCGGGTATTCCCGGCACGCTCGGCGGGCATATTCGCATGAATGCCGGCGGAGCCTTCGGCGATATCGGTTCATCGGTTGCGTCCGTCACCATGCTCGACGGCGAGGGGCAACTTTATACCCGCAGCCGCGATGAACTTGTCTTCGGATATCGACATACCAATATCACGGGCAAAATGGTGGTGGAGGCGGTACTGGAACTTCGGCCTGAAAATCCGGAACAGCTCACACAGCGGATGAAGGAAATATGGGTATTTAAGAAAAATTCCCAACCGATGGGCGAAAACAGCGCGGGATGCACATTCAAAAATCCGGAAGGACAATCGGCCGGAAAACTCATTGACGAAGCCGGGCTCAAAGGGGCGACCGTCGGCGGAGCGATGGTATCCCGGCGCCACGCCAATTTCATCGTGGCACGCGATGGAACTCGATCAGCCGATGTTCTGGCGCTCATCGAGCATGTGCAGGAGATGGTGGAGAGCAAAAGCGGCATTAAATTACAGACGGAAGTGGTCATCTGGTAGATGCACGGGGTTGCCATGAATAAAACTAAACCGGTATTGGACATACTCGTGCTCTGCGGCGGTATCTCATCCGAGCGGGAAGTGTCCCTCGAAAGCGGTGCCGCGGTTGCCGCTGCGCTCACCCGCGCCGGGCACCGGGTCTGCACGGACGATATTTCGCCGTCAAATCTTTCCGCGCTGGACCGTCGCCCGCTCGATCTGGTGTTCCCCGCCCTGCACGGATTTTTCGGTGAGGACGGTCAGGTGCAGCGATTGATCGAAGCACGCGGTCTTCCCTATGTCGGCTCCGACCCCGTAGCGGGTGAAATCGCCATGGACAAAGCCCGCACCAAGCAGAAGTTACTCGCAGCCGGCGTACTCACCCCAGCTTGGCGCGTCGCGCAGCATTCCGCCCCCGAAGCCTGGTGCAGCCTATCCGCCGAGATCGGCTACCCGCAGGTCATTAAACCGGTTTCCGGAGGGAGTTCCGTAGATTGCTGGATATACCAGAATGCATCGGAGGCGATGGAGGCGCTGGAAAAATCATTGCCGGAAAACAGGAGCATGCTCATCGAGACCTGCGTACGCGGACCGGAAATCACCGTCGGGATCATCGACGATGAACCGCTCCCGCTGATACAGGTCCGGCCCGCAGTCCGGTTTTATGATTATCAGGCCAAGTACAAACGGGACGATACCCAGTATCTCTTCGATATCGATCTGCCGGAAAAATGTCTCGATGCGGCGCGCCGGGCGGCTCTGCAATGCCACCATATCGTTGGGGCCCGGCATTTATCCCGTGTTGATATCATGATCGACGCCGATACGCTTGAACCGATGGTGCTGGAAATTAATACCATGCCCGGATTCACTTCACATTCACTGGTACCTAAGGCGGCAGCCCGGGCCGGTATGTCATTTGAAGCCCTGTGCGATCGCCTGTGCCGCATGGCCCTGCAGGACCACGCAGTTCATGCCGGAACGGCGGAGAATTAAGGTCGGTGGCTATGAAGAAACATTCTGATGATCTGCGGGCCTCCCGACGCCGGACGCTGTTCACTCTCTGCGGTGCATTGCTGGTCATCGGTGCCGTACTGGCGGCGTTCGGCGAGATTCGGCATTACGCTCTTTCCGCCATCGCTGCATCCGCCCAGCATCCGCTTAAACGCATCGTGATGGTGGATACCCCGCCCTATCTTTCGCGGGCGATATTAGATTCACTCGCCCGTGAAGCGGTTACGTTTACCATTTTCAATAAAAAACACCCGCAATACGCCGCCGAAATACGTAATCCCCTCAATGGGCATATTCTTCGCATTCTGGCCGAGCATTATGTCCATCGATCGGATGTGGGTTTCAACGCCTGGATTCGGCAGATATTGTTTGTCCGCCGGGCGATGGTACCTCACGAGCAGATCATCGAAATTGCCGCCACGTATCGATTTCCCGCAGCCTTCGTAAAATTAAAGGGGCAATATTATCTGGTAAGCCGTTCGGGCATTCGGTTGCCCGGCGTCTACAGCCTGCGGCAGCGGAACGATCTAAACTGGCTCTTCGCGCTTACGGGGTATTCCGGCACCCTGCCGAAGTCCGGAGCGCTCTTCCCCGGTGCCGCCATCCACGCGGGAATCGCTCTCGCCCACCTGCTTCAACACCGCCCCTATTCAAGCCAGATTCGCGATATCGACATTGCCGGGGTTGGAAAGCCGTCGCAATCTCGGCCGCAGATTGTATTGATCACCCGTTACCACACTGAAATTTACTGGGGCCAGCCCCCCGGCGAGCGAAGTTTCTTTGAAGTGCCGACCGATCGCAAACTGGAATATCTCGAGGCGATTTATCAGCAGTATCATCGCATCGACGCCGGGCATGCCTATGTGGATTTGCGGGGCGATCAGGTGCTTGTGCCAAGTGCTGCGGCCAGTCAACCCGTTTATGCCCCGGTGACACCCACGTATCCCGACTGAGCCGGGCATCGGTGGTTGGGTGCATGCTTTTGCTGATCTCATCAGCTGCGTAGGAACTGACATCATGGATCCTCATTCCAGTAGGGATCGCCAAAGTCTGCCGGATAGCGGCCTCATCGCCACTGCTGTTTTTGCGGCTCTGGCAAATCTGGTGGCGGCCCTGCTAGCACTGGCCGACATCCGCTGGTCGGTCAAACCGGCGCTCTCACCATGGTCCGGTCTGCTCTGGCCATATGCGGTATTGGCATCGTCGGCCGCCATTTGGCTTGCCATCATCTGTCAGCCGACAGCACCGCTTACGCGATACCGACAACTCGCAACACTTACCCTTTCGGCTGCCTCCGCGCTGGCAGGTGCACTGCCGATGCTCATCATCGCGGCCTGCATATCCGCCCCCGCTCACCCGTGGCAGCCGCTGCTCGCTATGCTTGGGGTGGCATGCGTCATCATATCGGCCCAATCGCTCGCACCACCGAGAGGCAGCCGCCTGCAATGGGCAGTCCGGTGCTGCCTGCTGTTTTGGATATTTGTGTTACCCGCCGTGGGAATATTGCAGGTGGGTATCACCATCCGAAACATGCCGTTCTGGGCGATCGGCAGTCCACTTTACTGGCTCCATCTGCTTCTCATTCATTGAATGTTTGTGGGGAGCCTCAAATATGCAATTCGGCTTGAAGGCGATCCATCACCGGCGTATGCGCGCTACGGTTCATTGGGACAACCCGTGTCAATCTGAAAAGCAATTCACCGCAGTGGCCTGGCGTGAAAGTTCACAAACCTCTTTTCGCAGCACGGCGGGGGCGACCACCTCACATTTGGGCCCCATCCCCAATATCCACCATTTGATTTCCTCCATGCCGTCAATCGTGCAGGTGAATTTCAGTCGCCCGTCATCAAGGCGTTGGGTCTGCTGCGATGGGTGCCAGCGTGTTTCCTCAATATTATCCGCAAACTCGCCGGCAAAGATCAGTTCCACTTCCATGTGCGGAACACCTGGAATGATCCGCCACGCATTCTTCAGATAGGTCTCCAGTGAAAAATCCTTGGATCGTTTGAAGGAATTCGGCATTCGTTTCGCTTTGCTGAAGCGGTTGACCTTTAATGTACGGAAATCCTCCCGATCCCGGCGATATCCGATCACAAACCATGCATGCGAAGCGAATATTAATTCGTAGGGATCAAATCTGAATTCCCCCTTGCGCTGAGGCCGCCGACTGTGCGCCGGTTCATATTCGCAGAGCATCGATTTCTGATGAAGAATGCAATCCAGTATCTCCATGAAATGGTTCTGACAACCGTCCAATTCGGTGATTGGCTCATTTTTAATATTCACATGGTGTTTTCTTGCCGCCGCGAGGGTCTTGAGCGATGCGGGAAGGCGACTGAGCAGTTTTTCACGCAGGCGATCGACAACGTCGTCAAGCGGCAGCCAATGTTCACGCCGCGCATTTTCCAGAATAATCTCAAGCAAGAGAATATCACGATCCGTAAATTCAACCGCTTTGGTCTCCTGGCTGTTGAGTCGCAGACCGATTTGCGAGTTACTCCGGTCGATGGAAAAGCCGGCCCGTTCCAGGGTTTCCAAGTCACGGAAGATGGTGCGGATGGAAGTTTTGAAGTCTCGTGCCAGAGATCGAGGCGTGCACGTCTGTCCCTGATGAAGACGGGCCAATATCTGCAGCACCCGCGCCGTCTTGAGCATTTCAGCCATGATCTCTCCGGTACCGATTCCAATCTACCATCCGCGATTTCTAACGAGGTGCGTCTTGCCCGGCAAACGGCCGTTTATCCGATCTAACCGGCAGCGGGCAGAGAATCCCGCTCAATTGACCCGCCGCGCCCGTCGGAAAAGATGACGCGCGTGCCCGCAATCCGATCGTGCAAAGCCCGCCGATCATGACGATCGAGAATAATGAACATCCAATCAAACAGCAGCCACGCGATAACTGAGAACTCGCCCAATAAGATTCCCGGGGCTCCCTTCGATGCAATCAGGACGATATAGAATACGCAGCCGAACCACATCACCAATTCCCGCACGATGCTTTGTAAAAATGTGATTTTGCCTCCGTCGGTCCGGATCACTTTCTCCTTTCCCGCGAATTTGCCGATGGTTGATCCAAAAAAATAGTGCATCAATCCGTAATATGCTACGTTCAGGGTGAATCCGATGATCGCACCCCACAACTGCAACTCATAGATGGCCTGCTGAATTTCCAGGGTTGACGCATGAGTTTCTCGCAGCTGTTCACCGATACCGAATCCGATCGCGAAGGTGACAACGAACGAGACAACGTAGAGAAGGAAGTTATCAAGTAAAACGCAGCCAAATCGTCGCCACGGTCCCGGCATCAATGTTTGAGTCGGCGCCTGACTTTCGCCGGATCGAATCTGATCCAAAAGAATTTGTTTGCCCCGCTCGCTCACCAGTTTGCCTTGAAATCGCACCAGTGCGCTTCGCGGCAATACCTCACCGGTTACCTCGCAGGCGGCGAAAGCGGAATCCTCTGGTTGATCCGTTCCTGGCATGATGACTTCCCCAACAAATATACATTTGACTGATTAAGCCTAACCTCTTGCGTCTGGAGGGTCAACTATTGCTGCGATAGTGGTTCCCAATGAGCGTGGCAATTTTTTCCGGGCACCCCCGGGTGTTGTAGATGCCCCTACCCACCGGATGCGATCACGGCAAATGTTAGCTGGCGTATTTATCCGCCGGTGGCCCTTGCGTGCCTCCGTGCCCATGCGTCCGACAACCTGCGGGCTGCGTCGTGCCCATCTAAATTTGACATTTGAGATTGAACGTTTAGCATGAACTCGCTGAAAGGTAAAAAGGAGTGCAGAATGAATCGGCGCAAGTTCATGAAGGTAACGGCTACCACGGTGGTTGCGGCTACGACGACTTCGTTGCCCAAAACAGCTTCGGCGGCTTCCGCGGACGAAACGTATGAATCCAAGCGCCGTAAACTTATTGCGGAAATCAGCAAAGAGGTGCCCGAAGGTTTCATGGACACCACACGCACTTTTGAAGAGTTCTGCGATGCGCCGCAGGACGACCGGATTTTCTACGCCCTTACCGGCAGTAAAATTGTCCCCGAGAGGCTCAACTCACGGCACTGGCGGCCCACGGGATGGGGCAATCCCCCCGTCCTTCCGATTCCCGGAGGCTCTCACGACGGCGTACCGATGGTTTCGCCTTTTCCGAACCTCTATGGCGATGGTCCTTTTGAGCCGACTTGGGAATCTTTTCAGAATTATGAATGCCCCGAATGGTATCGCGATGCCAAGTTCGGCATCTGGAATCATTGGTCGCCGCAGTGCGTGCCGGAGGATGGAGACTGGTATGCCCGAAACATGTACATCGAAAACAGCGGACAATACGATTTCGAGCTGGCCCATTACGGCCCACAGTGTCGTTTCGGCTACAAAGACCTCTGTGCCCAGTGGACGCTTCTGAACTGGGAACCGGAGCACCGCATGGCGGAATACAAAGCTGCCGGCGCTAAATACTTTCTGGCTTTGGCTAATCATCATGACGGTTTCGATACTTGGAATTCCGAGCACCATCAGTGGAATGCGCACAACATCGGGCCGCATCGAGACGTCATCGGCACTTGGGCTCAGCAGGCGCGAAACATGGGACTCAAGTTTGGTGTTACCATCCACCAAGCCCGAAATTGGTGGTGGTTTCAAACCTCGCACAACGCCGATAAGCTCGGGCCGTATGTCGGGCGCCCTTACGACGGTTGTCTGACGGAGGCCGACGGTCGGCATGCCTGGTGGAGTGGTTACAACCCGCAGCAGCTTTATAACGCCAAGCATCCGCACAACGCCCTGCCGGACGTATCCTACGCTAAGAATTTTTATGATCGCACACGCAATCTGATTGATCTGCACAACCCGGACATTCTCTATTTTGACAATCCACTTTTTCCGCTCGGCTGGGCGGGGATGAACATCGGCGCCTATTTCTATAACAACAGCATGAAACTTAACGGCGGCAAAGTTGAAGGCGTGGTCAATATTAAGATTGTGCCGCCGAACCTCGCCAAAACCGTCGTGGCGGATATCGAACGCGGCTTGGCGGGACAGATACTCCCCTACCCGTGGCAATCGGAAACCTGTATCGGAGATTGGCACTATCTGCGCGCACTTTTTGACCAGCCCGGTAAATACGGCGGCTACCTGCATCCTCGCGAAGTGATTCACTGGATGATCGACGCCGTAAGTAAAAATGGAAATTTTGTGCTCAATATTCCCGGCAAGCCGGACGGAACCATCGACCGCAAGGAAAAGCTGATCCTCTCCGAATTGGCGCAGTGGTTCAAACTCAACGGCGACGCCATCTATGCCACGCGACCGTGGGTGGTCTACGGTGAGGGGCCGACGGTGGTAAAGGCCGGTTCCTTTGCGGGGGCCAGCGTCTCGGATCTCGGTGTCAAGGATATTCGCTTCACCCGCAACAAGGCCAATACTGTGGTCAATGCGCTGTTGCTGGGTGTTCCGACTCAGCCGATATTGATTAAATCGTTGGGCTTGGCCCCGGGTGTGCATGCCACCAAGCGTGCGCTGAAGGTGACACACGTGCGGCTTTACGGTTATGACAAACCGATCAAGTGGAAGCAGTCGGCGACCGGCCTGCAAATTCTGCCGCCGCGCGATATACCCCATCACCACTTTGCCGTTGCGTTTGCCATTTCGGTGTCATAAACCGCAGCCCGATGTCGGGTGAAGCATTTATACATCCGGAACTGATTATTTTGATTCAGGCGCCGATACTCCGCATAATGGGTCCGGTTACGTCCTTCATCTGGCTTGGTGATGATTCGCAGTCGATTGGAGGCAGAATATGAAAAAGTTGTCTCCGGTAGAGCCGTCGCATCCGGTGAGACTTCACGATTATGATCCCGGCGATCGTTGCGGCCTCTCAGATAAAGACCGAACAGTAGAAAAAACCGACGCCATGGCGCGGGAGATCGGTGAACTGCAGCAGCAGCTATTCACCGATTCCACGCAGGCTCTATTGATCGTGCTTCAAGGCATGGATACGGCCGGTAAAGACGGTACCATTCGGCGGGTTTTCGACCATGTCAATCCCGCGGGAATCATGGTCAGCAGTTTCAAAACACCCAGTGCCGAGGAAAAATCGCATGACTTTCTCTGGCGTATTCACAAGCGAGTCCCGGCTTTCGGGCAGATCGGCATTTTCAATCGATCCCATTATGAAGATGTACTTGTGGTGCGCGTGCATGCCGACACCCTGCTTCCGGTCCATATGCGGACGGACACGCACCTGTTCAACCGAAGATTCAATGTCATCAATGCCTTTGAAGCTTTGCTGACCGATTCAAGAACCAGAGTGGTGAAATTCTTTCTCCACATCTCCAAGGATGAGCAGGAAAAGCGCCTTGAGGCACGCGAAAAAGATCGCAGCAAACGCTGGAAGCTCTCGGATGCTGATTTTGCGGAGCGAAAATTCTGGAAAAAGTATCAACAGTGTTATGAAGATGTGCTTCGATATACTTCCACCGAACATTCGCCATGGTACGTTATTCCATCCGATCATAAATGGGTGCGAGATCATTGTGTCGCGCGGATCGTCCGAGATACATTGCAATCGATGCATCCTCACCCGCCGTCCGTCGATGCAAAATCTGCATTGAATCTAAAACGATAGTCTGACGGATTTACCCTGAAAATTCATGTCAAACCCGCTCCTTATCGGCCCGAACACCCGCCCCTGAACTTTCTTACCGGTGCGTGTACCGCAACAGCAAGGGAATGTATACTGAAAGACATGCTCCAGTTCGTCCGCAATTTTGCCGATCGCTTGGACGCCTACAATTGGTGGATCGTCTGTATTGAACTTCTGCTTATCGGTGCGGTCGTCCACAGCGTTCTCTATTTTCTGCGTGACACACGTGGCGCCCGACTTATTCGCGGCACCATACTGCTGCTGATCATAGCGTTTACCGTTATCTGGCTCAGCGGTAATAAATTAATTCGCGTTGAGTATCTCTTTCAGCGGATTCTGCTTTTTACCAGTCTCGCGGTGGTAGTTGTATTTCAACCCGAATTGCGGCGGGCTCTGATTCGGCTCGGCGAGGCGAGGTTTTTTCGCGTCGGCCAGAAGCGCCCATCCGATATGGTCGAGGCACTCGTAAAATCGGCCGAATACTGCTCACGAAACCGTATTGGGGCGCTGATTGCCATCGAACGCCAGGTCGGTTTGGCCGGCTTGGCTGAGAATGGCGCTTCGCTGGATGCTGAAATTACCAGTGAACTGCTCAATACGATTTTCTGGCCCGGCTCGGCCCTCCACGACATGGGGGTTGTCATACGCCATGGGCGCCTTGCTGCAGCCGGCGTGCAATTTCCCCTAGATGAGGGAAGCGATCTGCCGACGGAACTCGGGGCCCGGCATCGGGCGGCGCTGGGCCTCTCGCAGGACACCGATGCCCTGATTCTGGTTGTCAGTGAAGAGACGGGAATCATCAGTATTGCCCAGAGAGGCAAACTCGATCGCGGGCTGACACCGGATGAGCTTCGACGGCGGCTTTACCAGGAACTTGAAATTAATACCGAGGTTGAACATGATGATTCGATCCTTGCCTGATCCGGAGATCTGACTACGAGAAAGCTGCGCTCCAACCTGACTACGCACCTGAAAATTCTGCCGCTGACGGTAATTCTTACCGTTCTGCTCTGGCTCTACGCCGATGCGCATCTGACGACCACGCAGCAGGATCTGCCGCTTCGGGTGAAATTCGCCGCCGTCATGAATAATCATTCCATGACCGTAAGCGTACGCCGGCCTCAGAGGGGCGAGTACCAGATCGGTCTTACCGGACGCAAAAGCCGCGTCAATCAGGTCGCAGATCAACTTTTCGGCAGAGCGATTCTCACCGCCACCGACCGGCATGATCTGACCTATGCGTTCGACGGAGCGCACTTTCGATACGGCAAAACCTACACCTTCGATACGCTCCGCCTGCTGAATTCACTTCCCTATTTCAGAAGGCATCATGTTGCCATCATTGCCGCCCGGCCGCGGAAAACGGAACTGACCTTTGATCGTCTGGTGAAGATACGCCGTCCCATTGAGTTTACTGCGCTTCCGAACGTTTCGGCCACCATCGCACCTGCCACGGCGGTGGTAACCATTGCCGGCAGCACGCTGCTGCGAATCGGGGGGCCGCACGAGGTATCCGTCTCGGCCCAGCCGCTCCAGAGCTTGACCGGCCTGCCCCCCGGATCACGCCAGCATATTGAGGCACAATTGGTTGTTCATTATCCCGGCATCATTCGTCATGCCGTCACGGTAAGTCCTGCCACTGCGGTCGTAAGTTTCATCGCTCCGCACGGAAGATTAAAAGTGCTTCACCTCGGTGCCGTCCCCATCTGGGTTGACGGCCCTCCGTGGATATTACGCCGATATAAGGTGCGAGTTCGTCCGGCATCAGTCGCGTTAACCGTCTTCGGTGCAGATCGAACCATCCGACATCTTGAGACTGATCTGGCACTTGGCAGCGGCGCTCCGATCAATAAGCAGATTATCGGGTTTGTTACGCTCTCCCCCTCAGCCACATCGACCACTGTCTGGATCAAACATCATGTCCACTATACGCTACCGCGCGGTGTGTCCATTGTGAAGGGGCCGCATTCGGTTCGTATCAAGATCAGTCGCCGCCAAAAGCACTCTACGGTCCCCGTCGTTCCTGCGACAACATCTCCGGCGGAGCATCCATGATGGTTGATCATCCTCTCTTCTCTCAGTTGCCGAGTCCCCAGCCGCCCAAAGCCGCGAAAGAAAAGATCGACACCCCCGCCACCCGACCGCAATCTAAACCACCGTCGCTTCCATCGGTGATCACCGTATCGCAGGCCTGCGATCTGCTCGAGCCTGCAATCAAAAGCTGTACACCCCACCCCATCGCCGTGCGTGGTGAGATTACCAACTGGACCATTGCCCGCAGCGGGCATGCCTATTTTTCGCTCCGTGACGAAGAGGCATGCCTTGAATCCATCATGTGGAAGCGCGATCTGGCCCGCATGGAGCTTGCCCCCGCGGATGGTCTCAAGATCGTTGCCACGGGAATGATGAATTTTTATCGTCCGCGAGGTCAGGTCAATTTCCATGTTTCGGCGATGATGCAGGAGGGGCGGGGCGAATTGGAACTTCGCTATCGGGAATTGTGCCGCAAACTTCATGCCGAAGGACTATTTAATCCCGATCGAAAAAGAAAAATCTCGCCGCTTCCAATGCGCATCGGGCTGATCACCAGCGACGTGGGCGATGCGGTATTTGATGTCGTCACCACGGCCCTGCATCGATTTCCCCCTCTGCAGATATTTCTGTTTCCTGTCCGGGTGCAGGGTGATGGCGCGGCCGAAGACATCATCGAGGCGATTGAATACTTCAATTCCCATGATGCCTCATTGGGGAATCTCGATGCCATTATGCTGGTGCGAGGCGGCGGATCGCTTGAAGACTTATGGGCATTTAATGATGAGCAACTCGCCCGGACCATAGCGGCAAGCCGTATCCCCGTGGCCACCGGGATCGGCCACGAACCGGATCAAACCATCGCCGATCTGGTCGCTGATGCGGTGGGCCCGACACCCACCGGCGTTGCGCAAAAAATTGTCGCGGATGCTGCGTCTGTCGCCGATGCCGTGGCCCATGACGGGCAGCATATGATCGAGCGACTGCTGCAGGATATTGATACCCGAAATCGAGATATCGATTCCGTAGAGGCGAAATTAGAAAACATCAGCCATCGACGCCTGTCCGAATGGACCCGGCTGTTGGATCGGTTCCACCGTGCCGTCAGCGCTATTGAACCCTCAAACCTCGCGGCTCAGAAAAAACTCGCCCTGCAATCGGCCCGCCAGAATCTGATCGACGCTGTAGAGAAGCGGCTGGAGGTATCCCGACCGCGATTGGAACAACTGCAGAATAAAATACTCCACGCAACTCCGGCAACACGCATTGCACGATCTGCAGTCGAACTCGATTCCATCCGCCGGAATCTGCATTCCGTTTTACATGAGGACATCCGACGGACGCACGAACGCTGCAGGCATTTCACGCAGCGCCTTGTTGAATCGCATCCGGATAAGATTCTGAATCGCGGTTTTTCGATTACCATGCGGGATGACGGGCACATCATCAGATCCATTGACGAGGCGCCAATTGGCCGGAAACTCATCACCCGCCTTGCCGACGGCCGCGTCATAACGGTTGTCGAATCAACTCTCGACGAGCCCACAGGGAATGGGAGTATGAAGTTATGATCAATACGCAATGCCGGACGTTCTGCGACCGGGTGTTCAGTAAAGTCTATGGAGTTTGCCATGGCCGATAAAAAACATGAGTCCTTTAACCTCGAACGCACGATGGAGGAATTGGGCCAGATCACCGAAAAGATCAGTTCCGGTAAGGTGGGCCTCGAAGAAAGCCTCCAACTTTTCGAACGAGGCATGCAGATGGTCAACCAGTGCCGCGAATACCTTGCCGAGGCCGAAAACCGCATCAAAGTGATATCGGAAGAATCAACCGGCCGCGTGATCAAGGAAAAATCCGTCAATGAACTCAAAGGCAGGTAAGCTTGCGTATCGGCAACAGGGAATGAGCGACAGGTAGGAATTGAAGTTGAATCGGCGGAGATCATCATGACCGAAATCAGTCCGGTAGATCGCACCTCAAGCTCACTTTGGGGCATCAATGTCGCCATCGGATGTCTGTTGTCCTTGGCGGCGGCGTTTCTGCTTGTCTCGATATTTCTTGGCTTGGCGGCGTTTGCTGGCGAAGTTCGCTTTGGGGCGGCACCGGCCGGCGGCATGATGTTCGTGGTGATTACCTTGCCGGGGATATTCCTGGGCACTCTGTTATTCAGCCTGGCAATGATCCTCACCGGCATCAAGGCTCAGTTGCTCTTACTCCGCAGAATCCATAAAAGCTCGGAGCTCACGCGGCAAGGTATCGAGATACTCCGGGAATCGGCGGCACAATCGGTGGAGATTGCACCTGCCAATTCCGCACCGCAAGTTGCCATACCCACCGCCCCTGTGCCGACTGCGGTTTCAGCGCAACCGATCGCTGAAAATGGAAATCGGTCGGGTGAGTTTGAAAAATTGCTCGCGGTCATGACCGATCTGCGTGATACGCTTCTGCTGAGCGAAAATCAGCGCGCCGCCCTTGTTAAAAGCCGCCTGGAACAGAAACGCAGGGCGCTGATTGAGAAACTTCATCATCATCTGCGGCATGAAGAGTGGAAAGCCGCAGATGATGTGATTAAGGAATTCACGGAAGTTTTTCCGGATGATCTGCATCGCAAAGATCTGGCCGATGAACTCACCTTCGCGCGCCGTCGCAAAATCGACCGTGACCTTGCCGATGCACAGGATCGCATTCGCGCATCGGCCGCCACCGGGCGATGGGACATGGTTGAACCGGTTATCACCCATCTCGAATTGCAATATCCCGACGATGAGGCCGTGGTGACCTATGCCCATCAGGTTCGCGGCGAAATGGAGGCGTGGCATTCGGAACAGCGACAGAATCTGATAGCCCAGTTGAAAGAGGCCAGTGATCACCGCCAGTGGCGGCGGGCCAGCCTGATCGCCCAGCAATTATTGGAAAAATATCCTGAAGATAAGATGGTTGAAAAACTCCGGGCGGAACTCCCTGTACTACGGAAAAACGCCGATCTGCAGGAGGTCAAGGATATGGAAGGGCAATTCAAGGAATTACTCCAGCGCCGCCGGTATGAGGAAGCATTTCCCATCGCCCAGAAAGTGATCGACGAACACCCTCAGACGGCGGCAGCGGGCGAGATGGTCAAAATGCTGCCGAGATTGCAGGATCTCATCAAGCAGGAAAAAGCCCGTCGAAAAGCGGAAACCGGCCCCGGTTGAAATCGGGGTCGAGCCCCATTCACACGTCGCCGGTGGTTATTCCAACTTCGCATGACGTAGGCGCAGTGCATTGGTAATCACCGATACCGAACTTAAACTCATCGCCGCCGCCGCAATCATCGGACTCAGCAGAATTCCGAAAAATGGGTACAGAATTCCCGCCGCAATCGGAACGCCGCATGCGTTATAGAAAAACGCAAAGATCAGATTCTGCCGGATGTTTCTCATGGTGGCGTCGCCGATGGACAGGGCCCCGATGGCTTTGCGCAAATCCCCGTGCAGCAGTGTTACACCGCTGCTTGAAATGGCAATGTCCGTTCCCGTTCCCATCGCGATGCCCACATCCGCCTCCGCCAGCGCCGCCGCATCATTGATACCGTCGCCGATCATCGCCACGTATCGTCCCGCATCACGCATGCGCCGGATTTCCGCATGCTTGTCGGCCGGCAGGAGTCCCGCATGAAATTCCGTAATGCCCACGCTCTCCGCCACACGCCGGGCCGTTCCCGGATTATCACCCGTCAGCATCACCACCGAGAGACCGCGCCGCTTAAAGGCTTCCACCGCGCCCGCCGCCTCCGGCCGCACCGGGTCCGCTACGCCGATGATCCCCATCAGCGTGCGATCCGCCACCAGCAGCATCACCGATTGTCCCTGCTCTTCCAGTTGTGTGATCTCACCAAGCACGGCCGAAAAATCAATGTTTTCCGCGCTGAGCATGGCACGACTGCCCAATATTAAATCTCGTCCCGCCGCCCGGCCCCGTATCCCAAGCCCGCTTACCGCCTGCACATTAAGCCCGTCCGGCACGGCAAGCCCCCGCTGTGCCGCCGCCCCGACCACCGCCGCCGCAAGGGGATGCTCGCTCCCTTTTTCAATCGCTGCCGCCAATCTCAGCAGATCATGTTCACTGCTGCCGCCAACCTCCTTCAGAGTGATGACCGAGGGTTGCCCCAGCGTCAAAGTGCCGGTCTTATCCATCACCACGGTATCGATGCGGTGGAGTGCTTCCAGCGCTTCGGCATTTCGTATCAGGATACCCTGTCGGGCGGCCCTTCCGATCCCGACCACAATCGACACCGGCGTCGCTAATCCCAATGCGCACGGACAGGCAATCAGCAGCACCGCCACGGCATTGACCAATCCATAGGCTGCCGCCGGTGCCGGCCCCCAGATCAACCAGCAGAAAAACGTGATCACCGCCACCGCCACCACCGTGGGCACAAAAATCCCCGCCACGCGATCCGCAAGGCGCTGAATCGGCGCCCGGCTTCTCTGCGCTTCGCTTACAAGTTTCACGATCTGTGCCAGCGTCGTTTCCGCTCCCACGCGCTCCGCTCGCATCACCAGCGCACCGGTGCCGTTGGCCGTCCCGCTGATCAGCGGACTTCCGATCCGCTTTTCCACCGGTGCAGGTTCGCCGGTCAGCATCGATTCATCCACCGTGCTGCTCCCTTCAATCACCACACCGTCCGTCGGTATCTTTTCCCCAGGGCGCACGCGCAGTCGGTCACCTCGCTGCAGCGTGTCCAGCGGCACATCCGCTTCCGTCCCGTCGTCATTCAATTTTCTCGCCGTTTTGGGCGTCAGCGACAGTAATTCACTCATGGCAGCCCCGGTCTTGCTCCGTGCCCGGAGTTCCAGCACCTGCCCCAGCAGTACCAGAGCCGTGATGACCGCTGCCGCTTCAAAATAATTATGGACCAGCCCCGCCGAATTTTGAAAATGCCTCGGAAACCACCCCGGCACAAGGATGGCCGCCACGCTGTACGTCCAGGTGACCGCCACGCCCATCGCAATAAGCGTGAACATATTCAGATTGCGCGTCAAAAGTGACCGCCATCCCCGAACAAAAAATGGCAATCCCGCCCACAGGACGACCGGCGCCGAAAGCACAAAAAGCGCCCACCCCACCCACAACGCTTTATTGAGATGCCCCGCACGGGCATCGGCCAGCATAGCCAGCACTACCGTCGGAATCGTCAACACCACCGCCACGACAAACCGCAGCCGCATATCCCGATATTCCGAATCATCCGGCTCGTCATCTGCCGACGGCATCATCGGCTCCAGCGCCATGCCGCACTTCGGACACGGTCCGGGCTTGCTCGCGATCACTTCCGGATCCATCGGGCAGGTGTAATATTTCACCCGTCCACCGGCCGTCAGGCCCACCTGTGCCTCGGCCTCTGTTTGCTTCTTGGCGTGGTCGGCATCGTGCATTTGCATGCTGCCGCCCTGCGAGCTGAGATATTTCTCCGGGGCCGCCTTGAATTTTTCCAGGCAGCTTTTTCCACAGAAGTAATAGGTATTGCCGTTGTGGCTATGACTTCCGGCGCATTTTTCGGGGTTGACCTTCATGCCGCAGACAGGATCAATATGTGTATTTGGCTCTGATTCGGTTGCAGTCACCGACAGCGATATCTTCACGGTGCAGACTCCTCTTTGATCACATGAAGTCTATGAAGCAGAATGACTTATATCAAGTTACGGCATTTACTGGAGACGACCGGTGTTTCAGGTCCGCCGTTCGTTTAGTACCTGTTGCGCAATCGACACAGGCCATAGGGCCTGTCGGCTTGTCGGTGGCGAGGATCCTATCGCAGCACAATGCCTGAAAACCGTAAAGGGAATTTGCCGGACGGGCGGTTGAAGGGTTCATCGGATATCATTGGGTATATCTTATGGTTGTTCGGCTGCGGTATGATGCAGTCCTGACGGTGGGTTGGCCCGGGGTTTCTTCCGGCGAAAGATGAGAAGCAGCACGATAAATCGCAGCCTTGGCCCGCCAGCGGTCAGACTTATCTGATACACCATTTCGGAGCACCGATTGTTACTGGAAACCATCTTAGAGCAGGGCCGCCGTCGCAGACGCGAGACGGCCATCATCGATGATCGCGGCAAGATAAGCTTTTCTCAATTGCGGGCGGCGGGAAGCATCATGCTGGGGCATATCAATCGGTCCCGCCGATGTACGGAGCGGATCGGTATTCTCATCCCGCAGTCCGCCGGGTGTGCCATTGCATTCCTGGCGGCCCGGCTCTCGAACCGCGTGGCGGTCATGCTGAATTTCCTTCTAAAACCGGCGGAACTGGTGGACATATGCCGCGATGCGCAATTGGAAGTTGTGGTCAGCATTACCTATTTCAAGGAACACAACGAGGCACTGGCGCAGGCGGGGCTGGAAGTGATGTTGATGGATCAACTCTCCTTCCGCCGAATCCCCTGGCCGCGCCGCAGGCCGCAACGTAAGCCGGATGATGTGGCGGTGATTCTCCATACCAGCGGCACATCTTCCTCGCCCAAGGGCGTCATGCTGACCAATGAAAATTTGGATTCCAATGCCCATGCCTCCATTGCTCACGCACGCTTTAACCAGCAGATGACCTTTCTCGGTGCGTTACCGATGTTTCACGCTCTGGGGCTGATGGCCACCTGCTTGATTCCGCTGAGCTTGGGTTGCAAAGTGATTTACATTGCAAGATTCAATCCGTCCGCAGTCGTCGATGCCGTACGCAAACATCACGTGCAGGTGTTGGTGGCGGTGCCGACGATGTATGCCCTTCTGGCTCATTCCAAGGCCGCGTCGCGTGAGGCATTGGCAAGCGTGAAATACGCCATCAGCGGAGGCGAACCTCTCCCCGTGACGCTGATCGACGAATATCGGGATCGTTTCGGCATTCCACTGCTCGAGGGCTTCGGCCTGACGGAAACATCCCCCATGGTGTCATTTAATGTGCCATGGGCGTGGAAGGCCGGTTCCGTCGGTCGCCCCATTTCCGGGATGGATATTAAAATTGTGGACGATCAGGGAAATGAAATAAGCAACGGCAGTCCGGGAGAACTTTGGGTTCGCGGGCCGAATGTGATGAAGGGATATTTCAATCGGCCGGAGGAAACGGCGGAGGTGCTGACACCTGACGGTTGGTTTAAGACGGGGGATATCGCCCGCCGGGATGCCGAGGGTTTTCTCTATATCACGGGGCGCAAAAAAGAACTTATCATCATGGGGGGAGAAAAAATCGTCCCGGCGCAGATTGAGGAAGTACTGCGGAAGTTTCCCGGAGTAATGCTGGCCGCCGTCATTGGTGTGAAAGACCCGCACCGCGGTGAAGCGCCGGTCGCTTTTATTCAATGGAATCCCGATGTGCAGTGCAAACCCACACCGCAGGAACTCCGCGCGTTTGTCTGCCGGTCGCTGGCGGCCTACAAGGCCCCGCGTGAATTCTATTATGTCAATGAAATGCCCCGCACACCCACGGGTAAGATTTCCAAAAGGCATCTGGCCGTACCGACCGCAGAGAGCAGTGTGTAGCGGACGGCGCTAATCCCCCCAACTCCTCCCGGGCGTTATTGGTGCGTGGTATCTCCCGGCGCACCGGCATTAACCGTTGCGACCGTAAGCCAGTCGGCAATGGGATGCGTTGAATGACACATACCGCAGGTAATGGGTACATGGGTATAGCGCTGCCCGCACCCGGGACAGACGGCATGGGCCGCGAAGATATCAAATTGTGTGTTGCATTGCGGGCACTTGATGTTCAATCCCGCCGGGGGGCTGTTCTGGCACTGCGGGCAATGGCAGTCGGAATGAACGGCCGGGACATTCTGGCTCCGACCGGCATTGATATACGCGCGGCGGGCGGTAAAAAAGAGGAAACCCATGATCAAGATCATATAAATACTGTTGGAGACTCCAAATCTGGAGACATACCAGAGCAGAAGCGCGATCGAGCCCAGCATTCCGATACCCGCCGCAATCCGGATCGCTTTGGCCTCCTTCATGAACAGCCAGAGGATGCTGGAGAGGATCTGTCCTCCGTCAAGCGGATAAATCGGCAAGATATTAAAAATCAACAGAACGATATTCATGAGCTGCATGGCGGCAAGGAAGTGAATCACGTTGAGATTCAGACCCGCGTGGTCGGCCGCAGCCAGCCGATTCAGGCCGTAAAACACTGGTACCAGCACCACATTGACCAGCGGTCCGGCCGCAATGGCCCAGAGCGTGGCAAGCGGCCGCCGGGGAGCATTGACAAAAGCAATGCCGCCGAACGGCCACAGGATGATGGTATCGGCCTTACCGCCGACGCTGCGGGTCGCCAGCGCATGGCCGAATTCATGCGTTAATACAATGGCAAAAAGCCCCAGCGCCTCGGCATAATTCCATGTGGGGCTGGAATACCTTTCAATAGGGGATTGAGCAAAGAACCAGAGAGCCAGAAACCAGGTGTAATGCAGATACACCGTGATACCTGCTACACGAAAAAGCTTAAAAGCGCCACGGAACATGGATGATCCTCAACCAATCTTTGCACCAAGCGGGCGTCCTCGCGGAGCCACCTTCGGGTGTCCGCCTCTGTTTACTCCGGCCGGGCGCTCATGCCGCCACACCACTATAGGGCAGGTTGGCGCAAATCGCGCCCCGTGACACTGAACCTTCCACGGCCTGGTGGCCGAAGCCGCCCCGGGGCCTTACAAGAAGCGGGAGGCCGTATGAGCCTTAAATTTGAAAATCCGGCGGCAATTCCTGCACAAATTCACGCGGCGGCCGATTTCGGTACTGCAGTTCGGGGTGTTTGACGCTTACCCGGGTATTGGCGGGCACGGACTGCGTGACGAATACATTCCCATTGATCGTGGCGCCGCGCCCGACCACGGTCTCACCACCGAGAATGCTCGCATTCGGGTAGACCATCACGTCGTCTTCAATGGTCGGATGACGTTTGGAACCGCGCAGACTCTGGCCGCCGCGTGTGGATAACGCGCCGAGCGTAACCCCCTGATAAATCTTGACGTTCCGCCCGATGATGGTGGTTTCACCGATCACCACGCCTGTCCCATGATCAATGAAAAAATACTCGCCTATCCGCGCACCCGGGTGGATATCGATACCGGTGAGGCTGTGGGCGTACTCCGTCATCGCCCGCGGAATCAGCGGCACACCGAGCCGGTGCAGTTCGTGCGCCACCCGGTAGACCGTAATGGCAAGATAGCCCGGATAGCTGAAGATGATCTCATCAATGCTCGCGGCCGCCGGATCGCCGTCAAACGCCGCCTCCGCGTCGGTCGCGAGAACGCGCCGGATTTCCGGCAGGGCGCCGAGAAACTCGTCAACATTGGCCAGCGCAGTGGAATCGCAATCCGGGCAATCCCCTTTTCCGCCACGCTGATGCTGATGCCGGATGGCACGCCTCACCTGATCAAAAAGCATGTCCCGCAGTCGGGTGAGAAGCGAGTGCACATGGAAGGAAAGATCCACGCTGCTGAGATTCTGGCGCCCAAAAAAGCCGGGAAAAAGCAGCTCCCGCAGCAGAGAGCATATCTCGATGATGGTATCGCGGTTGGGCAGATAGTTGGACCCCACATAGGCCGTTGACGATTGCTCTTCATAGCTGCTGATGATCGCATCGGTGAGTTTGCCGACATCTCCGGGAGCTTGTCTCATAAAATCAATATCTCCGTCGGGGGCAATTCCCGCGGCACACCGCCGCCGTCATGGCCCGTGATTATAGATCACCGAGCTTGTCCCGGTCTAATGCGGGCCGGCCGACGGCGCGGAAGCGAGCAACTGCACCGCCTCGGCAACCTTCAGCGTGCCTTCGTAAACGGCTCGACCGACAATGATTCCCGCAATCGACAAATGCATCAGTTTCCGGATGTCATCAAGGGTCGCCACGCCGCCGCTGTGGATAATCGGTATAGCGGGTATCATTTCCGCAAGGTCTGCAGTGGCCTGCACATTTGGCCCCGCCAGCGTGCCGTCACGAGTAATATCCGTATAGTTGATGGCCGCAAGCGGCCACCGGGCCACGATCGCGGCAATCTCGGCAACCGTCGTGGATCGGGCATCACCACTGGTCCAACCATGCGTGGCGGCCACGCCGTCGCGGGCATCAAGCCCCAGCGAAATACGTCCCCGGAAGCGTGGGTCGTGGACGATCTTTTCAAACCATTCCAGATCATGAATGGCCCGGGTGCCGAGGATGACACGATCGGCCCCGACGGCGAGCAGATATTCCATCACCTCTTCGGTGCGAATTCCGCCGCCCACCTGAACCAGCATGCCGCTGCGGGAGATTAAGTTTTCAATAATAGATAGATTCACGGGCTTCCCATCCCGCGCCCCGTCCAGATCAACGACATGCAGACGACGACACCCCGCATCGCGGAACTTACCGGCAATATCGAGCGGGTCGACGTCATAAACCGTCTGCTGCAGATAGTCGCCCCGCAGAAGGCGCACCACACGGCCGCCGCGAAGATCAATAGCCGGATACAATTCAATGGACACGTTGAGCCGATCTCTGTAAAAAAGACACTTGCCTGTTACACACGCAGAAAATTTTCCAGCACCTGGCGGCCGGCTGCCTGACTTTTTTCGGGATGAAATTGCGTGGCCATAACATTATCCCGGATAATCGCCGCCGTCACTTTTACTCCGTAATCCGCCGTCGCCGCCACCGTTTTCGGATCTGCGGGCACCACATGGTAACTGTGCACAAAATACATATACGTACCGGCGGGCAAACCGGCAAGAAGCGGGGCACCATCCGATGGATCAAAATCGAGAGAATTCCACCCCATATGCGGCACCTTGAGCCGCAGCGGCGGTTGATCAACGGTCAGACGAATGCACTGTCCCGGAATAATCGAAAGCCCCCGGTGCTCACCATCTTCAAACCCGGTCTCCACCAGCAATTGCATCCCGAGGCAGATGCCCAGAAACGCCCTGCCCGAGGCAATAAAATCGCTGATCGCCGCGTCCATACCGGTTTTCCGCAGCGCCGCAATGGCATCACCGAACGCGCCGACGCCGGGCAGAATGATCTTATCCGAGTGCCGCAGCGAATCCGGATCGCCGACAATCTGAACCTGTGCATCAAGAAGCGCCAGCGCCTTGCGGACACTCTGCAGATTCCCCATGCCGTAATCAATGATGGAAATCATTTCTTTTGCGCGATGCCCCCTGCGGACGCACCGACCCCGGCGAAACCATAATTCATTACACCGCAGCGAACTTCGGCGGACTTCGCGGCGGAAGCCGCATTCGCCCGTCGATCATCGCGCCGGGTACCGGTCACCGCAGGACAACCACTTCCACACGACGATCAAGGGCCAAATCGGTATGCGACACCATGTGGTGATCACCAAAGCTGATGGCCCGCATTCTGCGTCGCGATACGCCATGGCGTGCGAGGAAACTCTCTACCGATCTGGCACGGGCCAGGCCGAGATAGTAATTATTGGGGTATGGATGATGAATGGGTGTATTATCCGTATACCCTTCCACCAGCACGTGCCGCCCGGCATAGCGGCTTCGCAGTTCATACGCCACGTGCATCAGCATGTGGGTGGCCCGAGGGGAAAGCCGGGCACTTCCGGGTGCAAAAAGCAGATCGCTGGAAAGTACGAAGCGATGCATCTCAACGCGGCGTGTATGCCGCGAACGCATACGGTGCATGCCCTGCATCGATTGCGTTGATTGTCCGGAGCCGGAGCTCATCGGTGGAAGAATGGTGGAATAGCCCGAATTATTCGCCGGAGCGGTCGTGGCCATCTTCTGCTGATTGGCGGCCGCCTGAGCGGAGGCGGCGGCGGCTATCTCCTGCTGCTGCTGCAACTGCGTGCGTGTTGCCGCGAGACTCGCCTTGGTCTCCGCCAGTTGCTGCTGCAACTGCTTGTTCTGCATGATGAGCTGATTGCGCTCGGTTACCATTTTATTATTACTGCAGCCGCCGATAAATAACGATCCCAGCAGCACCGCGCCCATCGTCAGACCGATCCGTGTCCATTTCCGCTCAGCCATATGCCTGTACTCCATGTAATACCACCGCCGCACACCGTCGGCGTACATGCCGACAAAACAACTGAGATTTTAACCTCTGCCCCTGCAAGGCACAATTTAACGGTTTTTTCGCCATAATCAGCTGGATGGCTGCGCTCCGGACGGCTGGATGAAATTTTCGGGTAAAGCGCCCCCGCCAGGCGGCGAGCAATGCTCGGCCACCGATCCATAGAACGCCGCTCGAACTTTCTGCTGCATCACGGTGCCGCACGGTCGACAAACACCGGCAAACGGGTGAGATAAGTCGTTGGAGCCACCGGGCCGCGTCAGGTATGGCGGTGCCCCGGCCTGTCGGAGCATCGCCCGTGGCCGCCGATTAAAACCTCACCGGTTGGCTTTCCCGTAACGTGACACCAACCGGGCAAACGCCGACATCTGCCGATAATCTCCGCGCCAGGTGGTGTACATAAATCCAATCACACCCGTGATTCCCCGGGCGGCACGCAGCCAGTTACGCGTATGGCTCAGCGGTGCGTCATAATAGGCGGCAATGATCTGCTTATTTCCCCGGCGGGAGAAGAACTCCAGCGAGCGACGTTTATGCCCGCTGTTCCAGTTGATGATGACCATGCGCCGGCCCAGTCCGCGCCAGGACCCCCGCAGCGAGCCATGGACTAAAAAATAATGCTTGCGGGCATTATGCAGCGGGTCAAACATGTCGCTCCAGGTGTAGAGCCGATCCCCGGAAAATAACCGTCGGCAGTACTCAGTCGTGCGGGCGAGAATCCGCCCCGCCGCCCCATCTCCGGCAACCGCATGGTCCCATCCCATCACCCGCAATTCGTCGATACTCAGCATGTAATGGTGCGAGTGAAACATGGAACGCACGTATGCGGCCTGATCTGCCAGCAGGTGAAGAAACGCGTGGGATTGAATATCTCCCGCCACCTCACCGCCGTAAATAATGGGCGGATAATACCATGAGACTTTCACCACCGTGCCGTCGGGTACCGGCTTGATGAACCGGATCGCCACCGGATGATGCCACGCGGAATATTCGCCGGGATACGGGTCGCGACCGAGTAGCGGGTCATGGGGAACGATGTAATCCACTCCCGGCCGAAATCCGGCAACACGGGTGGGCGCGCCGGGGCGGGAAAGGGGATTGACCAGCCCGGCCACCTGAAGCGACCAGTCTTTCCAGGCCAGTTCGCCGCGGGCCGCACCCCAGGTGCCCAGATAAATTCGCACATGGTGGTGTTTGAGTGAATCGAACACCACATCGTAGCGACGCCAGGTTTGTGTGCGGGCGACGGCCAGATCTTCATGTTGCAGGTTTTTATTATGCCGACCGGCGAGCACCTCGATATGGGGCCGGCCGGTAAATGATTTCGTCCTGATCCAGACGCGGAGGTGGTACGCCCAGAAGGGGTGAACCGCAAGCGAAAATACCAGCCGGGCATTGCCCGGTGGATTAATCGTTCGCGCCTCGCCGTGCGAGAATTGGATGTCCGAATCCATCCAAGGTGGGCGGGGCGGCAGATCATATTTCGGTTCAGGCAGGACGGACGCGACTTGATGCCGGACGACAAATGGAACACTTTTGACCGGCAAGCCCGCCGCAAGCGAAGGCTTCAGGGCCAGCAGATCATTGGAATAGCCAATGGGACATACTGCGGGTACCAGCGTCAGATGGAGATGTTTCGCCAGAACGCGGACGCGGCGGACATTTTGTGTGTATCGCCTGAGGGACGAGCCAAGCAGGGGCAGATGCGAAAATTTACTGTCATTAAGTAGGATATGCGAATAGCCGTCATGGGCGGCAGTCCGCCATAATTGTTCGGTTTTGATGACATTTTCATGGACTAGGAGATTGGTGGAGCAGTAAAGCCAGAGTTGCAACTTCGGCTCGCGCTGCGCAGCCCGCACGCCGAAAGATCCGCACACGGCCGAGAGTGCAACTCCCACTGCCGCCGCGCAGCGGATGATCCGGCGTTGATTCAGTCTTATCATCCCAGCTGCCCCTTTTCTCCGTAATCTGACGTGCGTCGTTCATTACGCCGACGGACAACTCGGCCGGTCGGGTTTCAATCGCCTGCCAGTTGGCATCGTAATAAATGTAATTCGTTGTACCGGCAGGAGCGCCGTTGCCACCCTGCGGATAGCTTTCGGTGATGCGGTACCCGCGGGCATCATAGTGTAGTGAATTCAAATTATTGTAACTTATAATTGGGTGTTGCGTGTTACCTCGTGGAAAGCGAGGATAACA
>JBMFVY010000017.1:0-39950 GCA_049965755.1 Phycisphaerae bacterium | reverse complement strand
TACACATAAATGCGAAAAAACACATTTAACAAATTGTAATACAACGACTTACGTCAAATATGCCGTTGGAACATCCGATAAAAATACAAATGCAGACACTTCCGCTCCTGACCCACAAATCCAAACTGTCCGTGGCTGTTGCGGCGAATGGCAAAGCTCATGCACGGCTCGACGGCACGCAGCACGCAGATCAACCCTTCCTGAATCCCGTCATGCTCAGCAATCGAGCGTGCCAGAGACTCTTTGGACTGGCCGCCGCTCGCCAGGTACAGGAAGGGCCGCCCCATCTTGCGAGTCATCGCTTCGGCGTGCTGCTTGATCCGATGGGAAAGGCTTTCGGCAAATCGTCCAAAATCGGCATAGCGTACACCCGCCGCCCCCAGAAACCGATCCAGGCCCTGGGCGTAACTGATCGATCGCAAAGTGCCGCGGAACCGCATACGGTCAAAACCGCACAGAACCCCCGTGACAACCGGTGCATGACTCCGTATGAAACCTTCCATCGCGTTGCTCCTTTCGGAAATCGGCGTGCTGTTTCACACCACCATACCCTATAGGACAACGCCTTTCATCCGTGATGCCCGCACCCGAACCGCATCCTCAGGGGGAAGAGCTGCAAGGCCGGGTGGGGGCGCGGGGGCGGGTGGAAGAAACCGCCCCCGACACCCTCCGACAAAAAGGTACCGGCCCCACCGAGACTATCCCCGGAATTCAATCTTTTTGGGTTGCGGCGCAGCCGCGCTATGATCTCTTCGGTTGTCTCGGTGGGGCGGAATATCTGGCATTTACGCAGGCGTAAATGTTTTTTTGACGGACTTCGCGGGGGGCAACATGTCCAGCAGTGTGGATATTCGCTACAAGTGTAATTGCGATGCACGCCCTGCGGGGCAGGCAGAAAGAGTCTGATTATTAAGATTGCGCTAATCACAAGTTAAAACAGCGGTAGAGATTGGTTAAATCCGGCTGACCAGAAGGATTTCCATTGCATCGTCCACCGGCCGACGGCTAAACTCGCTGCGGGTGAAATCAAAGCGAGTGGGGGATACCCGCTTGGGTTTTGATAGTGATGAAAGTCAGAGGCGTGGAATATGGAAATGGGAATAGGAATGGATAAAGAGGCTGCTGACAGGCAGAACGGGAAAAACCGTGCGCCGAATTCAGGCGATGATCGGCAGGCGGACGCCGCAAAACCAACCGGGCACCCGGCCATTGAGTTGAGGGGTCTGGAAGTCTACTACGGACGCGGCCGTGCGGTTCACGGCGTGGATCTCGACGTGACGGGGCGGCAGGTTACGGCATTTATCGGCCCCTCCGGCTGCGGAAAATCCACCATCCTTCGATGTCTGAATCGTATGAATGATTTAATACGTGGATGCCGGGTGCGCGGGACAATTAAAATTCACGGCGCCGACATTTATGATCGCCGCACCGACGTGATGGAACTCCGCAAACGCACCGCCATGGTATTTCAGAAACCCAATCCGTTTCCGAAATCCGTCTATGAGAATGTGGCTTACCCGCTGCGTATCCACGGCATGCGCGGCAGAACCAATATCGAGGGCAAGGTTCAAATGTCGCTCCGCATGGCGGGCCTGTGGGATGAGGTGAAGGATCGGCTCCACACCTCGGCGCTGGCTCTTTCCGGCGGCCAGCAGCAGCGTCTGTGCATTGCTCGCGCTATCGCCATCGATCCTGACGTACTGCTGATGGATGAACCCTGTTCGGCGCTGGATCCGATTTCCACCAAGATCATCGAGGGGCTGATCGGTGAATTGAGTCGCTCAATGACCGTGGTGGTGGTTACCCACAATATGCATCAGGCGATGCGCGTGGCCCACCAGACCGCCTTTTTCTTCATGGGCAATCTGGTCGAGGTGGGCCCGACGGATCGGATGTTCTGCAAGCCGACTCATTCCCAGACGCTGGCGTATGTAACGGGCCAATTTGGCTGATCCTATCGCCGCTGAATGGGTCCCCTTGCGGCAGGTCGTACCTCCACCATTTAACCATTTTCCCTCGCTCCGCCGCGGCAGTCAGAAATCATGCCCCCATATCCGCCAACCGCGCCCTGATGATTTTCCAATATCAACGATGGTGCTAAGGTTACCGAATCCTTCAAACCAGCTTAACACCATTTTTATTTATCCATGTTGTCATGTTCATAGTTATGGGCGTGCAGGTTTTCAGCCGAGTGTTTCGGCGCAGCCGCATTGTCGCAGGCAAAGGATGCATAAGGAGAAGACTATGCAGAAATCGTGGAAACAGGCAATCATGGCGTCTCTGGCCGCCGCAGTCATGCTGGGAGCGGCGCATGCCGCCCGCGCGGTCGAAATTCAGGGCGCTGGTTCGACCTTCGTTGCTCCTATCATGTACAAGTGGATCAAGCTCTTTGAAGCCAGCCATCCCAACATTAAGGTGGATTATGAAGCCATCGGCTCGGGCGGCGGCATCAACGGTCTCATCAGCAAGACGATCAATTTCTGTGGGTCGGACGCCGCGATGACCAATTCGCAGATCAAGGCTGCCGGCGGCTCGGTTCTTCACATGCCGGAAGTCGCCGGTCCCGAAGTGATGAGCTACAATCTCCCGATGGTTCACAAACCTCTGGTGATGAATGGAAAGCTCATCGCCAATATTTACCTCGGCCGCATCACACATTGGGACAACGCCGCCATTGAGAAGCTCAACCCCGGCGTGAAATTACCCCATCTTCACATCCTCGTGGCGCACCGCTCTGATGGATCGGGCACCACCTACATTTTCACCGGGTATCTCTGCAAGGTGAGTCCCTCATGGAAGTCGCAGGTCGGCCAGGCTACGTCGGTGAGTTGGCCCGTGGGGCGTGGTGGCAAGGGAAATCCAGGTGTTGCTGCTCTGATCGACAAAACCGTCGGCGGCCTCGGATATCTTGAATACGCCTACGCCATCAACGGCCACTTCCCCACCGCAACGCTGATCAATCGCGACGGCTACAAGATACGCCCGTCGATTCCCGGCGTGATCGCCGCGCAGAAGGCCGTTGTCGCCAACCTGCCGGCTGATTTCCGCCTGCCGATCATTAATCCGTCCGGCAAAACGGCATATCCAATCTCGGGCTTCACCTACCTCATCATCGATAAGCACATGGGGTACATGAGCAAGGCCAAGGCGATTGCCACCGTCCGCTTTATTCACTGGATACTTACTACCGGCCAGAAATACGCCGCCTCCATGCAGTACATCAAGCTCGGCTCCATGATGCGGCATAAAGTGCTCGGCCAACTGCACAAGGCCACCTGGCACGGCCACAACCTGATGGCCATGATGGATAAGAATTGAGCCGGAGCTGTCCGACGCACTCAGATACCTTACGGGACGTGTTCCAATATAACGGGGGTTCCCGGCCGCTACGGGCCGGGAACCCTTATTAATATTCGTGGACGGAGACTGACGTTTTCATGAGCATGGGGCGTTCACCCACGGGCCCCCGCAGCAAGTCGGCGGGCGGCGCCCACCGCCTTTACCGGCGTTATCTGGATCGCTTTGTCTACGGTGCAAGCCTCGTCGGCGTGCTGACAACCATCGTGATCCTCGCATTGATTTTCATCGTGCTCACGCACGGCGCCTGGATGGCGCTGACCACCATCAACTGGCACTTCTTCACCACGCAGGCGTGGAATCCGGTCACCAATAAGTTCGGCGTCCTTGCCTTCATGTACGGCACCGGATTAACGACGATGATCGCACTTATCTTCGGCGTGCCGCTGAGCGTCGGTGCCGCCGTGTTCGTTACCCGCATTGCGCCTCCATTTCTCGCCGGGCCGGTGTCATTCCTCATTGAAGTGCTTGCGGCCATTCCGAGTGTCGCCTACGGCCTATGGGGGGCGTTTGTCATGTCGCCATGGCTGCAGAATTATGGCGAAAACTGGCTCTATCACATGCTGCGACACATCAAACTCATCCGTGTGGGCGAGTATCCCAATCGCCACCACGCCTGGTTTCCCGCCAATCTCGTGCATGGCGGCCCCTCGGGGAGCGATTTTCTTGCGGGTGGATTGATCCTCACCATCATGATCCTGCCGATTATTACCGCCATCACGCGCGATGTGCTGCAACAATTTCCGTCGGAACTTGAACAGGGCGCCCGTGGACTCGGTGCAACGTGGTGGCAGACCACCCGGCTGGCACTGAATTATTGCCGCGTCGGCATTTTTGGAGCCATCGTTCTCGGCATGGCGCGTGCCATAGGCGAAACGATGGCCGTCATCATGGTCATCGGTAACACCGATCAGATACGGGCAAGCCTGTTTGCCGGCGGTCAAACGATGTCGGGTGTGCTGGCCAACGAATTTCTCGAGGCCGATCACCCCATTTACCTCAGTGCAATGTTTTATGTGGCGCTGGTGCTGATGGTCAGCACTTTAGCGACCAATCTGCTTGCACGCGGATTGCTCAGTGGAATCAATCGTGGGCGATAGTGCCCCCCGCACCGAGTTCAGAGCGGTAGACGCAAAGGACCGACCTATGTCTGAATCAACAGAGCCCTTTCCATTTCAGTCCAGACATTCCTTCCGCCGCATTGCCAGCGGGATTTTGGCCTCCGCGTGCACATTGGCGGCCATGGCGGCGCTCGTGATGCTGTTTCTTATTGTCGGCTACATGGTGATCAAAGGGATCGGTTCCATGGACCTGGCGTTTTTCACGAATTTGCCTTTGGAAACACCCATGGGCATGCGAAACTGTATTGTCGGCACCGGCATTCTGGTGGGACTGGCCGGACTTATCGGCGTGCCCCTGGGGATGCTCTGCGGCATTTATCTCAATGAATACGCGGGCAAGGGGTGGTTCACCCTGGCCATCAGGTTGATCATGGATGTGCTTGCGGG
Source organism: Phycisphaerae bacterium (assembly GCA_049965755.1). GTDB lineage: Bacteria > Planctomycetota > Phycisphaerae > WQYP01 > WQYP01 > JAJZGD01. Next base: position 35,085 of record JBMFVY010000017.1, on the reverse strand, counting down.
CACTCCAACGATTATTTTCGGCGTCGTCTGTTACGAACTGATTGTTGTCCCTCAGAAACATTTCTCCGGGTGGGCCGGTGCCATCGCCCTGGCGCTCATCATGATCCCGATCGTGGCGCGGGCCACCGAAGAAATGCTCCGCCTCGTGCCTGCGTCCATTCGTGAGGCCTCAACGGGGCTGGGTGCCTCCAAGGCACAGACGCTGCTGCGGGTTGTTCTGCCGGCCGCTAAATCCGGTATTGCCACCGGCATCCTCCTAGCCGTCGCCCGAGTGGCAGGCGAAACGGCACCCCTGCTTTTCACGGCCTTGGGCAACAGCAATGAAGTCTACAACCCGAATAAACCCTATCCGTCGCTTACCATCCAGATATTCAATTATTCGCAGTCAGCGGAACCGGCTTGGCGACACCAGGCGTGGACGGCAGTGCTGGTGCTTGTCGCTATGATCCTCGTCTTCAGCGCGGCGGTCCGTTTCGCCGTCCGCGGCAAAAAACTCTCCCGGATTTGATTTCGCCCTGCCAACTTCATGTGAGAAGAAAGCAGATTACGTCATGTTATTGGCCTACGACCAAATCTCGGTTGGCACAATAAGTTTCTTAAGACGAAAATATAATTCATAAAAAGCAATAAAAGCGAAAATTAGGTGATTTTGATGGTTTTTTAGGGAATAAAGCGTGAAAGCCGCATTTTATTCGCTAAAAGGAATTTATTGGCCGTCTCCCTATTTAACCCATCCGATAAAATGGGTAACATTTGTCGGTTGGGATTGAGTGGGATCGGAGTTTGTGGATGATGCGTCGCCCGGTGTGTTGAATCGCCCGGTCGGCGTTGTCTGAATGCCTATGTGGAAGAAGAAAAATACCCGTCGCCAGGCGGTCGCCGATGATGCCGCAGAGCCTCGATTCTGGTTGCAGCCGGGGCGACTGCGATTTTCACTCGGCGTACTGGCGTTTGCCGTCATACTGGTGGCCGTTACCCGTATTCCAATTGCCACGCCGTCATGGCTTTACGGCCGGGCGCCGGTGACGATCGTCTCGCCGGTGACATTTGGCGTCGTGAATCCGGCCGCATACGCCGCCAAGCGACAACAGGCGATGGATGCGACCAGTCCGGTACTGAAGTTGGCCCACCGAGGGCAGGTTCTCGCGCTGATCAAAGCCCAACTCATGAACCTGCCATACGATGTGGCGGATGTGAAAAAAATCGCGCAACTGCCGGCACCCATACAAAAGCGGTTTGCCGACATGACGCCGGGGGCACTGGCGTGGCTCCATGAAATTGTGAAGCAAAATCAGTTTTCGGCCTATATGTCCCGTGTGCATCTGCTCGATCATCTGCTGCGATCTCATCCCGTGGTGGACGCTCAAACATGGAAACTTATTGCCCGAACGGCGGCCGATCATGTCATGGCACCCAAGGGGATTAAAAGCAGCGACGGTTATTGGAAACTGCCGATGAGTCGGCTCCGGGCGCTGGGAAAACATGGGCAGGGTTACCGATCGTTGGTTGAGAGATCATTTCCGGAACCGATGTGGTCAACCTTGATCGGTTATCTGGGGTCGGTCGGATCGCCGATATTCACGCTCGATACGGCGGCAACGCAACAGGCCCGCCTTGCCAATGCGGCGGCGGTGAAAAAAGTCATTACCACCGTGCATCGCGGACAGATTTTGGCCTCTGCGGGAAAACTGATCCGTTCTACCGACCGTGAGGCTATTCTGGCGGCATATCAGGCGTATCGCCACAAGATTCAAATTGCGCATCCGTGGGCATCGTTGGAAGGCATTTTCGGGATGGCGGTGATGGCATCCATTCTGGGGGTGCTCTGGGGGTTGTTTCTTGTCACGCGCCAGGATGAAGCCAGTCAAAGGGCGGCGTGGTTTCCCACTCTGCTGATCATTATCTGTCTGCTTATCACAAGAATTCTGATGGCCGTGGGTCTTGGGGATTGGATTTATCTCCTTGGGCTTTCACCGATTCTGCTGGGTGCGACGATTCTGGTGACGGTCTACGGGAAGCGTTTCGCTCTGGGGGCGGCGGCATTCTGCATTGTGATCGTGACGGTCATGGGTGGGCTGCAACTGAGCTTTCTGCTTACCGCGCTTATATCCACGATGGTTCTGATATTTTCGCTGGAACAGATATGCACGAGAACCCAGGTGATTCGCGTCGGGCTGCTCGATGCGGCCGCCGCCGGTGCAACCCTGCTGGCGTTCGGTCTGGCCCGAAGCGGCGCGGATCGACTTCTGCCGCTGCAGTGGTTCTGGCTGCACGCCGAACCTAGCTGGATGTCGCCGCTGCATAATATCTCGATGGCGGCGGGTGCGGCGCTGCTGAGCATCTTCGTCCTGCTGCTGATGCTGCCGGTAATCGAGCGGCTTTTCGGTATAACCACAGCGATGACGCTGCTGGAGCTTTCGGATACGAACCGCCCGCTGCTGCGGCGGCTGGCGATTGAAGCGCCGGGCACCTTCAGTCATTCTCTGATTTTGGGAACGCTGGCGGAATCGGCCGCCCGGAGTATCGGGGCGGATCCGCTTCTGTGCCGCGTTGGGGCGTATTACCACGATATTGGAAAAATGCTCAAGCCGGGTTATTTCGTTGAAAACACGGGGGGCGGCGGAGCGAATCGGCATGAAAAGCTCTCGCCTGCGATGAGCCTGCTTATCGTCGTCGGGCATGTGAAGGACGGCCTTGAACTGGCCAGTGAATATCATCTGCCCAAAAGCATCCGCACGTTTATCGCAGAACATCACGGTACCACGGTGGTGGAATATTTCTTTCAGGCGGCACGTCAGCGCCAGGCGCGCGATGCGCTCGTCGGGGCGGACAGTTCTCCCATTGAAGATTCGCAGTACCGCTATCCCGGCCCCAAGCCGCAGAGCCGGGAAACCGCCATCCTCATGATCTGCGACGGTTGTGAATCGATGGTGCGATCCCTTTCCGACCCGACGCCGGCCCGCATTGAAGGAGCCGTACATGAACTGATTCGCCGGCGTCTGCTCGATGAGCAGTTCAGCCAATCCGGCCTGACGCTTACGGATTTGAGCACCATCGAGCAATCGCTGGTTCGTTCGCTTGCGGGTGTGCATCACCCGCGAATTGCATACAACACCGAAAAGCCGGTATTGAAGAGGGCGTAAATGGCGGTGGCGATATCTATTCATCCGGCCTCGGCGCTGGTGGCAGGCAAAAATAAGCGCGACGGCAAAATCGGCCCGCCACAGCTGACCGGGGCGGATATTACATGGCTGAGAGCCCGCCTGCGGCAGGTCTGCCTGAATATGGGAATTCGTAACGGTGTTTGGGCCGTGCAAATCGTCACCGATTCGGAAATGGAATTTCTGCATCAGAAATATTTTGGAATCGCCAAGACCACGGATGTGATAACTTTCGACATGCGGGACGACGGAGGCCGATTGCCGACCGACCCGCTGGAACTCGACACCGCGATTTGTGCCGATGAAGCCCATCGCCAGAGTTGCAGCCGGAAGATTGAACTGCGATCTGAACTGCTGCTTTACGCGGTGCACAGCCTGCTGCATGTCCGCGGGTACGATGACAAAAATCCGGCCGACGCCCGCCGCATGCATCGCCGTGAAGACGAACTCCTTACCGACCTCGGCATCGGGCCGGTGTATCGAAAATCGAGGAATGCCACGTGTCGACGCTGATGCTGCTGATCGTGCTTCTAATTGCGGTGCCGGGCACGCTGATTGCATCGGCCTTGGCTTATGCCGTCCGCAGTTTTTCCAAGGTCAGGCTGGAAGAGGAATTCGCCCGGCGCGGCCGTGCGATTAATGCCCCGCAGCTTGTGGAGCGGCAAATTGATTTCGCGCTCACCGCATCCATCGTCCGTATTGTGTGCAATGTGTCGATGACCGTCGCGCTGGTCACCACGGCACTGGGGCAATCCGGTGCCGGCCGCGCAATGCTGGATGTTGTTTTGGCGACGCTGCTCGCCTTTTTGCTGCAGATGATTTTTTCCGTCGCGTTCGCTTCGGCATGGGCCAACTATGGCGGCGAGGCCCTTATTGCCGCAACCTGGCCCGCGCTGCGGACGGCCGACCGGGTGTTTTACCCGCTGGTGCGGTTTCTACGTCTTTTCGACAGCTTTCTGCGGCGGCTGCTGGGCTTGACTGCGGAATCTCACGCCCTTGACGAAACCCACGAACATCAGGAAGAGATACTGGCGGTTGTATCGGAGGGGACTGCCGGAGGTGCGGTCGATGATGAACAGCGAAAAATGATCGAGGGGATCATCAGTTTCCGTGATCTGCAGGTCAGCCAGATCATGACACCGCGGACGGATATGGTTACCGTAAGTCTTAATGATCCGATTGATGTCATACGCGACAAAATTATGAAGGACGGCCTCTCGCGCGTGCCGGTCTATGACGGCTCAACCGACAACATCGTAGGGATTTTGTACGCCAAAGATCTGCTGCCGTGGCTCGGCGGGAATGGCCCGGCCGAAGAGCCGAATGTGGCACGGCTGATGCGGCCGCCTCTGTTTGTTCCGCATTCCAAACCGCTTCGTGATCTGCTGCGGCAGTTTCGTGCCCAGCGCGTGCACATGGCGATTGTGCTGGATGAATTCGGAGGCACGGCGGGGCTGGTAACCAGTGAGGATATTCTGGAGGAAATCGTCGGCGATATTGCCGATGAATATGAAAAAACCTCGCCACTTCCGTTTCAACGCATCGATGAACACACGGTCGAGGTGGACGGACGGGCCAATGTCACGGATATTAACCGGGAACTCGACCTCCGGTTGCCGGAAGATCAGGATTATCAAACCATCGGAGGGTTGATGATCAATCAGTTGGGGGTTATTCCGGGGCGTGGCACGGTGCTGACGATTGAGGGCATCGAGCTGGCCGTTGTAGAAAGCGATCAGCGCCGCATTCGCCGAATTCGTATTACCGTTCCCCAGTCGACGGTGCAGCAGTGAGCAGTCGGCTGCGGAGGTGTGAAAGGGTCGGCATGGGAGCCGGCGTCAGCTCGGTCGGAGGTGCGATACAATGAGGCGGGGTGACGCATGCGAATGATGATTACAGGTCAGGTCGGACTCGATAGGCCCGCGTATCTGCAGCAGGTGCAGGAAATTGCCCGGCTGGCCGGAGAGCCGATCCGGGTATTTAATGTCGGCGACATGATGTACCGTGAGGCTCCGGATGTACGGCCCGGGCATATTCTGGATTTGCCGCTGTCACGCTTGACGAGCCTCCGGCGTGCGGTATTTCGCGATATTCTCAATGAGGCGGGGCGTTATCCGCATGTTATCGTCAACACGCATGCCACGTTTCGTTGGCGGAATGGGCTGTTTTCAGCTTTTGATTTTGATCAACTCGCGCAGTTTAAGGCGGATATTTATGTCACGCTTCTGGATAATGTCGAGGCGGTTCACGCCCGGCTTTTGCGCGATGGGGCTGAGAGTCATACGCTCAAGGATCTGCTCGTCTGGCGTGAGGAGGAAATTCTCGCCACCGAGATTATTTCAAAGGTAAGTCCCGGCAAGCCAACACCGTTTTTCGTGCTGGCCCGTGGACGGGAGCAATCAACCGCCCAAAGTCTCTTTCGCCTGCTTACCCGGCCGACCATGCGCAAGGTGTACCCGAGCTTTCCCATGAGTCATGTCGTGGATATGCCCGATGTGCTGGAGGAGATTCGACGCTTCAGGCGGACGCTTTCCGAAAAATTCATCACCTTTGACCCCGGCGATGTGGATGAAAAGCAGCTCTACGACCGTGCCGTCGCTGCGCTGGGGGAAAATCAGCAGACGATTAATATCGAAGCGGACGGTCGGACGCTTTCGCTGCGGACGGCGGAGATTGTCTCCGTAGGGGCGGACATCAACGGGCAGATATACGCCCGCGATTTTATGATGGTGCGGCAGAGCGACATGATCGTCTCGCTGATTCCTGAACTTCCCGGCGGGCGGCCCGGGCTCTCCAGCGGCGTGGAGCGTGAACTGCAGCATGCCTTTGATCATGGTCGCGATGTCTACGTCATCTGGAAGCCACAGAGCGGGCCGAGCCCGTTTGTAACGCAGACGGCGACACGGGTGTTTTCATCGGTCGATGAGGCCATTGAATATTTCAAATCCGCCGGCATGATCGTACCGCATTCATTATTTGAAACCACGGGCGCTACGTGAACGACACGCCCGCCAGCATGATTCCTGACGGAGATGGTGCAATTCTTCCCGGTCTTCCCATGTCGCCCCGACCGTTCATCATGGGGATCTTGAATCTCACGCCGGAGAGTTTCAGCGACGGCGGCCGATTTTTCAGCGGCGATGGTGTTGATGCGCCGGCGGCCGCGGCGGCAGCGCTGAAGATGGCGCAGGCCGGGGCGGACATCATCGATATGGGTGCCGAGGCGACATCATTTCACCGTGACGGAGTCGTACCGGTGGCACCGGCCGAGCAAATTCGGCGACTCTCAGACGCTCTCAAGCAGAGCCGCCGTCTGCTTGATGACCACGGTTTCGGCACCGTGGCGATCAGTGTCGATACGCGAAGCAGTGCAGTTGCTGGGGCGGCTCTGGATTCCGGTGCGGCGATGATCAATGATGTTTCGGGGGGGCGGCACGATCCGGCCATGCTGGCGCTGGCCGCACAGGCCCGGTGTCCGATCATCCTCATGCACGCCTGGCCGGAGAGCCCCGACCGGCCGCCTCAACCGCGAGCGGATATTGTCAGCGATCTGGTAAATGATCTGCGGCAGATCAAGGCGGCGGCGTTGGCGGCGGGCATTGGGACGGAACACCTGATCCTCGATCCGGGAATCGGTTTTGGTAAGGCGCCTGAAGATAACTGGCAGATTTTGCGTCAACTTGGCGACTTGGCCGCACTTGGTTCCCCTCTGGCGGTGGGATTTTCCCGTAAGCGGATCACACGCGATCTGCTGCCGCCGGACCGGCAGGATTGGCAGCACCGCGATATCGCCTCCGCAGTTCTGCTTGCGGCCGTGCATCACCCGTCAGTGCTCATCTATCGGGTACACGATGTCTTCCTGACGGCGGTGGCGCGGGCGGCGGTGCAGCGGACAAAGGGACCGAGATAAAATAATATTGGGTGTCCCCGGGCGGGCGTGCAGGTCATGCGACATTCGATGGATTTCGGGTAAACTGTGGGTAATGGTGGATTCATGGAACTCAGTCAGCAAGGGAAAACGGTTGTGATCGATCCGGACCTGTTGGAAATATTGGTCTGCCCCCTCACGCGGAGTCGCCTGCGTCAGGAGGGTGACTTTCTGGTCGCGGAGGTCGGCGGCCTGCGCTATCCGATACGTGACGGGATACCCGTATTGCTGATATCCGATGCCATCGTGCCTCCGGAAATTGGCTCGATGGAGGAGTTCCGGGAGAAATACAAGGACCAGATACCGGATTGACATGCACTTGGGCATTTGAATCGCGCCGGGAGCAAACCTAATATAAGAAGGGGTTGGAACGGCGGCTTGATGGGTCAAACTGACTTGAGTAGGTGCGTAGATGAGCTGTGATCGGTGCCACAAACCTGCTACGGTTCATATTAAGGAAATCAGCGGCGGAGCCATTCGGGAGCTTCATCTCTGCGATAAATGTGCCGCCGAACAGGGGCTGGCCGCTCAGAAGCATGCATCTTTCTTTGAATCGGTCAACGCCCTGATCATCGGTCGAACGGCCGACGAGGTGAAGAATCTCAAGTGTTCGGATTGCGGCATGACTTGGAAGGAATTCAAGGATACGGGGTTGCTCGGGTGCATTCGTGATTATGATATTTTTGCCGTGCAACTCGCCGCGTGGATTGAAACGGCTCAGGCCGGCGGTACTCACCACACGGGTAAAATACCCGCGGCTCGACAGATCAATGGGCCGGATTACCTGCGCCGCAAGCAGGCGATCCTGCAGATGAAGGCGGAGCTTTCGCAGGCGGTTTCGGATGAGGATTACCGTCACGCCGCTGAATTACGCGATAAAATCAAGGCGATGGAAGAACAGGCCGGGTGAGTGATTTGGACGGGACACATATGCTGACACTTGAATCCATGCCCAATCGTCCCTGTCACTGGTTGATGGGAGAGGGGCCGAAAAACGATATCCTGATCAGTTCGCGCGTGCGGCTGGCCAGAAATCTGCTCGCGTTTCCGTTTATGAGCAAAGCGACCGAACCGCAGCGGGAAGAGATTCAAACCACGCTGCGCGGTCGGCTGGAAAAACTCAAGGAAGCCCCCGGCCACCTGTATGTGGAAATGTCCGACGCCGACGATATCGACCGTCAGATGCTTATGGAACGCCATTTGATCTCCCGTCAGCTGGCGGCGCCGGACGGCAGCAAAGGTGTTTTTATCACTGAAGGCGAAGATATCAGTGTGATGGTCAACGAGGAGGATCATCTGCGGATTCAGGCCATCGCGCCCGGACTTCAGATTCAGGAATGCTGGCAGAAGGCGGGTATGGTGGATGATGAGCTTGAAGCCGGCCTGGACTTCGCGTTCAGCGATAAGCTTGGCTACCTGACAGCATGTCCGACCAATCTGGGGACGGGGCTGCGCGTGTCGGTCATGGTGCACCTGCCCGCACTGCAATTGACGGGAAAAATTGACCAGATCAAACAGGCCGCCAAGGATATGCGCCTTGCCATCCGCGGGCTTTACGGCGAAGGGACGGAAGCGCTGGGCGATTTTTATCAGATCAGCAATCAGACCACGCTGGGCCGAAGTGAACAGGAGATCATCCGAGAGTTTAACGATCAGGTGGTGCCACGAATTCTGCAGGCCGAGTCGGCGGCACGCGAACTGCTGGTGGAGGAAAACTCGCTGCTGATTGATGATCGGATCGGGAGGGCACTGGGAGTGCTCAGCCATGCCCGGCTGCTCACGGCCGAGGAGGCCCTTTATCACCTCTCTTATCTCCGGCTGGGGGTAACTCTGGGGCGAATCAGCGGCTTGGAGCTGAGCAACATTAATAATTTATTTCTACTTGCTCAGACGGCTCATCTGCAGAAGATACGGGGCGGCGAACTCGATGAGGCAACCCGCAAGGCCGTCCGGGCTGAATTTATCCGGCAGAAACTTTCCCGCGGCAATCTGTAGCAGTTCCCGCCGGGCCGCGCTGGCGTGCAACCATTCAATCTTTCAGTCATTTTGGCGACTCGTGCATCATTCGTTATCGGCTGATGCCCAATACGCTCTGCCGATACTGTCCCAGGTCAGGCCGTAGCGCAGAAGATATTTCCGCAGCCGGTCCGCGTCATTGACGCTCTTCTTCCGGCTTCGTGAGGAGTAAAATAATTTCCGCCCGGCCTCGGAAAGTGAGCGGCTGTTGCGGCAGACATCCAGAACTGATGCAAGTTGCATGCGGTCGAAAAGGTCCAGTGCCTCCCATGGATGTTGTGTCGGCAGGTCGGCACTATTTGCGGGTTGTCGGGTGACTCCCTCGGGCCGAAACCACAACCGCTCGAGACGTTCGATCTCCCGGTTTACCAGTGTTAATGTGATCCGCCCGCCTTCCGCCAGTGTGCCCATACGGGTAATGCTGGCATTGAGATCGCGGAAGTTGCTCCGCCAGAGCCCGCGGTCCGACCGCGCGAACGCCAGATAGCTTTCGTAGGCCTCACGGCTGAAGGCCAGCTTTTTATTGATCCGCCGACTGAGCGCTTCGAGTTCAAAGACGATATTCGGCTCGATATCCTCGGGACGATCCCGCAGGGCAGGCAGATGAAAAGTCCAGAGATTGATCCGGGCAAGCAGATCTTCGCGGAATACCCCATCCTGCACGGCGGTCTGGAGATTGCGGTTGGTGCCGGCGATCAACTGAAAATCGCTTGAGGACTCGGTATCGGCACCCACGGGCAAAAAGCGCTTGTCTTCAAGGGCACGCAGCAGCATGGACTGCTCATCGAGGCCCAACTCACCGATCTCATCAAGAAGCAGCAGGCCGCCGTGGGCGCGGCGGAGCAGGCCGTCACGGGCGTTGCTGGCGCCGGTGAAGGCTCCCTTCACGTGTCCGAAAAGAGCTGACATGGCGGAGTCGCCCCGCAGGGTGGCGCAGTTGAGTTCCACGAATTCGCCGGTGATCTGTCGTCGGCTCTTTTTGAGTTCAAATATCCGTCGGGCCAACTGTGATTTGCCCGCACCCGTCGGGCCCATGAGGAGGATCGGCGCCGATGATGAGACGCTGATGTGCTCGATCTCCGCGATCATGTCGTTAAACGCAGGATTACGGGTTGAAATTCCTCCTTTGAGAAATGTCAGGCTGTCCTTTTTTTCCTGTTCAAAGCGGCCGGCGATCCGGTCGTATTTCGAGAGGTCCAGATCAATGACGCTCAGGCCCCCCGGCTCGGATCGTCGATGGCTGGGCGGCGGCATCGTCTGGAGCAGCCGTCCCGGCAGCCGACCGGATTCCGTAAGCAGAAACAGGCATATCTGCGCTACGTGCGTGCCGGTAGTAATATGAATATAGTAGTCATTCTCCGCCATGCGGAAGTCATATCCGGCCGCGAAATCGTGCAGGGCCCCGTACACCTCTTCAAAGTCCCACGGGTCTTTCAACTCGCACACGTGTGGCACGACCTGCGTTTCCGGCGATATGCCCGCGATGTCCTGCGTGACGCGGTCCAGAATGGGGTTAAATTTTTTCTGTGTGATCAGGTCGAGCCGATCCACGAGAAAATCTTCGTGGCGGCACAGATCCACGGTGGGGCGCCACCGATCCCAGCGCTCCGGCCCCATGCCGCTGTCAAGCACTGAACCGAGAAAACCGATCACCACCGTCCTATGTCGGGCCATAGATAATATTCTAGCAAATTAGATAAAAAACTAAACGGTGCCACGGAGTACGCGACAGAATAGAGTGAAAACAGAATGATTAGAATTTCATAACATCATGTATTATAAATAGATACGTTCATCACTGCACCTTGGCAAGCAGCTCCTGGCACGGGTTATGCGTAACTGATCTGTGTCGGTCGAAAGAATTTCGACCGTCGGGCATCCTGTGCAGAGTCGCCCCGAGGGATGCTTAGATTGTACGAATTTGGATTGCGGACGGGGCGAAGGCGAATGCGGATGGGAAGGGTCGGTTTCATGCGGGCGTGCAGCCTGCCGGGCCGGCGGGTTGGGTGCCTGTCGGAGGACTGACATCCTTACGCATCATGTCGCCTTCGCCCCCGGGGCCGGGTCAAAAGACGTTCAGGGGTGTATAACCATCTGCACCCTGCGAGTATAAGGAGTAGACATCATGGACATCATCGAAACGGAACCCGTCACGCAGGAACGCTTCATCCGGACAGGCGAAGCGACGGCCATACTGCCGGCCCGGGATCCAAAACTCACGCCGATTACGGTCATCGGCACGCCGGAAATACGCGCGAAGTTCGACGGCCTGTGCATCAAGCAGGCATTGAATTCCCGCTCGGCGCCGGGCGTCAGTGCGCTGGTGCTCAATCCCGATGCTCACGCCGGCTACGGCGCTCCCGTCGGTTGTGTACTGGCATCGCCGACGCACATTTATCCGGGGCCGGTCGGCGTGGATATTAAATGCTCCATGAGCCTGCTGCAGCTCAACGTGCCGGCGGAGGTGATTTCTGATAAGCCCACACGCCGGGCGTTGATTGACGCCATCGTCGAACGAGTGCCCACCGGTGCAGGCCGGGGACACCGGTCGGCCAAAAAGGCCCGATACATCGCGCGGGCCGTCGGACTTGAGGCGGTGACGCAGGGGGCGTCTGAGTCGGTCTGCCGCGAGTTGGGGATTCCCCCCGTCTGGGCCGTCCGCTGTGAAGATGCGTGGCACCGCGGGCATGACGGAACAGCCGAGGCCCTTGGGGCCCGTTGGGATGCCCTGCAGCATGGCGCGACAAAAAACCTGGATTCACGCTTTTCACAACTCGGCTCCTACGGTGGTGGAAATCACTTTGGTGAATGTGAAGTCGTGCAGGTGGCGGATAACCCGCGAAGTCGCTTTGTGGCGGAACGCTTCGGCCTCAAAGACGGCCATGTCGCATTTCTTTCGCACTGCGGATCAAGAGGGTTTGGCTACCAGCTTGCGAACAGCCAATTTCGTCGCCTGCAGGAGCATTTTTCCCGGTGGAATATCCCGCTGCCCGGCGACGATCGCGAATTGGTTTACGCCCCGCTCGGCACGCCCGAAGCGGACGCGTATATCGATGACATGAGCTTGGGCGCCAACTTCGCCACCGTCAACCATTTGTTAATCAACGCACTGGTGCTGGAGGCCTTCGCTGAAGTTCTGCCCGGCACGACCGGGGAATTGGTTTATATGATCAGCCATAATATCGCCCGGCAGGAGATGATGGATGGCCGTAAGCAGTGGGTTCATCGCAAGGGCGCCACGCGGGCGTTCCCGGCGGGGCACCCGGCGCTGGCGGATACGCCTTTTGCCGACGTCGGTCACCCGATCTTGCTTCCCGGCAACCCGCAGGCGGGTTCAGCGGTTATGGTTGCCGCGGCGGGCGCGGAAAAGAGTTGTTTCAGTGTCAATCATGGTGCCGGTCGAGCCATGGGCCGCCGGTCTGCGATTCGTCAACTGGATCAGCATTCCATTGACGAATCCTTTGCGTCGCAGGACATTTTGACCAACTGCCGCAATTACCCGCGCGACGAGGCGCCGGCGGCGTATAAGGATTTTGACCAGGTGCTCGAGAGCGTTCGGCTGGCGGGGCTGGCGGATGAAGTGGCCCGCCTCAAGGCCCGCTTCGTTATTAAAGATTCCGACAGGGCGGACGATTAATCATGGGTAAAGATAGATTCGATATCCGGTTTCGGCCGGAGGATTCGTTGGAAGTTCGGACATGATATTGCTTGATGGATCGACGGGCGAGGGAGGCGGGCAGGTTCTTCGGACCGCCCTTTCGCTGTCGATGGTAACCCGCACTCCTTTTGTCATTGAAAACATCCGCGCCAAACGGCGTCGCCCGGGCCTCATGCGCCAGCATCTTACAGCACTGGCCGCGGCGCAGGCCATCTGCCAAGCCAACGTCGAGGGCGGCGAACTCGGATCCTGCCGGTTGCAATTTACGCCGGGCCCCGTGCGCGGGGGAAAGTATCGGTTTGCCGTGGGAACCGCCGGCAGCGCCACCCTTGTCCTTCAGACCGTCCTGCCGGCACTCATGATTGCCGGTGAACCGAGTGAATTGAAACTAAGTGGTGGCACGCACAACCCGTTTGCGCCCCCGTATCCGCATCTGGCGGAATGTTTTCTTCCGTGGATCAATAAAATCGGACCGCGTGTTGATGCGGAGTTGCTCCAACCCGGCTTTTACCCCGCCGGCGGTGGGGAATTTTCTGTCCGGATCGAGCCATGTTCACGGCTGGCACCCATCGAAATTACTACCCGCGGCAATCTGGTTCGCCGTACCGCCCGTATATTGGTCGCCGGGCTCGCATCCGGCATCGCCGAGCGTCAACGTGAATTGCTCATGCAGTGGACTACGCTGGGACATGAGGACATCGCTGTTGAGATATTCCCGAAATCTGTCGGGCCGGGCAACGCTGTGATTCTGAGTCTGCAGGCCGAGCATATTACCGAAATATTGGTGGGTTGCGGCGAAAAGGAACTCTCATCCGCCGCCATGATTGAGCGGCTCGTCAAAGAAATGCGGACGTATATCAGTTCAGGCGCCCCGGTCGGCCGATATCTGGCTGATCAACTGCTGCTGCCGATGGCCCTGGCCGGGAGCGGCCGATTTGTCACTATGCCGCTGAGCAGCCATGCTCAAACCAATATCGAAGTGATCCGCTGCTTCCTTTCCGTGCCGATAGCGGCGGTGCCTTTGCCTGACGGGCTCGTCGAAGTGCAAGTCGGCCGATGAGATATTGGTTGGGCCATCTGTGTCGCCCTGCCGTTACCGGCCGTAAATGGATCAGTCGCCTCGGTGGGATTTGAAAACGAAGAACGCACAGGGCGAGATTGACGCTGCAATCGGGATTTCGTCATCCACCTGAAGATTCTGTCCCAATCTATTGCGGTACAACAATCCGATAATTGCCGCCGGGCATGACACAGATTCGGCAGCCATGGCTTGTGGGTAAAACTTTAATGTGAGCTTGCGCCGGAGGCTTGCCGTTGATTGTTACCGTCGCGTCGCGTGATGCAGGAATGTATACCCGTGCGGTGATGTGTCGCGGAATGACAATATGCATAAGCAGATGATGTTCGCGATTTCGCCAATGGCTGATCACCCTACCCAGCACGGAATCGTAACTCACATGCACCCACTTGAGAGTTTTCACCACTGCTGGGCGAATCTCCAACTGCCTTCCGGGCTTCTGCGCCAGATCGATTCGTATGCCCCCGAGGCCCTGGAAAAACCATTCTTCAATATGACCCAGCATAAAGTGGTCCTGTGAATCGGCCGGTAAAGCATTCCATGCTTCAGTAAGAGATGTTGCACCATGGAGAATCTGATAACCATAACTGGGCGGCGTGGTTTGCGTAGCCATCTTAAAGAGCAACTTCGATTGCCCGGAACTCATCAATGCTTTCACGACGTAATGAAATCCAATATCACCTGCCGTGGTGTGGTAGCCATGTTTGCGAACATTGGCAACCAGATGAGAGAGCACCCTTGATCGGTCTGCTTGTCGGACAATTCCGGTCGCCAGGGCCATGCCATCAGCACATTGGCTGCCGCGATCATATTGGCCGGTGGTCGGGTGATAAAACCGGCGGTTAAATGCCGCCCGCACACGCGCCGCCTCGGCGCTGAATCGATCGGTCGCATGAGGGTGACCCAGGAGACGGGCGACTTTTACCATGACGGTGATATCTCGATACCACGTGGCGGTCGCGGTCACTCCCATGGTGGTCAGCTGTTCAACGCCCGGCGGCCGTGGGCCCTGGTCGAACCAATCTCCCAGACCATAGGCAATGATGTCGTTTACCGCCCGGGATTTGAGGTACTTCAGATATCGCGTCATCATTTCATAGTTATCATACAATATACGTTTGTCGCCGAAATATTTATAGATGAGCCACGGTCCAAGGATGCAGGCGCTTCCCCATTCCGGGGAATCAATAAACCCACCCGGATAATTGAAATATTGCGGAGCAAAATCGGGCACCATGCCATCGGCCCATTGAGCATCACGCATGTTGGCGGCGGTCTGTTCGTAGAGTCGGGGCACAAAATAGTTATCCATAATCCCCGGCCCTGCGAGATAGGTATCCTCCAGCCAGCCGGTTTTTTCCCTTGTGGGGCAATCGGTAATAATGCTTTCCATGTTGTTCACCATGGCCATGGTGATCAGGTGATGAATTTTATTCAGCAGATGATTGCTGCATCGGAAATAGCCGATCCTGGGAGACGACGTGTGAGTCGCCTCGCCGATTACGCTGGAAATCGTCGGTCGCCTGTCCGGAGAGCGGCGCGGAGCAACGGTATCGATCTGGAGATAGCGGAAGCCGTAGTAGGCGAAAAGCGGGTGGAATGTATCGGTTCCTCTCCCGTTAAGCGTATACGTGCACCAGATAGGGCCTGCACAGGATTGCCACTCCGTGCCGTTGGCGTGCACTAATTCGGAAGGATAGACAATCAGCTTGGAGCCCGCCGGTCCCCGGGCTTTGATAACAAATTGGCCCGCCATGTTCTGGCCCAGATCATACACAGCTACCCCCGGCATCGGATGCGTGATGTGGAGAGGCTTGTAAATCCGCATGACCTTCACGGGGGGTGCGATCTGCGCCCTGAGCACCCCGCCGGGCCCGTGCGTTACCACTGCTGATTGCCAATGCGCCGCATTGAATCTGGAAGTTTTCCAATCCGGGATTGCTTTCAGGGCGTCATAATCCTCGCCGCCATAGATGGATGAAAATGTAATCGGTCCCGGGGTGGTGTGCCATCGGTTGCTGCTGATAATAGTTTTCCGGCTGCCATCGCGGAATGATATCTGCAATTGCAGAATGAGTTCAGGCCGGCCGCAGGGATTCGGCGCGTGTTCATATCGGCGTGTCCCCTCCGGACAATCATACATCCCCGTACCCAACATCATGCCGATCACATTACGCCCCCGGTGCAGGAGAGTGGTGACGTTGTAGGCGTTATATGAAACCGTTTTTCTATAATCCGTCCAACCCGGCTGCATGACATCATCACCAACCTTGTGGCCGTTAATGAACAGATCATATTGCCCCAACCCCGAGACAAAAACGGTTGCCCGATTTATCTGTCGGCTGATGAAAAAAACATGCCGAAAGAGCGGTAGCGCATGTCGTGGATTCGGTCGATGGCCCCAGGGATCGCTGCCCCATCGGGTGATGCGGTGGGCGGGTTCCCAATTCACAGGTCTGAATCCGGATCGATTCCATCCGGATGGCGGCGTTTTCTCAGTCGTCATCCATGTTGAATCGACAGGCACGTGTACCTTGCCACCCGTGGAGAGCTGGATGGTCAGGGTCCCTATCAGCCCCGCATAATTAATATTGTCGCCCGCATTGGTGGCGGCTATGGCCAGCGTATTGACTCCGGGGTGCAGCAACCGGGCGATATCAGGATGGTAAATGTGATTCCAATTTGCCCCGCGATATTGCGTCGTCTGAGCAACTTGTACGCCGTTGACATAAAGTATGAACTGTTCATCAGCTGTGAGATCAAACACCGCCCGGCGGATGCGTACATCATCAGGTATGGTTAATTGTCGACGGAACCAGACACGACTCAGAGCCGAGCTGCCGCCGCCTGCGTTCCCCCACATCCAGTTGAGCTTTCTCAGCGGGTTACGCCGGGGTAGCGGGGCGGTGATCCATTGAGCCTCCCACGTCACCCTTGGAGGTACCGCACGGAGTTCCTTCCGAAGTTGAAGCGTATCAGGTATCGCAAAGGTCCGGTGGGTGCCGAATGCCATAACGATAAGTTCAATAATCGCCAGCGCAGCGGATAATCGGCATTTCAGCACGCAGCTATTCCTTGATCGAATAAATAAGCCTTTATCATGGTATCCAACCTTACGCCGCGGGGATTGCTGTTACGCCCGGCGATTTAATAAACGTTTTATTTCCGCGCCCAAGTATTTCTTATGGCCCAAAGCAGAACCCGTTGCTGGGCCGCATGATCAAGCCCGCTGTTCCAAATGTAAGCCAATGGATAACCGAGTATAACCTTGTCGGGGCTTCGTCTTACCGGATGAGATAATTCAGGTGCAATCGGTAAACCCGGAACGTAACGGGCGAATGTTCCGATGCCGGGTGCATGACCGGAAAATGTCGCGCCGTGCCCGAGAACCTCAAAGTTGGCTACATATCCGGTGGCGGAAGCACTCGAGCCCGACCATCCATAAAAGCCGACATAGGTCGTTGCCGACCGTCCAAATCCACGTATGGCCCCGCCGAACTCATCGGTGATATCGTGCCCGTTGTACGATATGGTCACCACCTCGCCAGTGTGGGTGTCAATGCTTAGGGACACCATATAGAACGTGTGGGTTTTCCAGCCGAGAAATGGCGCCGGCCGTGGTGGGCCGATCGGTCTGCCGTCTACGCATAACTGGAGCTGTCCGTTGGTACGGTTGACTATCAGCCCTGAAAATCCATCGGTGACGTCTTTCGGTGGTTTTGCATAAAAGCCCAGGCCAACTTGGTCAGCCGTGTTTATTTGCAACTGAGCTCGAACGGTAAATATTCCCGGGAGGTGATCGTGCCCCATTCTGCGAAGGCGGATGTATGCGGCGTCGTTGAAATTTGTCCTGCAGCTATGGGTTCCAGCTTCCGGACCATTGGAAATACGCATCGGTGAGTGCAGATATCCTGCAGCATCCTGCGAATAAAACTTCCACCGAGTTGAGGGAACATCTACACTCGCCCTGCGGCCTGCTGCCAAGACCGATTGCGTTTCGCCCCTAAAGTTTTCGACAATAATAGCCCGATTCCCCAATTTACGCGGAATGTTATTAACTTCCACAATCGTCGGCAGCACCGACTCCAATTTTAATAGTCGGCGACGCGTTGCCATCGGTATAAGTTGCTCGGGTGAGAAAGCAACGTAGAGCCCTCGATAGTCGTTGAGGTTTTCGTCCAAATCATCCCCACAGATTATCCGGACCCTGTAACCGTTCGTTTTGAGCATGCGCCAAGCTCCGAACTGTGCAAGGTTGAGCCAGCGGGTCGGTTCTCGGTAACAGTAATTGGCCCACTTGGAGACATACAGCAAAATAGTGTGTCGGGCGTCACGGCGAATTGCCTGTGTCGGTGCGGCTGTCTCGCATATCTGCCCCCACTTTTTCATGAAGGAATAACCTGAAGGCAGAGTCTGGTATCCGCCCGCGTTGCATTCTTCAATACCGCATCCCTGCTGTACCGCCGCTCTTCCCATCGCGGTAAGAAACTTCGGCGTATATCCCAGAGCGACTATAACGACGGGATCATCAAATTCGATGACCACCGGTTTAAGCGTGATGCCCTGGAATGCGGCCAGATCCGCCTGCATTTTCCATATTCCCTGATGTGCGTTTAAATTGAAATCGTAACTTTGGAGAATTTTGTCAGCACCTCGGGACATGCCGTAATAGTCGAGGTTTGACATCTCCGCCGAGCCGGATCGATAGCTTTCTCCCAATTGCACAACAATATCTGCCTTGGGATCGCCGGCTCGAATGGCACGGTTGAATCTTTTCAGTGCCGTCCGCCAATTCTCCTGACGAAAGGCGATAAACGCCATGTCTGCCGCCGTCCCGTCAGGCGTGCCATGAGTTGTACCGGGAACCGTCGGTGTTTGCGGCAATGGTGCATCACCGACAATGCGGGCCAACCAGCGTGGTCGGGGGGTTGCACGAACGGCTTTGCGCCAAAGTTTCAAACTTGCCGGGTCAAATGTACACCAACTGCCATATTTATTTTCCGCCTGCGATCCAATAAATGCACACCAATCGACATGCTGTCCGCGGAAGTATTCGGCCAGATGTGTGCAGAGCGGTGAAAATGCCCGCCAGAATCGCGGATCATTGATGGATGGTATGTTGAGCGATGCGACTTTGCCGGACTTATATTCCATTTTATCCACATGCAGCCAACTTGGAGTGGCCCCTGCCCAATAACTGTTGATTCGCACTCCCAATCGAAGGCCAATTTTTCGCGCAACCTCCAAACGTCGGGCAATAAAGCCAAATCGGTAGTGCCCCGGCATCGGCTCAAGTCTTTTCCACGCCGCGGAGATATAAATTTCCGTACCGCCAATCGCCTTAAAATCCCGGGCCCAGCGTTTAAAGTCGCTCAAATGAGCGCACGACGGATCCCAATTCCAAAGCGTCAATGAATATTCCCGATGAGGACTGCTCCGCGCACATGCCGTAAAAATTACGGCACAAGCAAAAGCGAGCATCGCGGCAATCTGTTTTAATTTTCTCATTGATTCCACCCGTGTGTTCTGTTCATCAAACGGCTTGACCTTAAATATTACTCAAAAACGGAATTTGTTCTCCGGTAGTCTGCCTCATCGGTCGCGCGGGTATCTCGCAGGTCTACTGCTACCCGGCCACCGACGCATTCACTTTCCGTTCCCCCTCGTGTCCATCCCCTTGCGCAGCCTGCCGAATCTTACCATTAAAGACTTCACCATCCCATACGGCCACCGCTCGATCAACTCGCTGTTGTTGCATGACCTTTGGAAAGGCGGCTTAAGGATTTTATCGGCCGGGTGGCTCACAACGAGGAGAGTTTTCGGTTCGGTTCACGCATCACACACCATTTTGCGCATCGGGGATGTCTGAGACTTTTTGGGGCGACGGCAACCGCATATCTCAGCCAGGTATTCGGCCATTCGCACCAAAAATTACCAACCAAGATCAGCGTTGTCACCGTACTATCCTGTCGGCTCCGGGAATTACCCATGCCAACGTCTGCGAGTTTCCAATACGATGCCACTCATCGGCCAAGTCGCTATCTTCCATGGTGACTCGTTTCAGTGTGATCCACCCGATATCTATCGCCAATAAGCTAACCCGTTGGACTGATTGCCGACCGTCAGACCGGTGGCTCCCTGATCGTCCGTTCCGCCGCCAAAGCCAGCATGCGCCATATCCGGCGATCCGATCCAGTGCACGGAGCCATCTTTGTAGAGCTCGTTGGCGCCATCCGGCATTCCACGATATTGCAGGGAAGGAGTGTCCACGTGATTGGCACCGATAATAGTCCAACTTCCACTAACTGTGACATCAATATCAGTGGCCAGAACATCCGAGCCGGCGCTTGTAGGTTGCTGAACATAATTATGGCCTGGTTCATAATTGCAGAACTGCGTTTCAGCCGGCCCATTGGGAGTCGGCTGATAACCCTGCTGCATCTTGTAGCAATAGCAATACCCGGCGTCAACGTTCTGCCACTGCACCAACTTCCACTGACCATTCGCCTTATTCAGGGCAGTCTGCAAACCCGCCGTGGGATTGTTGGCATCCAAGGTCTGGCCAAAAAAATCACCGGGCTGTGTACAGTAGATCATCGACGTGTTTTGCAGAATTCCCGTCGTGTAGAGAAGTGCGAAACCCCATGGCTGCCAGAGGCCATTGGGTTGATACGGCGGTTCTCCGGGCGGCATTTCAGAGGGGTTGGGATAAAATGCTAAAGTGCCAAACGACCAATTGTACGGGTCTGGTGTGGGATGTTGTCCACGATTGCTCTGCGAGTATTCATAAATGGCCTGACCGATCTCCCGAAGGTGAGACGCGCAGACGGTACGGGCTGCCAGGATTCTGGCTCGTGCCAGCGCAGGTAAAAGCAAGGCAATCAGTAAAGCGATGATGGAGATAACTACTAAAAGCTCTACGAGTGTAAACCCACGTCGAATCTCGCGAGTCCCGGCGAATAATCGGTTGGCAACCATAGCAATTATCCATGTGTTCGATATGAAATTCTGTCAAAACAACATATCGCTCAAAGGGCGCCCCGCTTCCCGCGGTTTCCTGCGTTTGTTCGGCCAACCCACAGGAGACCCACGCCCGCGCTTGCCAACAACATCAACGAAGCTGGTTCCGGCACGGGGCCTGAAACCGAGAAATTATCCACATACCCGGTTGCGTTGACCGTGTAGGGGTCGTCTGAGTAGAACCCTGCGAAGGTCGGGGCACCTGTCGGGGAAGCTACCGCACTGGAAAAATCGCTGGTGAGGTTCGTGCCATCAAAGACGAGATTGGTGATATTGCCGGTGGTGGTATCGACAGTGTATGTCAGCGTGTTAAACCCGGTGACGTACCCACCTGAAATCGTCGCACTGGACGGCGCCGCCGCCGTTACAGAGGTAGCGCTTCCATTGTTGATGAATGTCAAATCGCCGTAGGGATCCATGGCGATTCCAGTAAAACCCGTGAAGCTGTTCTGCCCGTTGGTGGGTACAGTGCCCCAGAACCCCAGTCCCAAACCATAAGTGTTGTCGGATAGACCTCCGCCTTGGATAGTTCCGATATTCAAGTCGGCGCTGATCGTGAGCACGCTCGGTTCAGTGTATCCATTGGCGCTTGCGATACTGATCCCTGCGGCATCGTTGTAATTAGTGCTGACCGATGGCGATGGATTACCGACCGTGGTGTCAATCGTCATGGGGCTTGTACCGCCTGCATTCTGCTGTCCGACCTGCCATGACGAGCCGGGCAAGTCGACTCCGTCCGGAGTACGTCCATTGACCGTGGCCCCGTTGGTCCCTGAGAAACCATCAGAGACGATGACGTTGCTTGCCGAAGCGATACCAACGTATGCGACAGCACTCAGACAAGCCATGGCGGTAGCGAGCAGCGACAAACGAGTATTCAGACGCATGGGTCAACTCCTTAAACACTGTGTCCCTACGACTGAACTGGTCCTCTGCCGCATCGGTAGAGACACGCGTGCGACCGCAGCAGACGAAATGTACAACTGAGGAGAGTATAGCTCACCACGCAGCTCGTGTGTTATCTATTTGTGCAAATCGCTTGTCTATTTTGACATCGTCTATGCTTTCCGCTGTTCCGCCTGAAAATGGGCAGGAATTGTTGGTAACGTTTTTTCATCTGTGCGCTCGGATGGATAATTCGTCCCGTGGTCGATACAAAATAGTTGGCCTCGCCGATCGACGGCATGATGCCGCATGACACACTTTTTTATTTTGATATCCGTAGAATGCTTGGAGCATGCTGGAAATGCGTACAGGAGTCAGATTGCGATGAAACGATCCTCAACCCGGATCCCTGCTGGAGTCGCCGATTCTCTGCCGGCGCGAAAAGTTCTGCTCTCGCTGAGTTGGTATTCGAGCAGTATTCATCGGGGTATTGCACGGTACGCCGAAAAATCGCAATGGCAACTCGATCTCAGCACTCTGCGCGATTCCCTGCTGCCGACAAAATGGAACGGCGACGGCATCCTTTGCACCGCCGGCAATAATCGGGAGGTTGATCGACGGTTGCTGAGTTATAAGAAGCCCATCGTGAATATCGGCAACGACGATCGGTTGCCGGTGCCGAGAGTGGCGGCGGATATGGACCGGGTAGTAAAAATGGCGGTGAACCATTTTGCCCACAGGGGCTTTGATCATCTCGCGTATTACGTATGCCGCGGTAACCGGGCGGAATTGGCGAAACTGGAAATATTCACACGAACGGTCGCAGCCACGGGAAAAACATTTCACCTCATCGATTGTTCTGGCCACAGCTACAATGTGCGGCTGCGTGTTCTGCGCCGTGCTCTTGGCAGATTACCGAAACCGCTGGCGGTCAACGCCCAGGTGGATGAGTTCGCGACGGAGATTGTTCAGGCGGCACTGGATGCGGGTTTACGGGTTCCGGAGGATGTTGCAGTGCTGGGCTGTAATGATGACCCGTTAATCTGCCCTTTCGCTCCTGTGCCTTTATCAAGCATCGACAATAATCTGGAGGGAATCGGCTACGGTGCGGCAGCACTGCTCGATCAGTATATGCGCGGCGAAAAGAATCGTCCCGAAGTTGTCCTCATTCCTCCCCGTGGTATTACGGTTCGTCAATCCACGGATATTCTGGCAATCAGCAATCGGGATGTTGCCGCCGCTATGGAGATTATCAAGCAACGCTACCGCGAACGGCTCAGGGCTCAGGATATTGCCAGACAACTGAATATGTCATATCGAACCCTGCACGCCGCCTTTTTGCGGATTGTTGGGCACAGCATGGCGCATGAAATCCGGCAGCGACGGGTAGAGCACGCGGCTAATCTGATCATCAACAGCAATCTGAAGATGCAGAACATCGCATGGGAGTCCGGCTTTTTGACTTTAAGCCATATGGTGAGAGTATTCCATCGTTTCAAGGCGGTCCCTCCCGGTGCCTATCGAAGGTCGTTCGGACGCATAAGCCGTTAGGATACCAACGTCAAAAGTGAACGGATACTATGTTGTGATGACGAAAAGAGCGGTCGTTGTATTGGGAATGCACCACAGCGGGACCAGTGTGGTGGCGAGATCATTGGCGGTATTTGGTGTTTATCTGGGTGACGACTTGATGGCAAGTCAACCGGACCACCCCAGAGGATTCTGGGAGGATAACCGTATCACCGCCACCAATGATCGAATATTAACCGCCCTCGGATTTTCATGGCGAAAACCCGGATTTGACTGCAACAGGATGAAAAAATATCCCGGCTATCGCCAAACCGTCCGGCAAGTGGCGGAGGATGTGCGGACGCGCTTCGGCCATGTTCCGCTGTGGGGGTTCAAGGACCCGCGAACCTGTCGATTGGTGCCATTCTGGAAGAGTGTGTTTCAGAGGATCGGTGCCGATGCCAGTTACATAATCTCAGTACGGCACCCCCGAAGTGTGGCGGAATCGTTGCACGCGAAATATGGACTGAGTTTACGGAAGGGATACACACTTTGGCTTGAGCACATGGCAGCGGCTGTAAGTGCCACACAATATGATAATCGTGTGTTTGTAAGCTACGACCGTATGTTGGATGATCCCGGACGTGAACTGCGTCGGGAGGCTGTTGCACTGAACCTTGATTTATCAAAAATAAATGCAACGCCAGGGCGGATTTTTATCGAGTCATTTTTAGATCAGAATCTCCGGCATACACGATACGATAGGGAGTCAACCTCGCTGAAAATGCCCGCGCAAAGTGTGTATGGTGCCGCGTTTACGCTTCTCGATGCCGTAGCTGCCGACGCAATACCGCAGGAGGTATTCTCCACCGCGTGGAAAACGCTTTTGAGAATGGCGCAGAGATAACACCCCGGTCTACTATGTTTTCCCACCGTGCTATGCGTTGCGGACTCTCGACGCAAGTAGCTGAGTTGATTCGGTTGCCTGACATCTGATCGCCGTTCGCTGGTTCGCCCAACCAAGATTTCTCTTGATAGCCTTGATGAAATTTTGAACTCCAGCTCAAATGGTCAATCAGGCAGAATGGACCCCGCGTAAATCATACCATCCTTCAAAAATAGATCGGGAAACCGATTCCGCCCCATGGGCTCGAGGGCAAATCCAGTTCCAAGCTCTCATTTTGTAAAGCGTTGCCTTCAAGACATCATGGCAAATGACCGGCGGATCGCCCGTATTAGGAATTGATGTTATGCGAAATACAATCGCCCATGAAGCGTTTTTGCTATAAACTCGGTTCACCGGAGTCGGCAGTGCCGGGATGGCCCACGAATCCGTGTTCTGTTCCGCCAAGCAGAACGGCCGAGAGAGAAGAAAGGTTTGGTTTGCAATCTTGTACACAACTTCCGAAGACTTCCGCACCACCGTGCACCCTGGCACCGCGGTCGGAGCGAAATTAAATATTCGCCATCTTTACAAATGCATCTGGGCGATCACCTTTCTTGCGATCCTGTCGATTGCCGTGGGGCCGGCGTATGCATCGATGTTTTTGCCACCCAAATCGGTCGCTTCCAAGATACACATCGATGGAAAAGGTTTCGTAATCAATGGAAAACGCGTTTTTGTAGTCTCCGGCTCGTTCCATTATCCGCGTGTGCCCCGCGCCATGTGGGCGAATCGCATGGAAAAAATGAAGCGGGCGGGTTTCAACTGTCTATCAACTTATATATTTTGGAATTATCAGGAGCCGCGCAAGGGGCAATTTGATTTCCATGGTCGGCACAATATTGTGGCGTTTGTAAAATTGGCCCAGAAAATGGGCTTCTACGTCATTCTACGCATCGGTCCGTGGGATTGTGCGGAGTGGGATTCCGGCGGTTATCCGGTCTGGTTAAGATTTATCCCGGGCCTCGCGGTTCGCCATGCAGACAAACCCTACATCGCCGCCCTGCGTCAATATTATCACAAGCTTCTGCCCAAATTAATTCCGCTTCAGGTAACCCATGGTGGCCCTGTCATCATGATCCAATTGGAAAATGAAGACCTTCAAGGTTGGGGGGCGGTGTTACCCAACCGGTACTACAAATATCTTTACCATGAGTGTATGAAGTTCGGCGTGGATGTGCCGTTTTTTTTCAGTGGCCAACATCATAGTCCGGATCCGGCAGGCGAAACGCCATTTAACCACGCCCAGGACTCGGCGCCATGGTTCAGCACGGAAATGTGGTCAGGTTGGTTCACGCAATATGGTGAATGGCCCGTCGGCTCGCGAAGCCGCCGCAGGATGACGCGGGCCCCGTGGGACGTGATCGCCAATGGCGGCGCGGGCTATAACGTCTACATGACCATCGGCGGCACCAATTTTTCCCATTGGAACAATCAATCCAACCAGGCCAGTTATGACTTTGGCTCGCCGGTCGGGCAGGGAGGCGATCTTCGCCCCAGTTACTACAATTACAAGCTGGCCAACTATTTCGGCCGCAGTTTTCAATCGGTGCTCGCCGACAGTGTGGATGTTACTGCGCAATATACAGCCATCGCATCGGGTTGCTCCATCGCGGCGCGTCGTTCACCGGCCGGAACCATTGTTTTTCTCCGCAATTTTTCAGCGGTGAATCGTACCGTGATATCCCGCATAGGCGGCAAAATGGTTATACCAGCCAATCGTACCATTCCCATCATTCTACATTATAAGATAAATAGAAAATTCCAAATCAACGCGCTTTGTGGCATGGTGTTCGGCTGTTTTCGACAGCAACCGGGTATTGAAACGCTTGTCATGTACGGCCGGCCGGGCAGCAGGGGACTGCTGCGAATTCATGTCCTTGGCAAAAATTCCATCACCGCATCCAAAGGCTTTACGCGCAGCGGAGGGCTTTATGCCTGGAAAATCAGATTTAAGTCCAGTACGCCGCAGATGCAGATTATTCGCGATGGTACTCATGTGCTGCGGGTGCTTGCCATGTCCAATATGCTCGCCCGTCACACATGGATCATCCACTCGCACCGTCGCCGTTTGATTGTCTGGGGACCGCATTACGTCGGTTATTCAATGCGGCAAGGTAAAAATCTGGTGCTGGCCGTTCAACGGCCGATGCTGTCGAAAATCGATTCTCTCAGCGTCGGAATACTATCTTCCAGATCGGCGCCGGCGATCCGCCGGATCACATTCAAGCCCATTCCAGTGGTGGCACCCCCTGCACTGGGGGCATGGCAATGGCGACCGGATGATGCGCCGGCCGGCGCTACTTTTAATGACTCATCGTGGCTATCCAGCGTCAATCCACGGCAGATGGGTGCGGATGATTATCCCGGCGCGTATGAATGGTATCGCGCCTCACTGAATGTATCGAAAACCGGGAACTATATTCTTGAACTGCACGGTATCCGCAATTATGCCGAGATTTTCATCAACGGACGTATGCGTATGATCACCGGAAGCGGCTTTAGTCCCATCCGACTCAGCCGGGGCACCAAGACGTTGGCGGTATTCACCGTCAATCAGGGACGCAGCAAAATGTGGGGTTACGATGGATTGCTGGCCGACGTCTATAAAATGGGGATGTACGGTCCCGTAAAGCTGACGAGGCAAGTGGTGGAAAAGCGTCAACTTGCGCAGTGGCGAATAAAAGATGTCCACGCCTCGATCGCTGATATTGTGGCCAATATTTTGAGTAATCAACCCGGGCGTAAGGGTTGGAGCGAGCTTAAAACAACGGATCCGCTGAGTTCCGCAAAAGCGGGTTATTGGTGGCTGCGAGCCATGACCGGCGCGGTGTCCGCCGATTCGCTCCGCTTCTACATCCAGGCACTGCCCGACGGGGCTATGCTTTTTGTCGATGGGCATCAACTCACACTTAATCAAGCTCCGGACGGTGCGGTGCATACGGTCATGCGTTTCGGATGGCATCACGGTAATCGACCAAATCGAATTGATCTGTTGCTTCCGATGGCCAAAGGGCCGGTCAAATTTTCAGATCCGATGACGATGGTCATTAAAGATCGGCGTCCTGCGGTAGGCAAAACCGGAATCATTACGCCGTGGAAAATGCACGGAGGTATCGGCCCCATCAATCCCAAAACCGGTTGGAAATCGGGCAGCGTGGCAACCGGTGTGCCCACTTTTTATAGGAACAGCTTTACCGTGAATGCGATTCCACACGGTGTTCATCGTGTCCTGCGCGTTGCGGTGACGGGTATGGGAGGCGGATATGTATGGATAAACGGGCATAACCTCGGCCGATATCCTGATCATATCATGCCGACGGGTTTGTACATCCCTTCAGCATGGATTCATAAGGGACGCAATTCAATCATTGTTTTTGATGAACAGGGACACTCTCCTGTTCAGGTTCACCTCCTGGTCTATCAGGCTGCATCAAGACAGAATATGGATATTCAATTACCGCTTAATGGATAATGGGTGGTTTGTCCAATCGAAAAAACGGCGCCGGACTGTTTTCAGCAACGCCATAAGCCTTGTATTCTGTGGTCGGCCCCTGGCGGAGCAACCTCATGGAGACACTGGAAATCCATTGATCGATGTCCTTGACAATCAGCAGGTTTGATTCGATCATCATTTCGCTGATTACAGGTGGAGGACAAATCATGGCGGACGGTGGACAGTTGACCTGTGCGAATTGTGGCAGGCAGATTGGCGCGTTGGAAACCGGCGTGCCGATTCGCGACGGCATCGTCTGCCCCGAATGCCATGCGCGACTCTCGGCTGCATCTCGGGCCGCATCCGCTGCCGATCCGCCCGCCGGCGGTATGGAATGGCCGGGCGAAGTCTTTGCCATCGTTTCGCTGGTGACCGGCATCCTCAGTTATGTGTTTCTGCCGTTTATCGGAGCGATTGTCGCGATCATCTTCGGCGTCTTGTCCCGGAGTGAAAGCAAAAATGCCGGTGCAACGCCTTCCGGCATGGCGACGGCTGGTATTATCCTTGGCGCCATTCAGCTTGCGCTGGTGGCGTTGATACTGATCTTCATGCTTTTCGCTATCTTGTTTCTGGCCGCACACGCCACAACTATGATGCCGGTTAATCATTGATCAGGTCCCCGCGCCGATCGACAGGCTTCCGTTACCCCCGGCGGCCGGGTGTGAAATACCATGGCCGCACGTCGACACATCGCATTCCTGCGGCAGCCGCCGCCTCAAACCCCAGCACGCCATCTTCGTACACGACGCATCGCCCCGGCTCGACGCCCATCCGCCTTGCCGCCAGAAGAAAGGTGTCCGGTGCCGGCTTGCCATGTTCAACGTCATCCGCGCAGACGACGATTGGAAAATAATGTTCCAACCCCGCTGCTTTCAATTGTGCACCGACCACCCGTCTCAAACCTCCGCTCGCCACCGCCAGCGGCCGTCGTTTATGACAGCGGCGCACAATTTCCACCACCGGCTCGATGATCTGTATTTCATTCAGACGCCGAAGATACGCTTCTTCCTTTCGATGCGCGATGTCCGCTCCGGCTTCGGGCTTGCCATGTTCCGCTGCAAGCATATTGGCAATTTTCGGCGTCGGCATTCCGGCAAGCTTGTAGAAATGGTCTTCGTCAAACTCAATTCCATGTGATGCCAGCGCCTCCTGCCATGCATGAAAATGTACCGGCATGGTATCAACGATCGTTCCATCACAATCAAAGATCAGGCCTTCGACATCCGGAGGTAATTCGGCACGCGGATCGGCCTGCCAGGGTGCCAGATCGCCAGAACGTATTTGGGTTGACGGCGGATTAAGCATCATCTTCCTTACATGAAAAAACAGTCGCGATACCAGAAGGGATCAGGCGTGAATCAGCAACGGAATATCCGACGGCAACTGGTCGGCGACTGCCGTGAGCGTATCTCCATGGAGCACCCTCAGCAGCGTCGCGCGGCGTGATACCCCCATAAACAGGGCGTTAACGCCATAGGTGGCGGCAAAATCCAGAATCGTGTAGCTCACGTCCGGTGAGACCGCATAGATGGGAATCAGCGGAATCTGCTTTTCCTGAGCCAGTTTCTGCGTAAATTGGAATACCTCCATGGCCTCGCGATCCTCTTCCAGTGTCGGCCCTTCCGCCTCCGTCTCAAAAGCCAATTGCAATTGTCGTACAAACAGCACGATCATGATACTTTCGGTTTCTTTGGCATATTCAGCCGCAAATTCCAGCAGCCGACGCCCTCCGCGCGTTGCAACCAAAATTTTACGCATGGACATGTCCAATTCCTTGGCGGGTGTGCCAAAGACCAGTTCCTGCGGCTGGCTCGCTGCAAGAGCCTCCGGCTTGAGTTTAAGGGCTGCCGATTGGGTGCGATATTTGTAGATGGCAGTGGTTGCCAGGCCGGCAAACAGAACCGCACCGGTCACCATCCATCCGCCATATATGGGGTTTTCGGGGAACATGTGAATTGCACCAATCGTCAGCAGGGCGGTGAGAAGATAACCGCCCACACCACTGAGCATCATGGCCAGAGCCTTCCGGCGATCGGTTAATAACGGATACTGCTTCGTATAAAACCGCGCCAGTAAACCCGCCGCCAGCACACATAAGGCAAATACCAGTGCTTCATGCTTAACTGCGGCGAGTGTGAATTCAATCGCCAGCATGATCAGCCCGACGGCGCCGAGGAAAATCCGCTCCCATTTTCTCAGTTCCAGCTTACGATTGACGGCGGTGCTCGATAGGTTGATGGCGATGGCACCCACCACGCCGATGGCGTACAGATCCCCGAGAGTGTCCAGACTGTGAAAAATGGACAGGATCAGAATCGGGACGGCGACAGCCGGTACCAACGCAACCCACGGCACGCCGAACGGATTGAGGCGCGTGAGCAGTTTCGGCAACTCATTGTCCCGCGACATGGTGTACTGGATACTCATCATGGCGCCGATGGCCGTGTTGACTGCGGATATCAGCAGCAGACCGAAGACAATTCCGCAGAACCAGCCAAACGGTCGCCCGACGTAATCGGTGGCCATGACACGCAGCGCTGCGTTTTGAATTTCATTCTCCCGCTGATAGTTTTGGTCCAGGCTCTTCACCTGCCTGATCATCTTGGGATTCTGCTGCCAGTCGGGATTTTGACTTTTGAATTCGCGCACCTTGTGGTGCAGCACCACCGCGGGCGTGGTGAAACGTTCCTGCGGTTTGGCGGGATTGGGCCCCAGTGCGTTCATGGCTACAGCCAGAAAAACATTGAAAAGGACGACCTCGATCAGCACCGGCATAATCGTTTTACGGGCTGTTTTGACCACCGGCTTGATCATCACGCCGGTCATGTTGGCAACCGCTTCAACGCCGGAAAGGGCAAGCACAACATTTACAAATGCAATCCACTTATTGATCGGATTGCCGGTCAATTGGCCGTGCGCCGTGATGTTATGCCACCCCTGCGCCAGATGCGGAATTGAAAAAGCACTGATGATGAAGGTCAACACCAGGGTGGCCAGCGCGACGATCAGGGCCAGTATGCCGACGCGGCGCAGCCCGAAAAAATTCAGCAATCCGATGACAATGATGGCGCCCACCGCGCAGGCAGGTACAAGCATCCCCTTATCAGGCACGCCCAGATACTGCATGCCGTCATAGGCCGAAAGCGCCGCCGTGACAATATAGTCCGCACATAGAAGCAGGGCCCCGACAACCGCGAGCTGTTTGTTGAGATGCTTGGCCGACGAATAAACGCCGCCGCCGTCCGGAAAGCATCGGCAGATGATCGTGTAGGCATAGCCGACCAGCGCCACCAGTACGCCCACGGCCAGCACGTACCAGAAACTCGCATAAAGCGAATAGAAAAAAGCGAGTCCAAGAACGTAGAACCGGCTCGTACCCCAGTCACCGTACAGAATCGCCGATGCGTGGTACCACTTTAATTCGCGCGGCCGCTCTCGATGCCGAACGGAAAAATCACTCATAAAACCTCAAACCACCGTTCGGCCCCATCGCTCGCCGTCCGCCGATGCGGCATTCTATCGCCAAATCAACACATTTCGCATCTGGCCCGTCGGCATAGTTAAAACTGCCCAGCTCGTCTAAATCAAACTGCCACTCCTGAAACTCTGCGTTCAAAACAGAAGCATCCTCAGGGCGGATATTATAAATGTGGAACCCGTCGGCCCCCGTCCTTGCCTTCATAGTCACGATAGTAATGCCGACGGCTCTCGCGTCAAGAAAGCGACTATACCTACCCCGTTTAGAGCATTGGCCCCAAAGTTCAGCCACAAAATTACGCGAAAATAAAAATGCACGGGGAGCCATTAGCGCCAGTCTATTTAGCCGGTATCTTTCTCCTTATGAGTGATTCAAGTCGATTCACCCGCAATGTCTGGCTTTTTTCTATGGTGGCGATCCTTATATGGAACGTCCTCTGGCTTAGTGCCTGCTTTTTAGTACTGAATCGGATCGAAGCCTCCATCAACAATCAGTCGATTCAACCTGTTGCCACATCACTCGTCGATACGCTGCGACTTGAACCCCCGCCGTTTCGAGATTCCTTTAACAGCTATTTGACCTGGGCCAGACAGCGGCGAGCATTGATCAAAGCCTACTGGAACACCAATTCGCACATTCGGTACATTGCCTTGTGGAGTTCCAACGGGACGGTCGCAGTGCTCATCGCGCGGGTTCACTCCCAACCTCATCTGATCAGCACGTTCATCGATCACCAGTTACCGCCGCAGGCGTGGCCAAGTAATCCACCGCAGAAATTGCGAGTGATCGATTCGGTCCCATGGAACCATCGCGAACAGGGCGTGGGAGATTTCAGCATGCCGATCGCCTGGCCGGGAGGATTTCACGGTTATCTGAGCGTCGGCGTAAGTCTCAATGCGATGCGCAGCGCCGATTGGCTGGAACTCACCCGGCTTAAGTGGCTTATCGGCGGATTGGATGTCGCCGCCATGATCGTTATCCTCGTCCTCATTTTTATCGTCAGTACCCGGCTTGATCGATCACAGCGGCAACAGATTCAGACCATGCGCGCCCGCACCAGTATGCTCAGCGAGCGAGGGATGCTCGCATCCGTCCTCGCCCATGAAGTCCGTTCGCCGCTTACCGCCCTCCGGTTTAATCTGCATTTTCTGCGGACGATCATCGAAAGTCCCACGCCCGATCAATCCCGCCTGATGGACATCATCAGTACCTGCCAGCGGGAGATGCGGCGGCTCGATACCATGCTCGATGATTTTCTCCTCCGTACGCAGGTTGTCAGCCAACCGGAGGAAACGTCCATTAATACAGTCGTCGAACAGGCGATGGAATTTCTCAGCCCGTCCATGCAGGCGCATGGCATTCAGGTGGTGAAACATCTTGACCCGGCCGATCCCAAAGTGCCGGTGTCATCGGACGAACTTCGCCAGGTGTTGCTCAACCTCTGTGCTAACGCTCAGGAGGCGATGACACGCGGCGGGACGCTGGCCATTTCAACCGTCGGCGAAGCGGAGAGCGTCATGCTTTTTGTCCGCGATAGCGGCAAGGGTGTGCCGCCCGAATTTCATGCGAGGCTTTTTGAACCCTTCTTCTCAACCAAACCCAATGGCAGCGGACTTGGACTCGCGCTGGTGCGGCGTGTGGTAAGCGGTGCCGGCGGCAGTATTTACTTTGAATCCACCCCCGGCACCGGTACAACATTCCGGGTCGTTTTACCTCGGCCGAAGGGGGCAACCCCTGAATTACATTCTGCTGCTGAATCAAATCCGTGAAATGCCACGGGGTCGATAGCCGTATCCCGTGACGAACGAGCCGCAATTATTCCCGTTCAAAACGCGCTACCGACACCACTGGCACCGGCAAAGTGTTCTGATCGAGGCAATTTTTCCGGGCGGGCTCAAGCGGGCCTTGCCGCAGCCAGCCGGCGCGTCAGGTCATGTCGTCGGCAGAATCGGCGGCGGTTGCGACACTGGCGGCACTGGCGGCGGCGGCGTTATTCGTTTTTTCCGGGCTTTCTCGGGATTTCGCCGCCGCCGCCGCTGCCGCCAGCCGGAATATCTTTGGTGGCCGTCCTGAACCATCGTTGTCGGGAATATCCCATTTGCCTTGACCAGATGCGATCAGCTTTTCAATCCATTGCTCGGCGTTGCGACGGTATCGCCTCGGTGCGAATTTCCCCACCTCACGAACCGTCACGCTGCCGCCGCGTGCGGCAATCCAGTCGATCAGGGCGTCAAGGTCGCTGCTCTCCCAATCACCAAAGATATATTCCACCGATTCCCGGCAATGATTCCATACCGCCATCGCCGCCTCAAGATGCACCAATTCCACTTTCTCCGAAAAATCCAGGCATGAATAAATGCACGCCAGCCGCCGCACCATCGGCGCGCCGCGGGCGGTCATCGCACCCACCACACCCGGCAGATCGGCCGTCAACTGCCGGTAATAACCCTCCCATGCCGCCGCGGCATCCGCGCTCATGGTGATTTCCCGCGGTTGGGCGGCAAACTCAAGGGCATCCATCAAATGACCACGGATCGGATCAAGCAGCGCCTCATCGATTCTGCCGCCAAAGGGAAGATATTTGCTGCGATGCACAAAGCACCACAGAAAGCGATTCGCAAATCCGTTCGTCTGCTCGTTGGCGGTTAACAGTCGGCGGAGTTCTTCCGGCGTGATGTGGGCGATGATGCTGATATGGGCATCCGTGGCCCGCATCGGGCTTCCCTTGGTCATCGTCCGCAGCCTGCCACCGTCCCACGCCTGCCGAACGATGGTCGAGAGTGTGTTGCCGTCGCGGCCCATACGCTGCATCGGGGCGGCGAGTTCGGTTTCGATCACCAGCAGCCGCTTGTCTTGAACCCCCGCGTCGATGATATGGTCGGCTTGAACTTGTGGATCACGAACCGCATCGATCAACCCCTCGCCGCTGGATAAACCAGTCGCCTGGCAACGATCCCCCCACGCCTCATCGATCAATCGGATGGGGAGCAGGGCTCCCTCCAGTGATGTGCCCTTGCGCCCCGCGTTGGTCGCACCGATCAGGCATCCAAATAAATTCAGATAATGCTTCGTAGCCCCGATATGAAAATGGGCTCTGCGTCCCGCCGCATTGCCAAACGCAATGAGAAACTGCAGCAACGTCGCAGCGGGGTCGGCTTCGGTGTGGGGATCGATCAACCGCACCCATTCCCCCGCCACGCCGTGGTAGGCTGCCGAATGCATCATCGGCCGTCGTTTTTCCTCTTGAACTGCCGGTTCCGACACCTGCGATTCCGCATCCAAGGTGGCCAATACGCTTTCCCGCGTTGCGCCGGATTGTAGTCCGCTCAGTGCATTGCGGAGCGCGAGGGAAAGTCGGCGGCGCTCGCAGAGTTCGGCCACGGCCTTGGCGTAGGTAAGGGCGTTAGCGGCGGATGGAAGGGAGTGCAGGGCTTCGGTAAGGTAGGCATAGGCGTCATCAAGCCGGGGATATCCGCTCTCCCGGAGCCGGGCCCAGACCGTGTAAATATCAATCGGGTCGCCAGCACTCTGTAGTGCCAGCATCGCTCCGTAGATGGCCTGAGGCAGGAGGCCGAAAAAGGCGCCGGGCGTGGGCAGAATCTCAGCCACATCGTTGAAACAATCAGGGTCAATCAGGATCGATGCGATCACATTTCGTTCGCCAGCCTCATCGTGCGGCAACGGGAGCGCGCCGTCTCGGGCGTGCGGCAGATTGGCGATACCACGGGGATTGGATGGCAAAATCATGTTTGTACCTCGAATTTCCCTGCCCAAATGTCGAATACGTCGCCTGCAGCGTTTTTCCTCACAGCCGGGCGGTTCGCCAGCGGGCGCGGCCAACAGTGCCTCCGTTCTGGCGAAAATTCAGCCGCCAGTGCTATAGCACTCTGCCATGCCTACAAATGAGCGAAAG